>JBCBWF010000621.1:0-2087 GCA_039817245.1 Pseudomonadota bacterium | reverse complement strand
GTGGCGATGGGGGCGCTGATCCTGGCCTATTTCGGCTGCGTGTTCCTGACGCGCAGCCATTTCGGGCGGGTCTGCGTGGCGATCCGGGAGAACGAGACACGCGCCGAACTGCTGGGCTACGACGCGCGGCTCTACAAGCTCGCGCTCTTCGCGATCGGGGGCGGGCTCGCGGGGCTGGCGGGCGTGCTGATGGCCAATGGCGTGGGCCGGGTGACGCCGGATCTCTTCGCGCTGACCTATGCCGCGCAGGCGATCATCTGGGTGATCGTCGGCGGGCGGGGCACGCTGATCGGGCCGGTGCTGGGGGCCTTCGGGGTGTTCTACCTCACCTCGTGGCTCGGCACGCAGTCCTACCTCAACAGCAACGTGGTGCTGGGGCTGGTACTGATCTTCTTCGTGCTGCTCCTGCCGCGCGGGGTGGTGCCGGAAGTGATGGCGCTGGCGATGCGGCGCGGGCGGCGGCGCATCGGGCGGCGCGATGCGCGCCGGGCGCGGCGGGGCTCGCGCACGCGCCCGCGCGGCGCCGAGCAGCCGGCGGAGTGAGGGCGATGGCGCGCGCAGGGCGGCGGGAGGTGGTGGTCGAGACCCGCGGGCTCTCCATGCATTTCGGCGGCGTGGTGGCCAACGACCAGGTGGATTTCGCGCTGGAGGCGGGCGAGCTGCGCTGCCTGATCGGGCCGAACGGGGCGGGCAAGAGCACCTTCTTCAAATGCCTGACCGGGCAGCTCAAACCCTCCGAAGGCACGGTGCTGATCCGCAATCTGGACACCACCGGGGCAGACCCGCACGAGATCGCGCAGCTCGGCGTCGGCATCAAGACGCAGATCCCGAACGTGTTCGACGGGCTGAGCGTGGAGGAGAATATCTGGCTCGCCTGCCGGCGCTGGCACGATGCGCGCCGGGCGCGGGTGCTCACGGCCGAGACGCTGGAGCGCGTGCGCCTCGGCGAGATCCGCAGCCAGCTCGTCGGCAACCTCGCCCATGGCCAGCGCCAGTGGGTCGAGCTCGGCATGGTGATGGCGATGGAGCCCTGGCTGGTGCTGCTCGACGAGCCCGCCGCGGGCATGACCCATGAGGAGACGCAGCTCACCGCCGAGCTGATCCGCGAGATCAACCGCACGGCCAGCATGATCGTGGTGGAGCACGACATGAACTTCATCCGCTCCATCGCAGCGAAGGTGACGGTCTTCCACCGAGGTGCGATCCTGATCGAGGACAGCATGGACGTGATCTCGGCGGATCCGACCGTCCGCGAGGTCTATCTGGGGCACAAGCATTGACCGAGGCGCCGGACATCCTGGAGATCCGCGGCCTGCGCGCCGGCTATGGCCGCGTGCCGGTGCTGCACGGGCTGGATCTGACCATCGCCGAGGGGCAGATCGTGGGCATCCTCGGCCATAACGGGATGGGCAAGTCCACCCTACTGAAGACGCTGATGGGGCTGGTGCCGGCCACGGGGGGCGGGATCAGCTTCGACGGCATGGATGTGACGCGTGAGCCCAGCCATGAGCGCGCCCGCCTCGGGATCGGCTATGTGCCGCAGGGGCGCGGGATCTTCCCGACGCTGTCGGTGCGGGACAATCTGCGCATGGGGATCGCGGCGCATGACGCGGTGGACGAGGAGGCAGCGCTGGAGGCGGTGCTGCGCGAGTTCCCGCAGCTCGAGCGGCTGCTCGCGCGGCAGGGCGGCGCGCTCTCCGGCGGCGAGCAGCAGCTCCTGGCGCTCGCGCGGGCGCTGGTGAGCGAGCCGCAGCTTCTGCTGCTGGACGAGCCGACGGAGGGGATCCAGCCCTCGATCGTGGACATGATCGAGGAGAAGCTGCGCGAACTGGCGGCGGCGCGGGGCATCTCGATCCTGCTGGTGGAGCAGAACCTCGAATTCATCACCGATCTCTCCGACCGGGTCCTGGTGCTGCAGAAGGGGCTGATCGCCGGGGAGATCGGCGCGGACCACACCATGACGCAGGAGATGGTGGACGAGTTCACCGGCTTCAGCGGGGGGGCCAACGGGGCGGCCGCACCGCCACGCCCTGCTGCCACGACCGCACCGCCCGCCGCGAATGGCGCAGCGCCCTCGGCCCCGGCCT
>JBCBWF010000617.1:0-2139 GCA_039817245.1 Pseudomonadota bacterium | reverse complement strand
TCTTCCCCGCCGAGCTCTCCGGCGGCATGCAGAAGCGCGTCGGCCTCGCCCGCGCCATCGCGGCCGAGCCCGAGATCATCTTCTTCGACGAGCCCACCACCGGGCTCGACCCGATCATGGCCGACGTCATCAATGCGCTCATCCGCGAGATCGTCACCGATCTCGGCGCCACCGCCGTCACCATCACGCATGACATGACCAGCGTCCGCCGCATCGCGGACCGGGTGGCCATGCTGCATGAGGGCCGCGTGCAGTGGGAGGGCCCCGTGGCGGAGATAGACACCACCGACGAGCCCCATGTGCACCAGTTCGTCAACGGCCTGCCCGACGGGCCGATCGCGGCGATCAGGTGAGTGCACTCGCCGTTCTCCGCCTCCTCTCGGGCCTCGCGCTGGCCTATGGCGTGATGCAGGCCATCGCGCGGGCCAATCGCGAGCTTTCGCAGGCCGAAACCCTCGGCGCCCAGCTCACCGCCGTGCTGATCATCATCTGCGCGCCGGCGCTGGCCACCAGCCACCTCCTCGGCGCGGTGGGCGGCAGCATGGCCGTGGTCCGCGTCCTCGCCTTCGCTGGCCTCGCCGCCGGCCTTCTCCTGCTGATCGCCCGCGCGGGCCCCGGCGAGGCCGGCACGGAGCGCCGCTGCCTCGGTCTCATAACGGTCGCGAGCCTCGCGCTCACGGTGCTCGGCCTTGCGCGTTAGCCCAATCCTGCGCCGCCTCGGCCGCCAGATCGCCCGTACCCGCGCGCCCAAGCGCCGGATCGCGGCGGCCAACTGCGCCCTCCTCGTCGCCTACCCGGTCGCCTGGGCGGCCCCGCTGGCCCATGCGGGCCTCCTGCCGTGGTTCCGCGGCAACGAGATCACCATCCTCGGCGGCGTGCGCGATCTCTGGACGGTCGACCCCGCCCTCTCCCTGCTCGTCGCCCTCTTCGCCATGGTGATCCCCTTCGGCAAGACCGCCGCGCTGGCCGCGATCCATCTCGGCGCGCTCGGCACCCGCGCGCTGCCGGTGATCGACACCATCGGCAAGCTGTCCATGGCCGACGTCTTCCTCATTGCCGTCTACATCGTGGTGGTGAAGGGTGTGGGCCTCGGCTCGGTCGTCACCGGCTGGGGGCTCTGGCTCTTCACCGCCTGCGTGCTCGGCCAGATCTGGATCTCCCACGCCACCAAGCGGCATGACTGGCGCCGCAAGACCGAGGAGGGCGAGACCGTCACATGGGACTGATGCTGCTCGTCATCGGCATCTTCGCCGGGCTCTTCGTCTTCATCGCCACCACCTACAGCCTCGCCCAGGCGATGCTCACCGAGGGGCGGCTGCAGATCGCGCATCTCGCGGCCCTGCTCGCCACCTGCGCCGTCATGGCCGCGCTCTATATGGGCTATGTGCCGGTGGCGCGGATCCTCGCACTCCCCCTTCTGGGCATCTCGCTCTGGACCTTCTGGCTCGAGGAGCGCTGGTTCAAGGTCTTCCCCATGCTCCACCAGCTCTTCGCCGTGGTGGTGCTCCTCGGCTTCGTCGCGATCTGAACCGATGGCCAAGACCCGCACGCAATACCGCTGCCGGGCCTGCGGGGCGACCGCCGCCAAATGGGCCGGCCAGTGCGAGGCCTGCGGGGCTTGGAACACGCTCGAGGAGGATGCGGGCCTCTCCGCCGCCGGGCCCGGCCCCCGCGCGCTCGGCCCGGTGCGCGGCCGCGCCGTCGCCCTCGAGCCGCTCGACGCCGCCGAAGCCCCGCCGCCGCGCCGCGCCTCGGCCATCGGCGAGCTCGACCGTGTCCTCGGCGGCGGCCTCGTGCCGGGCTCCGCCGTGCTCGTCGGCGGCGATCCCGGCATCGGCAAGTCCACGCTCCTTCTCCAGGCCGCCGCCGCCTTCGCCTCCGCCGGCGCCGCGGTGGTCTATGTCTCCGGCGAGGAGGCCGCGGCCCAGGTCCGCATGCGCGCCGCCCGCCTCGGCCTCGGCCAGTCCCCGGTCTCCCTCGCCGCCGAGACGAACCTCCGCGACATCCTCACCACGCTCGACGCCGCACCCCCGGCGCTTGCCATAATCGATTCGATCCAGACCCTCTGGCTCGACACAGTCGACAGCGCGCCCGGCTCCGTCTCCCAGCTCCGCGCCGTCGTCCACGAACTCGTCAGCT
>JBCBWF010000253.1:0-7584 GCA_039817245.1 Pseudomonadota bacterium | reverse complement strand
GTCGCGACCAGAGCGCTCGAAGCGACGCGGGCCGCGGCCCATGCCGAGGCAACCCGGGCGACGGAGGCGCTGGCGATCTTCCCGCCGAGCCCCCTGCGCACCGCGCTCACCGATATCGTGGAGTTCGTCGTCTCGCGCGATGCCTGAGGGCTAGCCGGGCACGGGCGCGGCCGCCACCCACCAGTCCGGCCGGGCGTCGCGGACACGCTCCGCCTGCGTCGTCGCCGCCGCTTCGTCGGCATGGAGCGCGAAGCAGGTGGCGCCGGAGCCGGACATGCGCGCGACCGCCGCGTCGCCGAGCGCCTCCAGCACCTCGGAGATGGCGGGGCAAAGCCGGCGGGCGGCTGGCTCCATGTCGTTGCGCCCCTCCGCGAGCCAGGCGAGCGCGGCCTCCGGGTCGGCGATGCCACCTTCTGGCAGGGGCGGCATCGGTGCGTGCAGCTTCTCGGTGGTCTCGCGGAAGACTGCGCGGGTCTCCACCGGGCGGAGCGGGTTCACCAGAACGATCCACAGCGGCGGCAGCGATGGCCCCGGCGCGATCCGCTCGCCGATACCCTCCATCCAGGTCGGCCTTGGCGCCGCGCCGCAGACGGGCACATCGGCGCCGAGCCGAAGCGCGAGCCCCGGCGGGACGGCCACGCCCCAGGCGCGCGACAGGAGCCGCAGCGCCGCCGCCGCATCCGCCGAGCCGCCACCGATCCCGGAGGCGACAGGCAGGTTCTTGCTGAGCCGCAGCGCCGCTCGTGGCCGGGCCTGCCCGGTGGCTTCCGCCAGCGCCATCGCCGCTGCGAGCACGAGATTGTCCCCGTCCGCGGGCAGATCCCATCCGAAGGGACCGTCGAGCGCCAGCGACAGGCCGGGGCCGTCCTCCAGCTCCAGCCGGTCCGCGATGCCGGGGAAGACGACGAGGCTCTCGAGCAGATGGTATCCGTCCGCCCGCTGGCCGCGCAGATGCAAGAAGAGATTGACCTTCGCCGGAGCGAGCTCCGCGAGATGCGCCGCCATGTCCTGCCCCCCGACCGATCGGCGCCTCAGGGCGCCGCGGCTGCGGGGTTTAGCACGAGCGGGGGCCGGCGAAAGCCCCCGGGATCGATCCGCGACGCCGTGGCGGGCTCAGCCGCCCTTCTTGGTCTCGCCCGCGTCGTCGCCGCCGATGATGGCGGGCTGGCCGGCGGCCGCCTCCTCCGCCATCACCTCGTCCAGCCCACGGTCGAGCTTCTCGCGGATCCGGGTTGCGTCCTTCTCCTCCGGCTCGAAGGAGAGTGCGCGCTTCCACTGGAACTCCGCCTCTGTGCGGCGCCCCACCATCCAGAGCGCATCGCCGAAATGGTCGTTGATGACCGGATCGACCGGGCGCAGCTCCACCGCGCGCTCCAGATGCCGCACCGCACCGTCGAAATCGCCGAGCCGGAAGAGAACCCAGCCGAGGCTGTCCACGATGTAGCCGTCATCGGGGCGCTGATCGACGGCCTTGGCGATCATCTCGCGCGCCTGATCGAGGTTGCGGCGCAGCTCGACCCAGGAATAGCCGAGATAGTTCAGCACATTCGGCTGGTCCGGGCTGAGCTCGAGCGCCTTGAAGAAGTCCACCTCCGCATCGTCCCAACGGTCCGAACGCTCATAGGCGATGCCGCGCTGGTAGAAGAGCACCCAGTGGCGCGGCTCGATCGGGTCCGTGAGATCGATCGCGGCGTTGTAGGCCACGGCCGCCTCCTCGAAGCGGCTCTCGCGACGCAGAATGTCGCCGAGCGAGGTATGCGCCTCGACCGAGCGCGGGAACCGCGCGGTCACTTCGCGCATGGCCACGATGGAAGGCTCGGTCATGCCGGCCGCAAGCATGGCCTCGGCGCGGCCGATCTGGGCCTGCAGCGCTTCGGGAATGTTCCGCGGCACGCTCTCATAGGCGGCAATGGCCAGCTCGTTCTGCCCGTCCGAGCGCAGCATCTGGGCGATCAGCAGCTTCGCGTCGATCAGGTCGGGCTCGAGATAGGTCGCGAGGCGCGCATAGCTCAGCCCGATGATCCGGTTCTGCCCGCGCGACAGGAACGCCGAGATGCCGAAGAGCGCTTCGGCAGCGCCGCCCGCACCGGTGGTGATCAGCGGCTCCGGCGTGCGCCCGGCTTCCAGATCGACCAGCAGCGCCTCCAGACGCGCATCGCCGAGCGTGCGGCCGAGGCGGTCCTTCAGCACGGTCATCGCACCGTCCATATCGCCGGAGCGGGCGAGCGCGATCGCGCGCATCCGGGCCAGCCGGTCGGTGGTGGAGTTGGCAAGCTCCGCCGTGCGGGCGAAGGCGGTGGCCGCAGCGGCGTCGTCCCCGACAGCCGTCTCCAGAAGGCCGATATGATAGGCCGCCATCATCTCGCCGGCCGCGCCGCCCGATCCGCCTTCGCGCAGCGCGATCAGCGCCTTGCGGGCCTCATCCGTGTCGCCCGCGGCGAAGGCCGCCCAGGCCTCGATGAGAAAGCCGACGAAGGGGCCGGTGTCGTTGCGCTCGTCGCCGAGCATCTCGAGGATCGTCTCGGGCCGGTCGAGCTTGAACGCCTCCGCCGCGAGCATGAGCATCGCGATCTGGTTGCCGTCGCTCAGCTCCGAAAGCCGGCGGGCCAGGGCGATGGCGCTCTCGATCCGCCCCGCGGCCACTTGGTGCAGGATGGTGCGCTCCAGCAGGACGGCATTCTCGGCATCCGAAGCCAACGCACGGCTGTAATAGTCCGCCGCCGCCGCGATATCCCCGCGCCGCGCTGCCTGCTCCGCCGCCAGATATGGCCCGGCGAGCGGCGCCGCGCTCGATGGCGCCGGCATGGAGAGCGGCAATGCGGCAGAGAGGGCTGCGGCCAGCGCGATACGCCGGATCGGGTTGTAGCGTCGGACCAAGGCATCCTCCTGTAGCGCCGGTACACTGTCGCGGGGCGCAATACGACGAGATCTTGTCAATGGGTCACCATTTCCCGCGAGCAAGGCGGAATTGTGAACGTGACCGCAGTGCTGTCTCGTTTCAAGCGCTCAGCACGTATTTTCGAGCCAATCGACCACAGCCGGCGGCACGATCGCCTGGGCGCGGCGGCTGACGAATACGCCGATATGCCCGGTGGGCACCGCGAGTTCGCGATACGCCACGTTCCGAAGATGCCCTTTTAGCGCCCGGCTGCAAGGGGGCGGGATGATGTGGTCCTGCTCGGCGTAGATGTTGAGGACCGGGCAGGCGATGGCGGCAAGATCGATCGTCCGGTCCTCCAGCGCGAAGCGTCCCTCCACCAGCCGGTTCTCGCGATAGAGCCCGATGAGCCACTCTTTGGCCGCCGCGCCGGGATGGTCCGGCCGGTCGGCGAGCCACTTCTCCATGCGCAGGAAGGTCTCGAAGGCCTCCGGGTCGTCGGCGATCTCCATGAGTTCGGCGGTGTACTTGGCGATCCAGCGCGCCGGGGCGAGGCCGTTGAAGACAGCACCCGTGAGGGCACCCGGCAGGTTCCCCGTGTCGTCCACCATGGCCGCGATCAGCTCGGGCGAGAGCGAGCGGAGCCAGAGGTTGAGATGGCCGCGCTCGGGATCCGGATCCTCGCGGTCGGCGTGGAAGTCGACGGGCGTGACGGCCAGCGCCAAGCCCTTCAGCCGCTGCGGGTAGAGGGCGGCATGGCAGATCGCGAAAACGCCGCCCTGGCAGATGCCGAAAAGGGCCGCGCGCTCCGCCCCGCTCTCCCGGGCCACGGCCTCCAGCGCCTCGCCGAGGAAGATGTCCGCGTAGTCCGTGAAGTCCTGCAGCCGGTCCGCGCGGGTCGGATTGCCCCAGTCGATGGTGTAGGTATCGACGCCGGCCTCCACCAGCCGACGCACCAGCGAGCGGTCGGGCTCGAGATCGGCCATGCTCTGCCGGCCGATCAGGCCGTGCACGATCACGAGCGGGCCGAGCGCAGGGGTGCGCCGCGGCCGGTATCGGCTGAGGCTCACCTTGCCGCTCCGCCAGATCTCGTCTCGCGGCGTGGTGGCGATCTCGATGGCGCGCGAGCGGCGCGCGCCCATGCGCTCCATGAGCCGGATCATGCGCCGGGTCGCCTCGATCATGCCGAGCGCCGGATCCGGGGAACGGCGGCCGCCCGGCCCGCCCGGCCCGCTCCAGCCGCTCACCCGCCCGCCTCCCCGGCGCGGCCATTGGCGGAGCCCGGCGCGTCGTCGGCGGGGCCGGGGCCGGGGCCGGCGGCGCTGCGCATCTCGCGACGCAGGGCGCGGATCTCGCGGCGAAGGCCGTGCACCGTCTCCTGCAGATCATCGATCTCCGCCCGTGTGGGCAGTCCGAAGAACGCGGCGAGACGGTCGGCGCGGCTGCGCAGGCGCGCGCGCAGTGCAAGCTCGGCGGCCAGGAGATCGCGCTGGGCGGCGAGATAGGCCTCACTGCGCTGCGTGCGGGCGAGCTCGGCATCGGCGATCTCCCGCCAGAGGGCGACGACGCCGTCCCAACCCGCCGGCGGCGCGGCTTCGCCCGCGTCCTCGCTGCCAGCCTCTGAGGTCCCGTCGCCATTGCCGGCGCGGGCCGCGAGCGCCTCGGCAAAGCGGCGGAAGGCGCGCAGCCAGCCGCCGGCCATGACGGCGCGGTACTGCTCCGCCGCCGCGGTCCATTGCAGCCATTCGCGCCATTCGGCGATCACGCGGCGCTCCTCGGCGAAGAAATCGGCGAAGTCGGGGCCCTCGAACCAGCGCCAGAGATCGGCCATACCGCCGTCACCCGGCGCGCGCAGCCAGCCGGCAGGATCGAAAGGGCTCGCCCCGGGCGCACCGGCGCGGGCTTCGTGCATGCTGGCCATCGCCTCGATGAACCGGCTCCAGGCGGAGAAGAGCTGCTCGGCGCGCCGCCACTCCTCCCCCCCGCCGCCATCGGGGGGGTCATCGCGCCCGCCGCCGTCGCCACCAGCGCCCACGGCACGGGCGAAGGCGTGGGCTCCGTCCAGCCAAAGCCGGAAGAGCGTCTCGTCTGCCATGCCGCGGTCCGCCATGCGGGCGATCCTCCCGTCTCGTGAACGGGTGCTACACGGCTTCGGTTGCCGGCGCCAGTGCGCCCCGGTCTGGCGTGCGGGGGCGCTCAGCCGGTTGGGCCCGGCGGAAGCGGTCGCTGCGTCAGTCCGCCGGGCCGAGCACCGTGCCGTCCTTGCGCACGAAAAGGCGCCGGCCGTTCTGGGCCTGAGCCACCTCGAGGTCCCGGCCGGGATACTGCACCGTGTCGCGATCCGGCAGGCGCGAGCCGATCTCGAGCACCCAGGCGGTGCTTGCGCCGCGGTTCTCAAGGTGATGCACCGGTCCGCCGGCCGGAAAGCCCGCGACCTCGCCCTGGCCGAGCCGGCGCGCCTCCTCCCCGCTCACGAGCCAGACCTCGCCGTCCAGCACATAGACGAATTCGTCCTCATGGCTGTGCACATGGGCGGGTGCGGAGTGCACGCCGGGCGCGAGCGTCAGCAGGTTGACGCCAAACTGGGTGAGCCCGAAGGGCAGCGCGAGCCGGCGCTTGCGCCGCCGTGAGGCCGGGCCCGACTCGCCCGCGGGGTGCGGCGCGCCGGTCACCTCCGCCACATCGAGCGCCGGCATGGAGAGCGGCAGGGCGAGCCCGCGCACCTGTTCGACCCGACCGGCGCGACCGAGCGAGGCGAGCCGGCGCACATGCTCGGCCCGCGCCGCACGCCCGAGCGCGGGCAGCGAGGGGAAATCGAGGCGCACATCCTCCACCAGCAGGGTCCCGCCATCGGCGGCGCCGGGCAGCAGCGGGGATTCCTCGATCATGCTCTCCACCGCGCCGAGGCGGGCGTAGAAGGCACGCGCGCGCACATTGTTCTTCATCGCCCAGCAGCGCAGATGGGTGCGCCCGATGGAGGTCAGCCGGTCCGCGAGCTCGCGCATCAGCATGGCGCCCACGCCGCTCTTGCGCGCCTCCTTGGCCACGTAGAGCGCGGCGAGATCGTCCACGCCGGGCTCCTTGCGGTCCGAATAGGCCCAGGCGAAGCCGAGGAGCCGGCCGCCGAACGTGGCCACCAGCACGACCTGAAGACGCGCCGTGGGGGCGAGAACGCGGGGCCAGAGACGCTGGCGATCCTCCTCCAGCGTGTCCGGCAGCGCGCCTTCGGGGAGAAGCGGGCCATACGTGTCGCGCCAGGCCTGCGCGTGCAGCGACGCGATCGCCTCCGCATCCGCCGGCACCGCCGGCCGGATCACCACCCGGCTCCAGTCCACCGCCACCGCCATGCGCGCCTCGCCCTGCCCATCGGCGCCGAACCGCGCCCCGGCCTCATGCCCTTCCGGTTGTAAGGACCCGTCTGGCGGAGCGCAATCGGTGGCAGAGCCGGTGCGGCGCGTTCCGCTGCGGCGGCTGGTTCAGCCGGCGTGCTCCGCGGTGAGCAGCCGGTCCTTCTCCGCGTTCAGAAGCGCTTCGAGCCGGGCGACGAAGGCCTCCGGCGGCTCCCCAGCAGGCTCGACCGGCAAGAAGCGCATCGTGATGAGGCCTGGCCGCTTCACCCCGAAGCCCCGCGGCCACAGGAGCCCGGCATTGTGCACGATGGGCACCACCTCCGAGCCGAGCTCGCCGTAGATGAGCTCGAGGCCCCGCTGGAACCGGCACCGCTCCCAGGCCGAGACGCGCTGGCCTTCCGGGAAGATCAGCACGCTCCGCCCCTCCGCCAGGCTGCGCTTGGCCTGACGGACGATCCGCCGAAGGTTCTGCCCCGGCCGGTCGCGATCGACCGGGATCATCGGCGCACAGCGCAGGCCCCAGCCGAACACCGGGATCGACATCGACGCCCGCTTGGTCACCACGTTCACATTCGGCAGAAACGCGCAGAGCGCGATCGACTCCCAGTAGGAATGGTGATTGGCCACGAAAACCACCGGGCGGTCCGGCACCGTCTCCAGCCCCTCCACCCGGTAACGCACGCCGCAGATAGCCCGCGCGGCACGGATGAACCCGTTCGTCCAGAGCCACAGGATCCAGCGCACCTCCCGCGGGCGACACTGGATCTTGAAGTAGGTCATGATCGCGATGCCGAAGAGCAGGCTCCAGACGAAGATGCAGAGATCGAACAGACGGGTCCGCACGAACCGCGCAGCGATCGTGGCCCGCGAGGGCGCGATCTCGGCCATCGGCGGCAGGGCGCGGCGAGCTTGGATCCGGTCGGCCTCAGTCACATCGGTTCTCACTGAATTCCGAGACATCCACGGCGGCTGCCGGTAGCACGCGCCAGAACCGTTGCCACAAAATATCTGTAACGGTAAGACGCAGCAAGTTTGGTTGGCGCACCCGCCCACCGGAACGGCCTGTATCCGGCTCGATGAACCGCGGCGCAGTCCGATGACGCGAGAGGGAGAAGGCCCGAATGCTCGACAAGCGACGCCCTTTCGTGGCCGGTCCCTACTATGCCAGCATGGCGGAGAAGCAGGCCTTCCTGCGCCAGATCTTCGACCAGACGGCGCCGTACTACGAAGGCATCGCACGCTGGGGCTGGTTCGGCAGTGGCGATTCCTACAGACTCTGGGCTCTGAAGCGCGCGGGCGTGCGCCCGGAGATGCGCGTGATCGACGTGGCCTCCGGCACCGGGCAGGTGGCGCGCG
>JBCBWF010000578.1:0-2513 GCA_039817245.1 Pseudomonadota bacterium | reverse complement strand
GCGGGCGGACTGATCCAAACGCGTCATTCGCGGCCTGCAAACCGACGGAGGCCGCGGATATCGCGCGATCGTGTGCTGCGCGGCGTAGTGACGCGGGGCTTCTGCCCCCGCGCCGAGCGGTCAGGCGCGGCGGCGGGTGCGGCGGCGCCGGCCCTCGCCCGCGTCCTCTCCGGTGCCGTCGGAGGCGGAGCTGAACTCGCCGATCCGGGTGCGGATGGTGTCGAGATCCGGCCGCGGCCCGGGGGTATGCGCCTCGAGCGCTGCGCGCATGGCCCGCAGATGCTCGGGCATGGTGCCGCAGCAGCCGCCGATGAGCCGCGCACCGGCATCGCGGGCGAGCCGGGCGTAGTCGGCCATGAGTTCGGGCGTGCCGGTGTAGTGGATCGCGCCGTCCACATAGCGCGGGATGCCGGCATTGGCCTTGGCGATGACGACCGCGCCGGGTGCGACCTCGGTGATGCCGAGGACGGTGCGCAACAGATCCGCAGCGCCCACCCCGCAATTGGCGCCGAGCGCGATGGGGCTTGCGGCGAGCTCCGGCGCCAGCGCCGCATAGGCGGCGGAGGTGACGCCCATCATGGTGCGCCCGGCGCTGTCGAAGCTGAGCGTGGCGCAGAAGGGGGCGTTCTCGGCGGCCGCGGCCTCGGCGGCGGCGCGCACTTCCTCCTCCGACGAGATGGTCTCGGCCCAGATCACATCCGCCCCGCCTGCCATGAGGCCGCGGATCTGCTCGCGGAAGGCGGCGACCGCATCGGCGATGGAGAGCTGGCCCACGGGCTCGAGGATCTCGCCGGTGGGGCCGAGCGAGCCTGCGACGATCACCGGCCGGCCGGCGGCATCGGCACGCTCGCGGGCGAGCCTGGCGGCGGCCTCGTTGAGCTCGAAGACCCGGTCCTGCGCATCGTGCAGCTTCAGCCGATAGGCCGAGCCGCCGAAGGAATTGGTGAGGATGAGGTCCGAGCCCGCCTCGATGAACCCGTCATGCAGCGCGCGGATCTTGTCCGGCGCATCGACATTCCAGAGCTCCGGCGCATCGCCCGACATGAGGCCCATGGCGAAGAGGTTGGTGCCCGTGGCGCCGTCCAGCAGCAGCCAGTCTCGCGTCTCCAGCAAGGTGCTCAGTGCATCGGCCATCGGCCCTCTCCCTTCGTCCGGGCGCCTCGCGCGGCGCCACCGGACCCGGGATTATGCCGCGAGCGCGCTTGCGGCAAGACCGTCGAGGCGGCGAATCATCGCCTTGAGCCCGTTCGAGCGCTGCGCGGAGAGGTGCTGGGCGAGGCCGAGCCGGTCGAATTGCGCCGCCGCGTCGATCTCCCGGATCTCCGCCACGGGCCGGCCGGAATAGAGCGCGTTCAGGAGCGCGATGAGGCCGCGCACGATCATCGCGTCGCTGTCGCCGCGGAAGCTGAGCACGGTGCGCCCGTCCGCGCCTTCGCTGACGGCGGGGACGAGCCAGACCTGGCTTGCGCAGCCCTCGACCTTGTATTCCGGGATCTTCTCGGCCTCGGCGAGCGGCTCCATGGCCTTGCCGAGCTCGATCACATACCGGTAGCGGTCCTCCCAGTCGTCGAGGAACTCGAAATTCTCGGCGATCTCGTCGAACGCGGCGGATCCGGCCATCGCTGCCTCCGGTTGGCTGATCCACGGGATGTAGAGAGGCCGGGCTGCGGCGTCCAGCACAGACGCTTCGGGCTGGCACAGCCTTTCCATTCGCGCGGCAGTGTGGTGGATAGGCGACCGGAAATGACGGCGGACATGCGGCGCCAGCCGCCGCGCTGTCGCGTGCAGAGCCCGAAGGTCCGCCCATGTCCCATGCCCCCCGCCGCGTCCGCCGCCCCGGTTTGCGCTTCCCCGGCCTCCGCTCTGCCGGACGCGCGGCGCTGGTCGCAGCGCTGCTGCTCGCGCCTGCGGGCTGCTCGCTCTTCGGGGGCGGGGAGGATGCGGAGGAGACCGAGGCGGCCGCGGTGGCGGACGGAACGGCGGCGGGCCGGCCGCAGCCGGTGGAGAGCGTCACCCGCGTCGAAGTGGGCCGCAGCCGAAACGGCTATGTCCTGACCGCCTTCGGGCTCGCGCCGGGCACGGGGTTCTCGGAGCCGAGCCTCTCCGTGCGCCGCGACGGCCGGCCGGGGAGCGACGGCTTCGTGGAGTACGACTTTCTCGCCCGTCCCCCGGCGGCCGGCTTCGAGATGCCGCGCGGGGCGGTGGATGCGCGGAGCGTGCGCGCCGATCTGCCGGTGCGCGAGGACCGGATCGGCCAGATCGTGGGCATCCGCGTCTTCTCCATCGCCAACACCGCCGAGGTGCGCTTCTAGCGCCGCCCGCCAGCCGGAGCGGTCTTCGGGCCGCTGCCGCGGCGCCTCCCGCCCCGCACTTTGGCCGCCACAGCGGGACTGTTCACTGAATGTTCGTACTGCGCCAGCAATCCTGTCGTGGGTGGGAGGCGCCGCGGCAGCGGCCCGAAGACCGCTCCGGCTGGCGGGCGGCGCTAGAAGCGCACCTCGGCGGTGTTGGCG
>JBCBWF010000124.1:0-12117 GCA_039817245.1 Pseudomonadota bacterium | reverse complement strand
TCTTGTCATTTCTTTGGCGGGCATTATGCGCAAGCTTGATTGGCCGCACTTTGATCAAGGAGGTAATATGTGCAAATATATTCAGGAAATGCAAATCAGGAGAGTTGGATCTCCAGTCTTGGTCGATGGTGATTTGCGGTTTCTGAGCATGCAGGTTGCTCTATGATCTATTTATTTGGCGATTGCGTGTGTAAGATTGCATAATGCCTATCACTTACAGCGCATCCGCGCGCCAATAGTAGAAGCGGCGCTTGATGCCCTGCCGCGGCAGGCGCAAAGATGGGGCTCCGGCACGGGCGCAGTCCGCCGCGTCTGCCGCCCCACACCGGTCTTTGGAGGCCTGGCCGGCCGGCCCTTCTCCAAGACCGGCGCAGCCCGCCCACGCAAGGGGGGCGATATCGGGCTTGTGCACGGTTGGTGTGCATGCCAGCGTCGTTGCACAGCTTTCCCCCTTTCGGGAGGTCCTCGCGTGACGACAAAGCAGGCAGCCGTCGAGATCATCGGCGTCGACAAGGTGTTCGGCACGGGGCCGGGCGCCACCAAGGCCCTCGACAATGTCGGCTTCGAGATCCGCGACAACGAGTTCTTCACGCTGCTCGGCCCCTCCGGCTGCGGCAAGACCACGCTGCTGCGGCTGATCGCGGGCTTCGAGGAGACGACGGGCGGCGACATCTTCCTCTACGGCGAGCGCATCGCGGACCGGCCGCCGAACAGGCGCCCGATCAACACCGTCTTCCAGAATTATGCGCTTTTTCCGCACCTGACCGTGGCCGAGAACATCGCCTTCGGCCTGCGTATGCTGGGGCGGCCGAAGGTCTATATCGAGGCCCGGGTCGGGGAGATGCTGGCGCTCGTCCAGCTCACGACCATGGCGGATCGCAAGCCCAATCAGCTCTCGGGCGGGCAGCAGCAGCGGGTCGCGCTGGCCCGTGCCCTCGCGCCGGCGCCGAAGGTGCTGCTGCTCGACGAGCCGCTCTCGGCGCTCGATCTGAAGCTGCGCCAGCAGATGCGCGTGGAGCTGAAACAGATCCAGCAGGAGACCGGGATCACCTTCGTTTTCGTTACCCACGACCAGGAAGAGGCGCTGACCATGTCCGACCGGATCGCGGTCATGTCGGCGGGCAGGCTGCAGCAGATCGGCCGGGCGGAGGAGATCTACGAGGCGCCGGCGAACCGCTTCGTTGCCGACTTCATCGGCGAGACGAATTTCATCGAGAGCGAGATCGTGGCAGTGAACGGCGCGGCGACCCGGGTCCGCCTGCCGGGCGGCAGCGAGATCGAGGCGCAGGGCACGGGCCCCTCGGCGGGGCGTGCGCATGTCTCGATCCGGCCGGAGCGGCTCTCGCTCGGCCCCGAGGGGCCGGTGCCCTGCACGGTGGAGCGGCTCGTCTATCTCGGCACCGACACGCAATGCGTGGTGCGCCTGGCGGACGGATCGGAGCTCGTGGTGCGCACGCAGAACGCCCATGACCAGAGCGTGCCCTTCCGCCCGGGCGACCGGGCGGCGCTCAGCATCGATCCGGGCGCGGCGCGCGTGCTGGCGGACTGATGGCGGGGATGGCGCAGACCGGCGGCTCCGGCGCGGATACCTTCGCGCGGGTCCGGAACTGGCTGATGCTGCCCTCCTGGGCGGTGATCGGCTTCTTCCTCGTGCTGCCCGTCGCACTCATGCTGGTTTACTCCTTTCTCACCAAGGAGTTTCGCGGCGGGGTGATCTGGGAGTTCTCCCTCGCATCCTACGACCGTTTCTTCGTCGACCGCGGGCTGTTCGGCGACGAGCCCCCGAAGATCGAGTGGACCTATCTCACGATCTACTGGCGCTCGATCTGGCAGGCGGGGCTGGCGACGCTGCTCTGCCTGCTGATCGGCTTCCCGACCGCCTGGTTCATCGCCACCCGCTCGTCGCGCTGGCGCGGGCTGTGGTTGTTCCTCATCACGGTGCCTTACTGGGTCAATCTGCTGATCCGCACCGTCTCCATGAAATTCCTGATCCGCGACAACGGGCCGGTAAATGAATGGCTCATGGCGATAGGCGTGCTGGACACGCCGATCACGATGATCAACACAGATTTCGCCGTGCAGCTCGGGCTCTTCTACAGCTACCTGCCGTTCATGGTGCTGCCCATCTACGCATCGGTGGAGCGGTTTAACTTCGCGCTCAGCGAAGCGGCGTCCGATCTCTACGCGTCGCGCTGGCGTACGCTCTGGCTCGTGGTGATCCCGGCAGTGAAGCCGGGGATTATCGCGGGCTGTATCCTCGTCTTCGTGCCCTCGCTCGGCGCTTTTCTGGCGCCCGATCTGCTGGGTGGGGCCAAGAACTTCATGATCGGCTCACTGATCGAGGACCAGTTCAAGGGCGCCGCGGGCAACTGGCCCTTCGGTGCGGCGGCGGCGATGATCCTGCTCTCGATGGTGCTGGTGGTCCTCACGCTCTATGCGCGGAGCCAGGCGCGGGCGGAGAGGCAATGACCGATCTGCGCCGCTATCCGGGCTTTCTGCCCGCCACGGTGATCTGCCTCACGCTGCTCTACGCGCCGCTGATCATCGTGATGATCTATTCCTTCAACGAGAGCACCTCGATCACGCGCTGGGGCGGCTTTTCGCTGGTCTGGTACCGTGAAGTGTTCTTCGGCCTGGAGGCGGCGAAGTTCCAGCAGGCGGCCTGGAACTCGCTGGTTATCGCCGTGTCGGCCGCCACGACCGCAACCGTCATCGCCACGGCCGCGGCGGTCGCCATGATCCGCGGCGGCAGCTTCCGGGGCCGCTCCGCCAGCTTCGCCCTCATCAACCTGCCGCTGATGGTGCCGGAGATCGTGACGGCCGTCGCCACGCTCATCTTCTTCTCGGCGATCGGGTTCGAGCGCGGCGTGCTCTCGATCCTGCTCGCGCATATCGTGTTCTGCATCCCCTTCGCCTATCTGCCCATCGCGGCACGGCTGCAGGGGATCGAGCCGATCTTCGAGCAGGCCGCCCTCGATCTCTACGCCAATCGCTGGCAGGCGTTCCGGCTGGTGCTGATGCCGCTGATGATGCCGGGGATCGTCGCGGGCTTCCTGCTCGCCTTCATCATCTCGCTCGACGACTTCATCATCACGAATTTCGTCAAGGGGGCCGGGGTCGAGACCCTCCCCACCGCGATCTTCGGCGCCGTCAAGCAGGGGATCAAACCCGACATCATGGCGATCAGCACGCTGATGCTCGGGGTCTCGATCCTCGTCGTCTCGCTTTCGTACCTCGTGAGCAAACTCGGGGACACCAACAGAGGAGGGTAACCGCAATGAGAACGATGTCGGCACTGGCCGCGATCCTGGCGCTGGGCCTCGGGGGCACAGCCTCGGCCGAGGGCAAGCTCTCGATCTACCACTGGTTCGAATACATCCCGCAGGAGCTCCTGGTGAAGTTCACCGAGGAGACTGGGATCGAAGTGACCATGGATACCTACGACTCCAACGAGTCGATGCTCGCCTCGCTGAAGGGCGGCACGCTGGGCTCCTACGACGTGGCCGTGCCCGGCGACTACATGGTGCAGATCATGCGCGACGAGGGCATGCTCGACACCATCGCCGAGGGCGAGCTCAAGAACAAAGGAAATATCGAAGAGCAGTGGCTCGATGTCGACTTCGACCCGGGCCGGATGCACTCGATCCCGTACCAGTGGGGCTCGACCAGCTTCATGGTCAACCGCGAGGTCTATGACGGCGAGATCAACACCACCGACATCATCTTTGATCCGCCGGAGGCGCTGAAGGGCAAGATCAACGTGCTCGATACGCAGGGCGAACTGCTGGCGCTCGCCTCGCTCCATATCGGCATCCCGCAATGCACCTCGGATCGCGAGCAGCTGAAGGCGCTCAACGCGGCGGTGCAGGAGGCCAAGCCGAACTGGGCCTCCTTCAACTCCGACGGCGCGAAGGACGTGCTGGTCTCCGGCGATGCCGCGGTGGGGATGATCTGGAACGGCTTCGGCGCGAAGGCGCGGGCCGAGGGGGCGCCGGTGGAGTATGCCTATCCGGAGCAGGGCTTCATCGTCTGGATGGACAACGTGGTGCTGTTGAAGGATGCGCCCAACCGCGAGTCCGCCATCAAGTTCATGGACTTCCTGCTGGAGCCCGAGAACATCGCGGCCGTCTCCAACTTCGCGCAGTACAGTGCGGGCGTGAAGGGCGTGACGCCGCTTCTCTCGGAGGAGCTCAAGACCTCGCCGGAGCAGAACCCGCCGGCCTCGGCCCCGCCGGGCACCTTCGTGAAGGTCTGCGACCCCGAGACCCAGGCCTATTACGACGCGATCTGGACGCGGCTGAAGAAGTGACAGCGTGAGGTCCGGCCCGGCCGGATCTCGGAAGCCTGATCTGCCCGGGCGCGGCCACCAGCGGGCGCGCCCGGGCAACGCAATCCGCCGGCAGCGAGAGGAGAACCGACGATGATGGATGGCATGGCAAGCCTGGCGGGGCTGCACCCGCTCACACCGCTGACGGCGGAGGAGATCACCAAGACCGTCGCGATCGTGCGGGCCGGCATCGAGCGCGGAGCCGAGGCGAAGTTCGAGATGATCGAGCTGGCCGAGCCGGAGAAATCCGTCGTCCGCGCCTACGCGCCGGGCGATCCGGTCGCGCGCCGGGCCTGGGCGAATGTGTACTTCGTCGGCCAGCCCGGCGTGGTCCGCTGCCTCGTGTCGCTGAGCGAGGACGCGCTCCTCTCTGCAACCGCGCTGCCCGACGCCATCCCGATGATCGCGCCCATCGAGTTCCTCGAGGTGGAGAACGCCGTTAAGGCCGATCCGCGCTTCGAGGCCGCCTGCAGGCGCCGCGGCATCGAGGATATGAGCCTTGTCTGCTGCGATCCCTGGTCCGCCGGCAATTTCGGGGTGGCCGAGGAGAAGGGCCGCCGGATCAGCCACGTCTTCGTCTGGGTGCGCAACGCGGCGATGGACAACCAGTATGCCCATCCCGTCGAGGGGCTGAACGCAACGGTCGATATCGACACCGGCGAGGTGCTCTCGGTCGTCGACGAAGGCGATGTGCCCATCCCGCGCGGCGAGGCGAACTACGATCACACCTTCCAGAGCGTGGTGCGCGAGGATCTCCGGCCGATCAACGTGGTGCAGCCGGAGGGGGTGAGCTTCAAGCTCGAGGGCAACTGCCTGACCTGGCACGACTGGAGCGTCCGCATCGGTTTCAACGCCCGCGAGGGGCTGACGCTGCACGACGTCACCATCGCCGGCCGGCCCGTCCTCTACCGCGCCTCCATCGCCGAGATGATGGTGCCCTATGGCTCCCCGCACGGCGCCCATCCGCGCAAGAACGTGTTCGATATCGGAGAGTACGGCGTCGGCCGGCTGGTGAATTCGCTCGAGCTCGGCTGCGACTGCCTCGGCGCGATCCAGTATCTCGATGCCACGCTGAACGGGCGCGACGGCGAGGTGGAGACGATCAAGAACGCCGTCTGCATTCACGAAGAGGATATGGGCGTCGCCTGGAAGCACTACGACTTCCGCCTGGAGCGCACCGAGACGCGGCGCGCGCGCAAGCTGGTGATCTCCACTATCGCGACGGTCGGCAACTACGAATACGGGTACTACTGGTACCTGATGATGGACGGCACCATCGAGTTCGAGATGAAGGCGACCGGCATCATCAACACCGCCGCCTGCATGCCCGGCGCCCCCGGGGACTACGGCGTGGAGGTCGCGCCCGGCGTTCTCGGCCAGATCCACCAGCACACCTTCTGCGCGCGCCTCGACATGGCGGTGGACGGGGATCTGAACTCGGTTGTCGAGTGCAACACCCATGCCGACGCGCCGGGGCCGCAGAACCCCTATGGCAATGCCTACCGCATGCATGAGACGCGCCTTGAGACCGAGACCGGAGCTGCGCGCAAGGCGGATCCCTCCACGCACCGCTACTGGAAGTTCACGAGCGCGGGCCGGACCAACCATGTGGGCAAGCCGACCGCCTACAAGCTCATGCCGATGTCGACGGTGACCCCGTTCATCTCGCCGGACGGCCCGTCCGGCCGGCGCGCAGGTTACACTTACAACGATCTCTGGGTGACCGCCTTCGACCCGGCGCAGCGCTACCCGGCCGGCGAGTTCGTCAATGGCAGCGACGGCTCCGACGGCCTCGCCGCCTTCATCGCCGGGGACCGGCCGGTCGCGGAGGCGGACATCGTCGCCTGGCACGTCTTCGGCCTGCACCACGTGCCGCGGCCGGAGGACTATCCGGTCCAGCCCTGCATCACCTGCGGCTTCAAGCTGCTGCCCGTCGGGTTCTTCGACGACTCGAATCTCCGCGATCTGCCCTGGTCGAAGAACGCCGCGAGCTGCCACGCCAAGGCCGCCGAGTAACGCGGGGGCCGGTCTGCGAAGGCCCGTCGCCGCGGCTGGCGCGGGGACGGGCGTGCCGGGACGCCGCCGCCCTCAGGCGATGAACTGGATCAGCGTCGTGGTCAGCGCCGCGGTGGCCAGCGCGTTCAGGCTCGTCCCGAGGCTCGAGAACGCCCCTATGCGCTCGTTGAGCTGAAGCGCGCGGGCGTTGCCAAACACATGGCTGCTCACCCCGGTGACGGGGGGCTCTGCGAGCCCGGGCGTCGCGCAGGCTCGGGTCAGATGGCGCGCATGCGCAGGCGCTGGGTGGCGAGTTCGAGCACCACGACGGTGAGGAAGATGACCAGCAAGATCGTGGCCACGTGGTCGTAGTCGAAGAGGTCCCAGCGCCCCTTCAGCTCCGTGCCGATCCCGCCGGCGCCAACGATGCCGAGGACCGTGGCCGTGCGGATGTTCCGCTCGAGGATGTACTGCACATAGGCGTAGTACTGCGGCAGCACCTGCGGGATCACCGCGTAGCGCAGCACCTTGACCTTGTTCGCACCGGTGCCGCGCAGGGCGCGCTGCGGCCCCGGATCGGCGTTCTCGATCTCGTCGGCGAAGAACTTGCCGAGAAAGCCGCTGGTATGCAGCGCGAGAGCCAAGATCCCGGCGATCGGGCCGAAGCCGTACATCAGCACGAAGAAGAGCGCGAGGATCAGCTCCGGCATCGCGCGGTTGAAACCGCAGATCGCGCGCGAGGCCTGGTAGACGGCGGGATGCGGCGTGTAGTTCTTCGCCGCCCCGTAGGCCAGCGGGATCGCGAGCAGCACGGAGAAGATCGTGCCCCAGATCGCCATCTCGATCGTTTCCCACATCTTCACCAGCACCTTCACCAGGTAGCCGACGGGCCGGACCAGGAACTCCGCCTCGATCTCGGTGAACTTCTCCTGGATGACGCTGTATTCGCGCTCGGTGCGCACCTCGACATAGGAGAACCAGGGCAGGTTGTTCGGATCGAAGTTCTCGATCCGGTTGGTCTCCTGAATCGTGGAGATCTGCAGCGGGAAGGACTTGGAGAGGAAGTTCGCCGCGCCGTTGATGACCTTCGACTCGCCGAAGCCCAGCATCGAGGCAACGGCCCCCCAGGTCTCCGAGGCGGCCTTGTCGAGTTCGACATTCTTCGCGGAGAAGCCGGCGAGGAGCACGACGATCAGCAGGATGCCGATGGTCTTCGAAGTGATGGTCCTGTGCAGCTCCCAGCTCTCGGAGGGCAGCCGCGTGGTGGTGTCCGTGGGGGCCATGCTGCCGTTTCCCTTACTCTGCGGCGTCCGTGTGGAGCGCGCCGCCCTCCGCCGAGACGATGCCGGACCGGGTGATGCGGGTGGGCGCGTCCGCGCCGATCAGGTCGCCCTTGTCCCCGCCATAGATCTCGGTGAGCTTCGCGCCGGTCAGCGCCGAGGGCTGGTCGTCGAAGACCACCTCGCCGGCCCGCAGCGCCACGATCCGGTCCGCAAACTCGATGGCGAACTCGACCTGGTGGAGGCTGCAGAGCACCGTCGTCTCGCGCTGTCGCGATGCGGCGCGCAGCAGGCGCAGCACATGCCGGCTGACGGTGGGATCGAGGCTCGCGACCGGCTCGTCCGCCAGTACCACATCCGGGTCGTTGATGAAGGCACGCGCGATGGCCACGCGCTGCTGCTGCCCGCCCGAGAGCTCGGAGGCGCGGCGGTAAATCTGCTTCTCCTCGAGCTCCACCTCCTCGAGCAGCCGGCAGGCGAGGCGCTGATGCGCGACCGGGAAGAGCTTCAGCAGCGCCTTCCAGGTCGGCGTGACCGGCAGGAGCCCGGTGAGCACGTTGTGGAGCACGCTGAGGCGCGGCACGAGGTGGAGCTGCTGGTGGATCATCCCGATCCGGCCCCGCACGGCCGAGAGGTTCGAGAGCGTCACCGGCTCGCCATCCAGCACCACGCGCCCCTCGGTCGGCATCACGAGGCCGTTCACGGTGTTGAGCAGCGTCGATTTTCCTGCGCCCGACGGCCCCAGCAACACGCAGAACTGCCCTTTGGGCACCTCGAGCGTGATGTCCCGCGTGGCCCGGGTGCCATCGGGGAAAACATGCGTGATCTGCTGGAAGCTGAGCATCGGTACGGTCCTGTCAGACGGCACCCCGCCCGCCCCGGGAGACCCCGGTGCGGGCGAGGCGTGAGGGCGGCGTCTCAGCGCTCGCCGGCCTTCTCGATGATCTCGCCCTTCACCCGCTTGGTGAGGGCCGAGAGCTTGTCGAGCGCGCCCAGCATCTTCTCGAGCGGGTACTCGGTGTCGTAGCGGTCCACGGTCTTGCCGCCGTAGCCGCGGATAAACTGCGGATCGACCTTGGTGTGGATCTCGGAGAAGGCGAGGCGGATCCGGTCCTTAAGCTCGGGGTCGAGCTTCTTGTTCATCGCCAGCGGCGGGTTCGGGATGCCCTCGCTCTTGGCCAGCACGCGGAACACGGTCGGGTCCAGCACGCCCTTCGCCACCGCCTTCTCGAAGGCGTTGAAGGAGGCGGCCGCCGCATCGACGCGCCCCTCGGTCAGCGCGGCCAGCGAGTTGGTGTGGCTGCCGGCGATCACGATCTTGGAGAGATCGTTGGCCGGGTCGATGCCCTCGGCCATCACCATCGCGAAGGGGAAGTTGAAGGACGAGGTGGAGTTCGGGTCGCCGACCGCGAGGCTGTGGCCCTTCAGATCGGCGAGGGTCTTCAGCCCCGAGTCCTTCCGGGCGTAGATGCCCGAGTAGTAGACCGCCTGGTCGTTCTTCACATCGACGGCCAGCAGCTCGGCATCGCAGATCTCGCGCGCCTGGCCGTAGGTCACGGCTCCGTACCAGCCGATATCGGCCTGGTCGTTGCAGAGGCCCTGCACGGCGGCGGCATAGCTGTCGCCGAGCTTCAGGTCGAAATGGATCCCGTACTCCTCGGTGATCGCGTTGAAGACAGGCCGATAGTCGCTCAGCGTGTCGCGCGAGCCGATCTCGGCCGGCACCATGATGACGCGCACCGGCTCGTTCGCCGAGCCGTCGGGCATCTCCTGCGCGAGCGCGCCGGTCTGGGGAAGCACCGCAAGGAGCGCTGCGGTGAAGAGGTGACGCATATGCATGATCGACTCCCTGTTCATTGTCGTTCGGCGAGAGCGCCCGGCGCCCTTCTTGCTGTGGCGTGACCGTCCGCCTCTGCGACGTGACGGCGCCGGAACCTCTCGATTTCCTCGTTCCTTAGGCCGCGTGACGTCCGTTCGTGGATACGCGGCGGATCCCGTCCCGCTCTGGCGCCGACGGCCTGGCGATCACCGGGCTGCCGGTTGTGTGGACCCGTCGGCCCGCGTCCCTTCATGCGGTGTGACTTTCACAGCCCGGTGACGCTTCGCGTCCCGTCATCAAAGCTTTTCTCAAACCGCCCGGGTTTGTGAGCTGTCGCCGTGTTTCGGGGTGCCACACGGATGTCGCGCAACTGCGAGAGACTGTGCCGGCGTGTCCGACTGGGAGGTCTGCCGGTGAGTCACGAGCCCGAGCCCACGACGGATTGGCGTACGGTCTACCGCACGCTCCGCGGCCGGATCGAGCGCGGCGAGCTGAGCGCCGGCGACCGCCTGCCCACGATCGCCGCCCTGTCCGCACGCATGGGCATCACGCGCCATGGCGCACGCCGCGCGCTCGAGCGACTGCGCGACGAGGGGCGGACGCAGAGCTGGCAGGGCCTCGGCTACCGGGTCGCCGAGCCGACCGTCGACATCCATCTCGACAGCTTCCCGCGCTGGGGCGCGAATGCGGCGCGGAGCGGTCGCCTGGGCGCGGCCCGCATGATCAGTTCGCGCACCGTTCGGGCGGACCGGGAGCTGGCGCGGGATATGGGGCTCAAGCTCGGCGCGCGGGTCTATCTGGCGGAGCTCGTGCGCAGCGCGGACAACCGGCCCATGGCGCTCTCGCGCTCCCATTTCCCGATCGCCCGCTTCAACGGGATCCTCGACGATCTGAGCGAGACCGGCAGCGTGACCCGTGCCCTGGCCCGACACGGGATCACGGATTGCCGCCGCTCGCGCACCCGCCTCGAGGGACGCATGCCGACAGCGCACGAAGCTCTTGTCATCGGCATGCCGCGGGGCCAGCCCGTGATGGTCAGCACCGGTGTCAACACCGACCCGGACGGCGCGGTGGTGGAGGTCTCCGTCTCCGTGTTCCGCGCCGATTGCGTGAAGTTCGAATTCTGAGGCTCGGCGGACGGTCGGCCGGGCCCGCCGCGGGCGGCTCAGGGTTTCATCCGGCTCCCATCGGGGTCGAAGAGCGGCCCTCTGGCGACCCGAGCCGCGAACCGCTGGCCGGCGATGTCGACCTCCACGGCCGCGCCGTCCGCGAGCGGCTCGCGGGTGAGGCCTAGGGCCACAGGCCGGCCGACCCGGTATCCATAGGCGCAGGAGGTCGTCTGTCCGAGGATCCGCGCGCCCGAGCAGATAGGTTCGTGACCGATGGGAACCGCCGCGTCGTCCTCGAAGCTCAGGGAGACCAGCCGGTTCACCGCCCCCTTCGCGCGCCGCTCCTCGAGCGCCTCGAAGCCCGTGAAGCCGCCGGTGGCGCGCGTGGCGAATTCGAGCCCGGTCTCGATCGGCGAGAGGTCCCCGTCGAGCTCGTGGCCCATGGCGCAGAAGCCCTTCTCGATCCGCATGGAGGTCTGGGCGTAGAGGCCCGCGGGCCGGGCGCCGGCACCGGTCATCGCAGCGTAGAGGGCGGGAGCGTCGCCGGCGCGGCAGGTGATCTCCCATCCCGCCTCGCCGACATAGGAGAGCCGCGCCCCCCGCACCTCGCAGCCGGCGAGCCGTGCCGGGCCGTGACGGAAGTATCCGAGATCGAGAAGCGGATCGCCGCCGAGCGCGCGGGCGACCCTGGGGGCTGCGGGGCCCATGAGGCCGAGCACCGCCCAGTCCCCGGTCACGTCGCGGAGCCTGACATCGAAGCCCTCCGACCACCGCGCGAGCCAGGCCATGTCGCGCTTGATCGCGGCGGTTCCGACGAACAAGCGGTAGTGGTCGGGGGCAAGGCGCTGGGCGGTGAGGTCGCTCTCGAAGGTGCCGCGGTCGTTGAGCATGGCAGTGTAGATCACCGCCCCCGGCGCGCGGCCCATCTGGCCTGCGCAGACAGTCCGCAGGAACGCCTCGGCATCCGGCCCGGCGACGTCGATCTTGCCGAAGGGCGAGGCGTCGAAGATCGCGGCCTCCTCATGCGCGGCCATCACCTCGGCGCGAATGTTCTCGAACCAGTCCGGCCGGTCGAAACGCAGCACCGGCTCGGCGGTCTTGCCGAAATAGAGCGGGCGTTCCCAGCCATAGACCTGCCCGAAATGGGCGCCCGCAGCGCGGAATGCGGCATCGAGCGGCAGGCGGCGGAGGTTGCGCGCGGTGGCGAGCTGTTTGCCGGGATAGGCGATGTCGTAATGCGTGCCGAGGATCTCCGGCGCGCGGGCCATCAGATGCTCGACCCGGTCGAAGACGGGCGCGAAGCGCTTGGCGTCGGCCTCGCCCAGATCCATCGCCGTGTGGCCGTGCAGGATGCAGTGCGCGAGGTTCATGCCCGCCCCGCCGCCCGAGGCGAGGCCGACCGAGTTCATCCCGCAGCCTAAGGAAGAGCCCACGGGTCTCCGCCGTCTCGCCCAGCATGAAGGTGCCGTCGGGAGCTGTCACTTTAACCTGGACGGGTCTCGCCGCCGGGTTGGGGAGGCGATAGTTGGCGGTGATGACCATGACCCCCGCCTCTTACAAGCGCCACCGTTATCCGCGGGCGATCAT
>JBCBWF010000181.1:0-9557 GCA_039817245.1 Pseudomonadota bacterium | reverse complement strand
GTCACGTCGTGGATCGTGGTGATCGAGCCATGGGCGATTCCGATCTCCTCGTGCAGCACTTTCACCACCGGGGCGAGGCAGTTCGTGGTGCAGCTCGCCGCGGTGACGAGATGGTGCGTCGCAGGATCGTAAAGCCCGTGGTTGACGCCGTAGACGAGGTTGAGCGCCGGCTCCTCCTTCACCGGGGCGGAGACGACGACCTTCCTCACGCCGGCATCGTAGTAGGGCTGCACCTTGGCCGTGGTCTTGAACACACCGGTACAGTCGACGACGAGGTCGATCCCGAGCTCCGCCAGCGGCAGGTCCTCGATCCGCTTCGCCGCGGTCATCCGCATGCGGCGGTCGTTGATCGTCACGCTCTCGGCGTCGTGGGCGAAGCGCGCTGGCCAGCGACCGTGGACGGTATCGAACTCCAGGAGATGCGCATGCTGGGCGGGATCGCCGGCCGCATCGTTGAGAAGCAGGATCTCGCCGGGCATCCCCTCCTCCACGAAGGCGCGCAGAACCAGCTTGCCGATCCTGCCCATACCGTTGATCGCGATCCGAACCATGCGCGTACTCCATATGCATGAGAGTGGCGCGCTCGGGCCTTCCCGGGCGCGCTTGTGGGTGTCTTCAGGGAGGCGGGCCTCAGGGTGCGGCGGTCGCCTCCACGCCGGTGCGGCCGATCTCGTCCAGTGCGCGCTGCAGCGAGATGCGGTCGAGCTCGGCCACGGGCAGCGCGAGAAAACCGGTCAGCCGGTGGCGCATGATCCGGTATGTCTGCTGGAAGGCGAGGCCCTTCTCGGCATCCGTGCCCTCGGTCTTGACCGGATCCGGCATCCCCCAATGGGCGGAGATGGGCTGGCCCGGCCAGGGCGGGCATTCCTCGTTCGCCGCGCGGTCGCACACGGTGAAGACGAAGTCCATCTTCGGCGCATCGGCCTTCTGGAACTCGCCGATATTCTTGGCGCGCAGGTTCGAGACATCGTGGCCGAGCTTCTCGAGCACGGCGACCGCGTGCGGGTTGAGCTCGGAGAACGGGCGCGTGCCGGCGGAGAAGGCGCGGAACTTCTCCGCCCCCTCCTTGGCCAGGATCGCCTCGGCGAAGATCGAGCGGGCCGAGTTTCCGGTGCAGACGAAGAGAACGTTGAAGCGGTGGTCGGACATACTGTGCGTTCCTTCTTCCAGGCGTTGCAGGGCATGCGCTGCGAGCGGCTCACACAGTTCAGGCCGGCCACGGCAGCAATCGGCGACGATAAAGTGGATCAGCGCTCCCGTGCGGCGGAGATCGATGCGGTAGAAGACCGATTTGCCGGCCCGCTCCGAGGTGACGAGCCCTGCGCGGGCGAGGGTGTTCACATAGACGGAGAGCGTGTTGGGCTTCAGTCCCAGCGCATCGGCGATGTCGCACGGACGCACGCCATCGGGCGCGCGGCGGGCGAGCAGGCGGAAGACCGCGAGCCGACCCGGATGACCAAGCGCTGTGAGCGCTTCTGACTGCAGAGCTAAATCCATTATTCATGGATACATGAATCATGGATTTATGTCACTGGCGGATTTGCGTCTTCGGCAAGCGCGCCCGATGGCATGGCGCCGCCGAGGACCTATCTCTGCGAAAAGCCACCGAAAACAGGGAGACTGCCATGACCGTCCGCGCCGCTCTTCTGACCGCCGCGCTGCTCGCCGCCCCGCTTGCGGCCAAGGCCGAGCCGGTGACCTTCGAGCTCGACCCGACTCACACCACCGTGGCCTTCTGGGTCGACCATATCGGCTATGCTCGCACGCTCGGCTGGTTCACGGAAGTGACCGGCTCCTTCGTCTACAACGCGAAGGAGAAGACGGTGAGCGACATCCGCGTGGAGGTGAACCCGGCCTCGGTGTTTACCAACGACAAGCGGCGCGACGACCATGTGCGCAACAAGGACTTCCTGAACGTGACGGAGCATCCTGCGGTCGTCTTTGTCGCCGATGGCGGCGAAGTGACCGGCGAGACGACGGGGATGATCCCCGGCGAGCTCACCCTTCTCGGCCAGACCAAGCCCGTGGAGGTCACGGTCACGCTCAACAAGGACGAGCCCTATCCCTTCGGCCACAAGAAGCGCACCATCGGCGTCTCGGCCGAGGCCACCATCATGCGGTCGGAGTATGGCATGACCTACGCGCTCGGCGGCATCGTCGGCGACGAGGTGACGGTCGTCATCGAGCTCGAGGCCATCGCGCAGGACTGAGCCGGCCCGCGCGATCCCACCGCAGCCCCGGAGCATGCCTCCCGGCCAGATCGATCTTATGGCGGCCCCGGAGCATGCCTCCGGGGCCACCCGTCACTCGATGTTCAGCATCGGCAGGATCGCGGCGATGATCGCCAGCACGAGCCGCCGGGTCGCCCGCGGGCCTGCGCGGCCCTTGTAGATCCACATCTCACCCTCCACTGCCACGCGCGTTCTTCCTGCCTCAGCTCACGATCCGGCCGTCCTCGAAGTGGATGACCCGGTCGAAGAGATCGAGGGACCGCGAGTCGTGAGTGACCACGGCCACTGCGGTCCCGCGCTCGTCGGCGATGCGGCGAAGCACCGAGATCGCCTGGCGTCCGCGCACGCTGTCGAGTGCCGCCGTCGGCTCGTCCGCGAGGATCAGCCTCGGGTCGTTCGCCAGCGCGCGGGCGATCGAGACGCGCTGCTGCTCGCCGCCCGAGAGCCGGCTCGGCCGGTTGTCGACCCGGTGGCCGAGCCCGAGCGACGCGAGAAGCGCCTCGGCATGGCGGCGCGCATCCGCGGGCAACACGTCATCCATCTCCATCGCCAGCGCCACGTTCTCGGCCGCGCTGAGGAAGGGGATGAGGTTGGCCTTCTGGAAGACGAAACCGATGTTCTGCCGCCGGAAATCGCGGAGCCGGTCGAGATCGATATCAGGGCTCGACATCAGCTCTCCCCCGAAGCGCACCTCGCCGAAGCTCGGCTGATCGATCAGCCCTGCGATCAGCAGGAAGGTGCTCTTGCCGGATCCCGACGGGCCCATGATCGCCACGAGCTCGCCTGCATGGATGTCGACCGAGACCCCGTCGAGCGCGCGCACCACGGTATCGCCGCTTGGGTAGTGCTTGGCCGCACCCTCGATGGACAGGAGCGCGCTCATGACAGCACATCCTGTGCGCGCGCCTGCATGGCCCGGCGGATCCCGAGTTGCGCGGCGAGCAGCCCGATCAGCAGGACGGCGCCGAGCATCAGGCCCAGATCCTGCGGATCGAGCACCACGCGGCGCGGGAAGAACGGGAAAATGCCATGCGCGAGCGCCACGCCCACGGCGTATCCGCCAAGCCCGATGAGAACGGCCTGCTGGACGATCATGCCGTAGATCAGGCCATTGCGGGCACCGATGAGCTTGAGAAGGCTGATCTGGTGCAGCTTCTCGAGCGTCATGGTGTAGACGATCAGCGAGATCACGATCGTCATGACGGCCATCAGCACGCCGGTGAAGGACAGGATCTGCACCTTGAGCCGCCAGAGCCGCTGGTTGAGGAAGAGATCGCTCTGCTCGTCGCTGCTGAGGATGTTGGCATCGCCCCAGCTCAGCACCGCGCGACGGAGCGCGGCCTCGTCCGCGCCGGGCTCGATCTCGGCCAGGATCGCGGCGATCTTGCTCTCCTGGAACACCGCCTCGCGGCCGCTGGCGGCGCGCGCGAGCAGGATCTCCTCGTTGGCCTTGCGCCGGGCGATGTCGACCGCGTCGTTGATGGCGAGGAAGATCAGGCCGTCGCCCATGCCGCTGATCATCTGCGTCGTGAGGCCGACGACCTCATAGTCGTCGCGCGCCAGCGTGATGCGGTCGCCCAGCGCGAAGCCGAGGCTCTCATCGGCGATCACTTCGTAGCGGCTCTGCCCGAGATACCGCCCGGCGACGAGGTTGACCCATTCGCCGCGGTCCTTCGGATAATCGAGCCCCACGACCGTCGCGCGGCGCTGCTCGCCCTCATGCAGGATCTGCTGGTCGGACTGCATGAAGCGGCGCACGCGGGCGACGCCGTCCAGCCCCTCCACCCGCCGATCCATGGACGAGGAGACCACGGAGGGCTCGGCAAAGGGCCCCGCCCGGCCGCCCTGCACGATCCAGAAGTCCGCACCGATCTCCTCGATCAGCAAGGTCGCGTCCTGCACGATGCCGCGATAGAGGCCGATCATGCCGACGCTGGCGGTGATGAGCAGACCGACGCCGAGCAGCGTGATGAGAAAGCGCGGCAGGGTGTGGCGGATATCCTTGACGGCGAGGTTCATGGCAGGGCCTGCACGCGCATGCCCTCGTAGAGGGTCTTGCCGTCGAGCACGGTGTCGCCGCGCTCGATGCCGGCCAGCACTTCCACCGTGCCGTCGGCCGTCGCGCCGAATTCGAGCGGCCGCCATCGCGCGCGGCCTTCCTGAAGGGCCCAGACCCCGAACGCACCGTTGCGGCGACGGACCGCGGCGGCGGGAACGGTGACCGCCTCGGACCGGCTCGCAACGCGGATTTCCGCCGAGCCCCGCTGGCCGAGCGCCCAGTTCTTGGGCAGGGAGGCGAGCGTGAGCTCCACGCTGAACTCGCGCGTTTCCCGGTCGACCTCGCGGCCGATGCGGTGAACGGTGGCGCGATGCGCGCGAGCGGGCTCGGATTCGAAGCGCACGAGCGCGGCCTGCCCCTGCTCGACGCGCGCCATCTCGCTCTCGTCGAGCCGCGCGCTCAGGATCAGCGTCGCCGGGTCGACGATCTCGAGAATGGCGGTGCCGGGGGTGACGACATCGCCGATCTCGCGCGCCTTCGCCACCACGACGGCATCGAAGGGAGCCGTGACGAGGGTCTGGGTCACAGCCTCCTCGCGCCGCTCGACCTGATGGGTGGCGACCGCGAGCTCGGCGCGCAGCCGCTCGATCCGTGCGCGCGCCTCGGCGACGCGCGCCACCGCGGCGTCGCGCTCCGCGCGGGCGATGTCATGTGCCCCGTCCGCGATCACGCCGCGGGCGCGGAGCTCCGCCTGGCGCGCCAGATCACGCTCGTAGCGCATGAGCGTGGCCTCCTCGCGCCGGAGCTGGGCCTCCGCCTCGGCGATCTGGTGTACCGTGGCGCGCGCCTCCTCGGTCGCCTGGCCGAGATCGATGCGCGCCTCGTTGTCCTCCAGTCGGGCGACGGGCGTGCCAGCCTCCACATGGTCGCCGACATCGAAGGGCAGCGCCTCGAGCCGGCCCTGCACTGTCGTGCTCAGCACGGTGTGGCGGCGTGCCTCCAGCGTGCCCGGCCCTTTCAGGGCGACATGGAAGGGGCCGGCCGTCGCCTGATGGGCCCGCGTTTCGACCGGCACCGCGTAGCGCGCACCGCCCAGCACGGCCACGGCGGCCACGGTGGCCAGCAAGACCCACAGGACCGGCGCGCGCCGGGAGCGCCGGCGCGCCGGCGGGCGCTGCCCGACAAGCGTGCCTTCGGCATCGTCGATGAGATCGCGCATCGTCTTCTCCTGGCCTCCGTAACGCATGGACGAAACATCCGGTGCCCTGCGCGCGGGCAGGGCACCGGCGGGCTGGGCAGATGTCAGCGACGGGCCTTCTCGGCGAGCGCGGACATCTCCTCCGGCGTGACGAAGCCATCGGCATTGGTGTCGATGCGCCCGAACGCGGTGCCGTATTTGCCGAACCGGCGGATCATCGCGGCGCGGCCGATCCCGTGCTGCGCATTGAGATCGATGAGGGTCGTGAACTCGCTGAGCGTCAGCGCCCCGTCCGCATCTGCGTCGGCCTGCATGAAGTTCGCCGCCGCCTGCTCCTTGGCGGCTTCGGAGGCGTTCGCGCCGGCAGCCGCTCCGATGACGATGGCGACGATGACGGCGAAAATGGTGAAGTTGGTGTCCATGGCTTCTTTCCTTGCTCCGGTTGGATCGAGCGGCGCTTCTGCGAGCGCCGCGTCCGCGGGATGTCAGCGCGAGATCGACCCCTGGCGCGTGCGGGTCTGGCCCGCCGGGCCCGTGGTCGTGCGGTTGCCGGAGCAGACGCCACCGGCACAGCTGCCGCTGCCCGAGCGCGCGGTGCTGCGGCCATAGGGGCCGGTGCGCGTGACATCGCGCGTGCAGGCACCGCCGGAGCAGTTGCCGGTGGCATCGACCGTGCCCGTGCCGCGCGCGCCCGTGACGGTGCCCTTTCGCTCCCAGGCGCCGGCCTCTGCGGCAGCACCGATCGCGAGCGCGGCGACGAGGGCGGGAATGGTGAAGACCTTGCTCATTGCGTGTTCCTTTCTCTCATCTCTCGGCGGTGGCGTGTTCGGAGGTGTCCTGCCGCCTGGGCCAAGAGCTACGCGCCGGTTGTCATCCCAGTATCGACGGCGGGAAACGGGCGGTATCGCTCGGTCAACGGCGCGTAACAGTTTGTAATCGCCGCGCCGGACGGCTTGCCGGGCCAGTCCGGCTGGCCGATGTTCGGGCCATGAGCGATGCCCGCCCCCTCATCCTGGTGGTCGATGACGACCCCGATATCCGCCAGCTGGTGGCGGAGTTCCTGTCCAAGGAGGGGCTGGAGGTGGAGGAGGCGGCCGATGGCGAGGCGATGGACGCGGTGCTCGCGCGGCGCCGCCCGGATCTCGTGGTGCTCGACCTGATGTTGCCGCGCGAGGACGGGCTGTCGATCTGCAGGCGGCTGCGCGCAGGCAACGGGCCGGCGATCCTGATGCTCACCGCCAAGAGCGACGAGATCGATCGGGTTGTGGGCCTCGAGATGGGCGCGGACGATTACCTCGTGAAACCGTTCGGGCCTCGCGAGCTGCTCGCACGCATCCGGGCGGTGCTCCGGCGGATCTCCGACCGGCCCGCCACAGAGGCCCCGTCGCGTCGCTTCGCCTTCGACCGCTTCGTGATCGATCTCGATGCCCGCCAGCTCGTGGACCAGGAGGGCACGGCGCTGAGCCTCACCAGCGGCGAGTTCGACCTGCTCGCCTGCTTCGTGCAGCGCCCGCGCCGGGTGCTGTCGCGCGACCAGATCCTCGATCAGCTGCGCGGGCGCGGCGCGGAGCCGTTCGACCGGACGGTCGACATGCTCGTCTCCCGCCTCAGGCGCAAGCTCGACGGGGCGAGCCCGGGCACCCAGCTCATCAGCACCGTGCGCAATGGCGGTTACCTCTTCACCGCGCCGGTGAAGGCGGCGCCCTGATGGCGCGCGTGACGCTGCCCGGACGCGTGGGCCTCATTGTCGTCGTCGCCCTCTTCGCGGTCTGGCTGACCTTCGTCGCCGCGGGCTATGTGGCCACCGGCGCCGGGCGGGACGCCGCCCTGCCGACACCCGAACGCCTCGCCGCGCTGGCGGAGGTGCTGGAGCGGGCCGCACCGGCGGAGCGCGCGCTGACCCTGGAGGCGGTCAGCACCCGCCATTTCTCGGCCTCGATCGCGACCGGAGCGGTCGAGACCACGCGCCTGCCGGAACTCGGCCGGGTCGACGCCGCCGCGCTGGAGGCCTATCGCGAAGCGCTCGCCCCCCGTCCCCTGGTCGTCGAGCCAAAGGAAGGCGCGCGCCCGCTCTTCTACGTTATGGCCAGCGCGCTCAATTCGGTGGAGTTCCGGATCGGGCTCGCGGGCGGCGAGACACTGGTGATCGAGACCGAGAGCCCGTTGATGGTGGTTCCCATCGGCCTGCCTGTCGGCTTCGGCGCCGCGATCATCGCGGTGCTGGTGGCGCTCGTCACGCTGATCGCCCTGCACCGCGAGTTCCGCCCGCTTTCGCGACTGGCGGCGGCGGTCGACCGGGTCGATCCCGCCGGCGAGGCCGTGGCGTTGCCGCAGATCCGGGCGCGCTCGCCGGAACTCCGCGCGCTCGTGGCGGCCTTCGAGCGACTGCAGGAGCGGCTCACGACCCTCATCCGGGCGCGCATGGCTCTGGTGGGCGGCATCCAGCACGATCTGCGCACCTTCGCGACACGGCTGAGGCTGCGCATCGACAAGATCGCGGATCCGGACGACCGCGCCCGCGCGGCCGCCGACATCGCCGACATGATCGCGCTGCTCGACGACGCGCTGCTCGCGAGCCGCGCCGGTGCGAGCGAGCTTGACGAGGAGCTGATCGAACTCGCCGCCCTCGTCGCCTCGGAGGTCGCGGACCGGCGCGCGGCGGGCGCCCCGGTCACGCTCGACGATGGAGAGGATGCGGCGGGAACGGCCGTGCTCGGCGACCGGCTGGCGCTTCGACGCATCGTCGCCAACCTCATCGACAACGCCCTGCGCTATGGCCATGCCGCACATCTGACGCTCCGGGCCGAGGGACCGGATGTGGTGCTGCTGGTCGACGACGAAGGCCCGGGCATCCCGATGGACCAGCGCGCCCTGCTCCTCGAACCCTTTACCCGGACCGAGACATCACGCGCGCGGCGGACCGGCGGGGCGGGCCTGGGCCTCGCCGTGGTGCGCAGCCTCGCCGAGGCCCATGGCGGCCGTGTCGAGATCGACGATGCACCGGCCGGCGGTGCGCGTCTCGTCATCCGGCTGCCCCTGTTCCTTCCCGCCGACGACGCACCGGCGGAAGGCGCGGCCGCCTAGTCCGCCCAATCCACCGGGTCGAAGCTCACGCCGCCATAGCTCTGCTCGACAGGCTGGATCTCGATGGCGGAGATGTTGACATGGGCGGGCGCGCCAACGGCGTAGAGCACGGCCCCGGCGATGTCCTCGGGCGAGAGCTCCCGCACGCCGGTGGTCTTCAGCCGATCGCGCGTCTGCGCATCGTCGGGGATCGCGGCATCGTAGAACTCGGTGGACACGCGCCCGGGCTGGATCTCGGTCACCCGGATCCCCGTGCCGCGCAGCTCGATGCGCAGATTGCGCGAGATCTGCCGAACCGCCCCCTTCGACGCCCCGTAGACCGTCGACATGATGGGGTAGAGCCCGGCCACAGAGCCGATATTGACCACATGGCCCCGTCCGCGCGCGCGCATGCCGGGCAGGAAAAGGCGCAACGCCTGCAGAAGCGCGGTGACGTTCACGCCGATCGTGCGTGCGACCTCGTCCTCCGCCGCGCCCTCGAGCCCCGCGATCCCGGCACCGAGACCGGCGTTGTTCACCAGAACATCCGGCGCGATGCGCCCCGCCAGCGCCTCGAGTGCTGCCGTGTCTGTCATGTCGACCGCATGCGGCACGGCCCCGGTCACGGCGGCAAGCGTCTCCAGCCGCTCTGCGCGGCGGGCCAGCGCATGCACCCGCGCGCCCTGCGCCGAAAAAGCCGTCACCGTGGCGCGACCGATGCCGGAAGAGGCCCCGGTGACGAGGACCTCGAGCCCGGCGAAGCGCCCGCTCACGGCCAGGTGGCGAGCGGGGGCATGCTCATCAGCACCGCCTCGGGATTGTGCCCGGTCTCGAGGCCGAAGCGCGTGCCGCGGTCGTAGACGAGATTGAACTCGGCATAGAGCCCGCGGCGATAGAGCTGATGCGCCCGGTCCGCCTCGTCCCACGCCTCATCCCGCCGACGCTCGGCCACGGGCATGTAGGCCTCGAGAAAGGCGCGGCCGACATCCTGGGTGAAGGCGAAGTCCGCCTCCCAGTCGCCCGTGCAGTGGTCGTCGTAGAAGATCCCGCCCACGCCGCGGGCCTC
>JBCBWF010000465.1:0-3925 GCA_039817245.1 Pseudomonadota bacterium | reverse complement strand
TCTCCGGGTTCCACTGCGCGCCCACCTCGGCGATGGTCGGGTCGCCGCACTTCACCAGGATGTCCCAGGTGCCGCTGGTGGCGGAGTGGTTGCCGTCCGCTTCCTTGATCTCGATGATATGACCGAAGGAAGACTCGGGTCGCGGGTTGGCCGCGTCCACCTGGTCCGGCTTCCGCTTCGTGTTGTTGGTCAGCATGATATAGGCCGTGCCGTCGCCGCGCGGCTGCGCGTCTTCCGGGCGGTCCATCGGCGTGGCGCCGAGGAGGTCGGCTGCCAGGCGCGTGTCGATCAGCACATCGGCCTGGTCGTTGAAGCCGTTCTCCGCCGTGAGCGGGCCCTCGCCATGGACGAGCGCCAGCCAGTCGATGGTGCCGTCCTCGTTGAAGCGCGCCACGTAGAGCGTGCCGTCCGACAGGAGCGCCGAATTGGCCTCGCGGTCATCGGACACGGTGCCGTTGCTGACATACTTGTACTGGTAGTCGAAGCGGTTGTCGTCGCCGGTGTAGATGACGAGCTTGCCGTCGGAGGCGACGGTGGTCTCGGCACCCTCGTGGCGGAAGCGGCCGAGCGCGGTGTGCTTCACCGGCGTCGCGGTCGGGTCCATCGGGTCGACCTCGACGATCCAGCCGAAGCGGTTCGGCTCGTTCGGCTCCTTGTCGATGTTGAAGCGGTCGTTGTAGCGGCCCCAAGCGTACCACATGCCCGGCACGCCGTAGCGCTTCATCTTGGCGGCGTCGGGCTGCTCGGAGAGATCCGCATCGCCCTCGGCGTCGAGCTTCTCGGTCCAGAAATAGCCGTGGAAGTTCTCCTCGGCCATCAGGTAGGTGCCCCACGGCGTCATGCCGCCGGCGCAGTTGTTCAGGGTGCCGATGACCTTCATGCCGGTCGGGTCGGCATTGGTCTTCATGCGCTCATGCCCGGCGGCCGGGCCCGAGAAGGTCATCTCGGTGTTGAGCGGGGTGATGCGGCGGTTGCGCGGGCTCGAGCGGTCCACGGCCCATTTGCCGTCGTCGCCCTTGAAGATCTCGACGACGGTGCCGCCATGGGCGGCCATCTCGATCTCGACGAGCTCGGGCGTCATGCCGGTGAAGCCGGCCTTGTCCTGACGGCCGAGGCCCGGGAACATCACCTCTTCATTGGTGTATTCGTGGTTCACGCAGAGCATGCCGCGGCCCGGCTCGATCTCGGCGAAGCCTACATAGTCGTTGTTGTAGCCGAACTGCTTCAGCTGCTTCTCGGCGGTCTGGGCCTGCGGGTCGAACTCGGCGGCGTCCTCGGTGATCGGGTCGCCCCAGCGCAGCAGGATGTCGGCGTTGTAGCCCTCGGCGATGTGGTGCGTCTCGTCGTTGCCCCAGGTCAGCTCCTCGAACTTGTAGCGGCTCTCGGCGGCGACGGCGGTGCTCGGCGCGATCATCGCGGTGGTGCCGAAGAGCGCGGTCGCGGCGGAGACGCCGAGCGCCCCGCGCAGCACGTCGCGCCGGCCATAGCGGCGGTTGATCACGTCGCCGATGGTGTTGCCGAGATTGGGGTTGGTCGGGATGTCATCGAAAGCCTCGAAGGCTTCGGCTTTGTTGCAGTGCTCAGGATCGCGGATGATGGCGTCGCGGTTCATGCGGGCTATCCCTATCTGGAACATGGAGCTTGCTGTGGGCGGTGCGATTCCGTCCCGGCGGGAGACTAGGCGGGCTCTGAGACAGTCCGGTGACAATTCGGGCGAAAAAGTTGCGGCAGAACACCAACTTTGAAGAGAGACGCGCCGCCCGGAGCGGGGACAGGCGGAGGCTCCGGAAGGGCCGGGCAATTCGCAGCACGGCCGCTCAGAGAGCCGATTTCAAACGGATTTCGGGCGCAGGCTGCGGCGGGTGACGGGGCCGCTCGGTGCGGCCCGGGGCCCGTTCGCTTGACCGAGCGGACTGACATGGATGTGTCACGAAGTGTGGCTCAGGGGGCGATGAGGCCGCCCTGCCAATCGTAGAGGCCGCCGCTCTGTGCGGGCTCGAGCGCGGAGAGGACGGCGAGGAGACGGGCCGCCGCGCGGTCCGGCGCGAGAAGCGCCCCGGCGGCCACCCCGCTGCGGAAGGGGGCGGAGAGCGGGGTTGCCACCGTGCCGGGCTGGAGGCCCGCGATGACGAGTTGCGGGCGGCGGCGCGCCTCCTCGATGGCGAGGCAGCGCAGGACCTGGTTGAGTGCAGCCTTGGAGGCCCGGTAGGCGTACCAGCCGCCGGACTGGTTGTCGGAGATCGAGCCGACCCGGGCGGAGAGGGCCGCGAAGACCGCCGGCGTGCGGCGCGGGATGAGCGGCAGAAGGTGTTTCGCGACAAGGGCGGGGCCGGTGGCGTTCACGGCGAAGGCGCGGGCCATGGCGGCGGGCTCGAGGCTGCGCCAGGTCTTCTCGGGCTGCAGCGCGCCGTCATGCAGGAGCCCGGTGGCGACGAGGACGAGGCGGAGCGGCGCCTCGGCGAGCGCGGCGGCGGCGGCGGCGATGCTCGCCTCGTCCTCGATATCGATGCGGCCGGGACGGATCTTGGCGCCCGCGGGGGCGCGGCCCGAGCGGCTGAGGGCGTGGACCTCGCGCGTGCCGGGCAGGGCATCGAGCGCGCGGGCGAAGGCGCTGCCGATCCCGCCGGACGCGCCGATGACGGCGGCGTCGAAGGGCCGATCGAACCCGGCGAAGAGGCTCATCGCCCCTTCCAGACGGGGGGGCGCTTGGCGAGGAAGGCCTCCATCCCTTCGCGGAAATCCCCGGACATGTAGCAGAGGGTCACGAGGTCGCTGTCATCGGCGCCGGGGCCGTCGCGGAGCGCGCGGCGCAGGCCCTCCTTGGTGGCGCGCAGCGTGAGCGGTGCGTGCGAGGCGAGGCGGGCGGCGAGGGCGCGGGCGCGGGCGTGCAGGGCATCCGCATCCGGCAGCACCTCGGCGACGAGGCCGATGCGCGCGGCCTCCTCGGCCTCGATGAGCCGGGCGGTGAACAGGATCTCGCGGGTGCGGCCCGCGCCGAGAAGGGCGGCGAGGCGGGCGAGATTGGCGACCGAGAGGCAGTTGCCGAGAGTGCGCGCGATGGGGAAGCCGAATTTGAGGCGCGCATCGGTGAGGCGGATGTCGCAGCAGGCGGCGATGGCGGCCCCGCCCCCGGTGCAGGCGCCGGTGATGGCGGCGATGGTGGGCACCGCACAGCGCTCGACGGCTTCGAGGACCCCGTCCATTCGGTGCTCGTAGTCGAGCGCGTCCTGCGGCGCGGAGAAGCCGCGGAACTCGCTCATGTCCGTGCCGGCGGCGAAGGCCCGGTCGCCCGCGCCGCGCAGGATGAGGGCCTTGACCGAGCCGTCCGTCGGCACCGCGCGGCAGATCTCGGCGAGGCCTTCATACATTGCGAAGGTGAAGGCGTTGCGGCTTTCGGGCCGGTTGAAGGTGAGCGTCGCGATGCCGTCCTCGACGGTGTGGATCAGATCGTCGGTCAATGCCGTCTCCTCAGGCGGTTGGGCATGCGCGCGGGCTGCGGCGTGTCCCGCCGCTTGATACAGCTCCGGGCGGGGTCTGTCCGCTCTTCGATGCGGGGCAGGTGCGGCCGCTCCCACCCACGACATTCTTGCCGCCGTTTCCTGAATGCGAGGTGACCGCGTCGCCGTTCGGTTCCTTCGGGTGGCACTTCGGATGTTCATCTTATGTTCGGAAGATGCGCGCCACAATGACGTGGGCGGGTGCGGGCGCTGAGGCTGTGCGGATGGGCTGCGGACTGACCCGCTGCGGTGGGGGGCATCGGCGTGTTGGGGGTGTGGGCGAGCGGATGTGTCGGCGCGGTCTGGGGCAGGGGAGGCGGCATGTGGATGGGCTGCTGGTGCCGGCAACGGGCGTGGCGGGCGTGCGGTGTGGAGGTGCTGTGGGGGCGAGGGCCTTGGGCGGACCCGCGTGGCATCGCTGACAGGGC
>JBCBWF010000068.1:0-17701 GCA_039817245.1 Pseudomonadota bacterium | reverse complement strand
TCGAGATGATTGCGCTGATGGCGGATGCAGGACGTGCGGCCTGACCGAGGCGATGGGCCGAAGGGATCGGCCTAGGGTCTGTCGTTCAACCGATTGTCGCCTTTGACATGCTGTTGCGGCCGCTCCCTCCCACGTCAGGCTAAGGTTCAGATAAAGAAAAATATGTGAACTTATGCAGATCTCTCCGCGCTTCGCGAGAGCGTGCAGTCGGATGTTGGGCGTCGAGGAACGCTGTGTGAAAACGGCCGGGATTGATGCGGAACAGCGAGCGACCGTTGCGTTTCTGGCGGGTTCGGGGGCGTTGTTTGGGTTGCAAGTCGCAAGGTTTGCGGTAGGTTTTGTTCACTATATGTTCGAAAAGCTGCGCTCATAATGACGTGGGTGGGCGCGGGCGCTGAGGTGGGTTGGCGCGGTGCCGAGGCGGTGCGGATCGTGCCTCTTCCAGCTGCAGAGGTGAGTAAATTAACTCAGTAAAGGAATCAAAAGTACGGCACGATCAGGGATCCCGGCGTGGCTTGGCGAGGGGAAGTATCGTGGCGCTCGGTGCCTCGGCCGGATCGGCGCTACCGGCGGCGGGCTGGATCGGCGCGTCGGGCAGGCCGAGGATGCGCAGGCGCTCGCCGAGCCAGGGGATCGCGCGAGCGGCGGCGGGCAGGAGCTCGGCTGCGATCAGATCGCGCAGGATCTCCGCCGCACGGCCCGGCAGGCCGCCGAGCACATCGCGCCGGGCATGCAGGGCGAGCTGGCGGGAGAAGGCGCGCATCGGCATCGGGTGGGCGTCGAGCGCCCCGTGGAAGCGGCGCGCGCGCAGATAGCCGAGCGCCGTGGTGAACGCCCAGCCCTCCGCCCGCACCACCATCGCCATCACCGCGTGGTCCGTGTCGAACTCGAAGCGGCGCGGCGGGGCGAGGCGGAGACGGCGCAGATGCGTGTCGATCTGCTGGCCCATCCGCTGGGTCGCGGTGTAGCGCACCATGGGCGCTGCGAGCAGGCGCTGGATCGGATCCGCCGCGCGGTCGAGGAGCCCCGGCGCGGTCACCAGCAGGTAGGGATCGCGCAGCAGCGGGTGGACCTCGATCCAGTCCTCCGCGCGCTCCTCCGTGGCGGCGACCACGATGTCCTCCGCCCGCGCATCGAGGGCGGCGAGGTTGCGGTGGCTCTGGCCGGAATGGGCGATGATGTTGCAGCCTGGCAGCATGGCCGAGAGCCGGGCGACGAGCTCGGGCGTGAGATCGGCGTCGAAGTCCTCGACGACGGCGAGGCGGAGCTGGGGCAGCCGCGTGAGCTCGAGCTCGGCGAGCTCGCTCTGCGCGCGCATCGCCTCGTCGAGGATCGCGAGCGCGCGGCGCTGGAACACATAGCCTGCCGGCGTGAGGGCGAAGGGGCGCGCGGTGCGGTCGATCAGCCGCGCCCCCAGCACCGCCTCCAGATTGCTGATCTGCTGGGACACCGAGGATGGGCTGGCGCCGAGGCGGCGCGCGCCGAGCCCCAGCGAGCCCTCCTCGACCACGGCGACGAAGATCTCGATGGCGCGGAGCGTCAGCCGACCCTGGTCCGCCCGCGCCATCCGCTCAGTGCGCCTTGTCCTCGCGGCGGAAGGCGCCCTGCACGATCCGGTCGATCACCATCGCGCAGAACAGGATGGCGAAGCCGCCGAGCAGCCCCGGCCCCTTGGCCGCGTATTGCAGCGCCTCGAGGATGACCTTGCCGAGCCCGCCGCCGCCGATGAGCGAGATGATCACCACCATCGAGAGGCACATCAGGATCGTCTGGTTCACCCCGGTCATGATCGAGGGCAGCGCGAGCGGGATCTCCACATCCTTCAGGAGCTGCCAGCGCGAGGCGCCGAAGGCGGTGGCGGCTTCCTTGATGCTCTCCGGCACCCCCTGCATGCCGAGCGCGGTGAGGCGGATCACCGGGGGCATGCCGAAGATGATGGTGGCGAGGATCCCGGGCGGGTTGCCGGTGCCGAAGAAGGCGATGATCGGGATGAGATAGACGAAGGCCGGCAGCGTCTGCATCAGATCGAGCACCGGTTCGGCCGCGCGATAGGCCCCCTTGGACTTGCCGAACCAGATGCCGAGCGGGATGCCGATGGCCACGCAGATGAGCACGGCCGCGCCAACCAGCGCCACGGTCTCCATCGCGATCTCCCAGTAGCCGAGGAGCGCGATATAGGCCAGCGCTGCGGCGGTGAAGATCGCGACGCGGGGGCCGGCGGCGCGCCAGGCGGTGACGCAGATCACGACCATGACCACGGGCCAGGGCGTGCCGTTGAGCGCGAGCGTGAGCGCGTCGAGCACCGATCGCACGCCCGCGGTGATGCTGTCGAAGGCGCCCGCGCCGGCGATGGCGGCGGCGTCGATCCTCGCTTCGAGCCAGCGCGCGATCTCGGAGAAGAAGGTGGCGTTCTCCGTGCTGAGGAAGGCCTGCGAGATCTGCTTCTCGGGGAAGGCGTTCAGCACCTCGAGCGGGCTGTCGACGGTGAACTTGTAGATCGTGAGCGGCGCGATCGCGAGCACGAGCACGGCGCCGAGGATCTTGTTCTTCTGGGTGACGCCGCTCTCCACGCTTTCCGGATCGATGCGCCAGCGGGAGTATTGCCGCTCATAGGTGGCGTTGGCGTAGAGGCCCTGGAGGAGCTTGAACACCAGGAGCAGGCCCAGGCCGGTGAGCAGGATGCCGGTGGCCTCGGAGGCGGCGGCCTGGCCCTGCGCGAGGCTGCGCTCGGCGGCGGTGCCGATATTGCTGGCCAGCCGCTCGAAGCGCGACGGGTCCTCGCCGGCGGCGCGGGCGGCCTCGGCGCGTTCCAGGAACTCGGCGGCACGCGCGCTCTGCTTCTCGGCCTGCTCGAAGAAGCTCGCGCCTGGGTCGCCCCAGAGGCCGCGGCCGATCTGCACCCAGGCGATCATCTCGAGGATGAGGAACGCCCAGAACATGCCCCAGACCCCGCGGGCCGCAGCCCAGAGCGGGCCCAGCAGCGCGGCCATTGTGTTGAAGGTGGTCGGCAGGAAGCCCGTGGAGTTGTGGATCTTGTGGAAGGCGTGGACGTAGTAGTCCCCGTTCTCCTGGGCGAATTCGCGGATCGAGTTGTCGAGCGCGTCGCGGTCGACCTCGATATCGGAGGCGGCGGTGACCGTGAGCTCGGGCGACGTGTCGTTCATTCCTTGCCTCCCTGGATCCCGCGCAGGAGCCGCGGCTTGGTGACGATGCCCACATCCTGGCCGCCCTCGGTGATCACCACCGGTTGGTCGGTGCCGACGGCGAGGTCGATGAGCTGGTCGAGATCGGCGCCCTCATCGGCGCGCGGCGCGCCCTCGAGCGAGCCCGCATGGCTCTCCATCGGCTCCATGATCGAATGCGCCTTGACGAGCTTGAGCTTGGAGATGCCCTGGACGAATTCGCGCACATAGTCGTCCGCCGGGTTCATCACGATCTCCTCGGGCGTGCCGATCTGCACGATGCGCCCGTCCTTCATGATCGCGATGCGGTGGCCGATGCGGATGGCCTCGTCGAGATCGTGGGTGATGAAGAGCGTGGTCTTCTGGAGCTGGGCGACGAGCGCCTTGAACTGGTCCTGCAGCTGCAGCCGGATCAGCGGGTCGAGCGCCGAGAAGGGCTCGTCCATCAGCAGGATCTCGGGGTCGGAGGCGAGCGCGCGTGCGATGCCGACGCGCTGCTGCATGCCGCCGGAGAGCTCCTTGGGCAGCCGGTCGGCAAAGCGGGAGAGATCGACGAGGCCGAGCGCGTGATCGGACACCGCCCAGCGCTTGGACTTGGCGACGCTGCGGATCTCCAGCGGATAGGCGACATTGTCGCGCACGGAGCGGTGGGGCATCAGCGCCATGTGCTGGAACACCATGCCGATCTGCTGGGCGCGAACGCGGCGCAGCTCCTTCTCGCGCATCGCGGAGATGTCGCGGCCGAGGATCTCGATCTGGCCGGCGGTGGGCTCGATGAGCCGGTTCACATGGCGCACGAGCGTGGATTTGCCGGAGCCGGAGAGGCCCATGATGCAGAAGATCTCGCCCCGCGGGACGCTGAAGCTGGCATCCTGCACGCCGACGACGCAGCCGAAGCGCTCGAGCACCTCAGGCTTGCCGATGCCCTCGGCCTTCACGGCATCCATGGCCTCGGACGCGCGCGCGCCGAAGATCTTCCAGACATTCGACAGGCGGACGACCGCCTCGGTCACGGGGACTGATCCGTCCATAGGGCCCTCCAAATGCGAGCGCGGCCGCCGGGGTGTCCGGCGGCCGCTTTGGGATCACTGGGTGAGCCAGCCGAGGACGAGGTCCTCGTTCTCCGCGACCCACTTCTTGGCCCACTCGGAGGGGTCCTGATCGTCCACCGCGAGCGCCTTGCCCATGGCCGAGAGCGCCTCGCCCGGCATCTGGTAGGCGTCGAAGAGCGCGGCGACCTCCGGGTGCTTCTCCTTCAGCGCGGCGGCGTAGTGCAGATGCAACGTGGCGCCGTTCCAGGCCGTGGAGGCGGAGGACTTGTCGAGCCAGGCCGCATCGTCGGTGGGCTGCACGATGGTCCAGGTGTCCGGATCATGCGCCGGCTCCTCGAGCACGGTCAGATCATGCAGCACGAAGATGTAGTGCGGGCTGTAGCAGAAGCCGACCCAGGGCTCGCCGGCCTTGATGGCGGTGGCGAGGTTGGCATAGGCGAGCGTCTCGTCGAACTCGGTCAGCTCCATGACCTGGTCGTAGCCGTAGGACTTGGCGCGGATCTTCTCGACGATGGTGGAGGCCCAGCCCGGGGCGCCGATCCAGATCTCCGGCTCGCCGTTGCCGTCGCTGTCGAAGATCTTGGTCTTGTCGGGATCGGTCAGGTCGTCGATCGACGTGATGTCGTATTTCTCGGCGATGGCGGTGGGGACGCACATGCCCTGCTCGGCCTGCACCGGGTTGCCGTTCATGACGACGGTGCCTTTGTCCTTCACATAGGTGTCGTGCAGGTTCTGCTGGTTCGGCATCCACACTTCCGGGTGGACATGCATCGAGCCCTTGTCCATCGCCTCGAAGACGATCGGGTTGGTGCCGTTCTGCAGCTCGACCTCGAGGCCGAGATTGTCCTCGATCACCACCTTCAGCACATGGGCGGTGGCGCTCACCGACGCCCAGTTCGGGACGCCGATCACCACATCGGCGGCCGATGCGGGCAGGGCGAAGGCAGCGGTGGTGGCTGCCAGGATCAGCGGTTTCATCTGCATTGGTAGGGGTTCCCTGTTGTGTCGAAAGCAGTGGTTTTTCTGGTGGTTCTGCCGCGGCGGACCCGGGGTCGGCGCCCCTGTTGTCTGGTCAGTCGCTTTGCTCCTGATGGACGGTGAGCCCGGTTCGGCAACGACGCCATCTGATCGGCTGGACCATGGCCCTGTCAAGCGGTGTGTCCTTCGACCTGCTCACGCTTTGTGCAAGGGGCGCGCGGTCAGAGCCCGATACGGTGCTCGGGCTGACCTATTGCCTCCGTTTCGAGCGCGAAGAGGGCGCCGGCGGCCGGTTCGGCCGCGCGATCGAGGCCTTCATGCGCGGAGGTGACGAAGAGGCGCGAGAGAGTCGGACCGCCGAAGGCGGGGCAGGTGGTCTGCGAGGCGGGCAGGCGGACCGCGCCGAGGAGGCGGCCGTCCGGCGCGTAGCAGGCGAGGCGGCCCGCACCCCATTGCGCGTTCCAGAACCGGCCCGCGCGGTCGAAGACCGCGCCGTCCGGGGCGAGGCCGTCGGCGGCGGCGTCGATGAAGGGCTCGGGCTCGGCGGCGGGCCAGCCGTCGGCCGGCGCGAGGCGCTGGCGCCAGACGAGGCCGCGGGCGGTGTCGGCGAAGCTGGCCGCGCCGCCGTCCGGCGTGAAGGCGATGGCGTTGGGGATGGTGACCGGGGCGTGCAGGCGCCGGATCTCGCCGCGGTAGTAGCGGTAGATGGCGCCGGCCCCGGGCTCGGCCGCGCGGCCCATGGTGCCGATCCAGAAGCCTCCCCAGGGATCGGCGCGGCCGTCATTGGAGCGCGTGGCCGGGTTGTCGGCCTCGAGCGGCGCGACGGGCTCGGTGCGGCCGGTCTCGATGTCGAAGGCGAGAAGCGCGGTGTCGCTGGCCAGGAGCAGGCGGTCGCGGTCGATCCAGCCGGCGGCGGAGACGGTGCCGGGGAAGTCCCAGTGCCCGGGCTCCGCGCCGGGGTCGGTTTGTGCGGGGTCGGTCTGGCCGGGATCTGTCCGGCGGGGGCCGGCATGGAGGCGGCCGGCGAGGATGTCGAACCAGAAGAGCTGGCCGCGTTCGGGGTGCCAGAGCGGGCCCTCGCCGAGGCGGCAGGGCGGCGCGTCGAGGCGCGTGGCGGAGCCGGTTCCGGGCATCGCGGTCATGGCGGCGGGGCCTCGGCGAAGCGGAAGACGCTGCGGTGGCGGTAGTGCGCGGCGGGCGCGAGGCGGGCCTGGGCCGCCCAGGCCTGGTTCGGCGCATCGGGCCAGCACTGGGGTTCGAGCGCGATGCCTGCGAAGGGACCATAGGGCCGCCCGGTGAGGCCGGGATGGGCAGATGTGTCGAGCTTGGCGGCGGTATAGACCTGCAGGCCGGGCTCGGTGGTCTCCAGCGTCATGGCGAGGCCGCCCGCGCGGAGGGTGGCGACGGGGCGGAGCGCGCCGCGCGCCTCCGCGAGGCAGAAATTATGATCGATCCCCGGCGCGGCGGCCGGGAGGGCGCGCGCGGTGCGGAAGTCGAAGGCGGTGCCGGCGACGGGGCGGATCTCGCCCGTGGGGATGGCGGCGGCGTCGACGGGGAGCATGCTCTCGGCGGCAATGCGGAGGCTGTGGCCGGCGATGTCGGCGCGACCATCCAGGTTGAAGTAGCTGTGGGGGGCGAGGCCGCAGAGGGTTTCGGCATCGGTCCCGGCCTCGATGTCGAGGCTGAGCGCGGGGCCCTCGGCGAGCGCGTAGGTGGCGCGGATGTCGAGCCGGCCGGGGAAGCCCATATGGCCGTCCGCCAGCGTGAGGGCAAGGGTGAGGGCGCTCTCGCTCCAGGCCTCGATACGCCAGGGGCGGGTGCCGGTGCCCTCGCGCCCGCCATGGAGGGTGGTGCGGCCGGCCTCGTTGCGGTCGAAGGCATGCGCGCGCCCGGCGATGGGGGCGCGGCCGCCGGCGATGCGGTTGGCGAGGCGGCCGACGATGGCGCCGAGGCAGCCCGGAGCCTGCTCGTAGGCGGCGAGGGTGGGGAAGCCGAGGACGAGGGGGTGCGCGGTGCCGGCGAGCCGGAGGTCCTGCAGCACGGCGCCCCAGCTCAGGATATCGGCGGTGAGGCCGTGGGCGGCGAGGCGGGTGCGCCAGACGGGCGCGCCGTCGGCGGTGGCGCCGAAGGGCTGGGGGCCTGCCGGCACCGCGTCAGATCCAGCCGCCGTCGACGAGGAAGTTCTGCGCGGTGCACATGGCGGAGGCGTCGGAGGCGAGGAAGAGGGCCATGGCCGCGATATGCCCGGGCAGGAGCGGGCCGGCGAGGAGCTGGTTGGCGGCGATGGCCGCCTTGCCCGCCTCGTCGAGCCAGAGGCGCTTCTGCTTCTCGGTCATCACCCAACCGGGCACCAGCGTGTTGACGCGGATGCCGTCGCCGCCGAGATCGCGGGCCAGCGTGCGGGTGAGGCCGTGGATCGCGGCCTTGGAGCTGGCATAGGCGGGGAAATTGCCCTGCGGGACCATCCAGCTGATGGAGCCGAAATTGACGATGGCGCCGCCGCCGGCGCCGCGCATCATCGGTGCCACGGTCTGGGCGGCGAACAGCGCGTGCTTGAGGTTGACGCCGATGAGGGCGTCGAAGCGCTCGGGGGTGAGCTCCCCGAGGCTGTGGCGGACATCGTTGGCGGCGTTGTTCAGGAGGGCCGTGACGGGGCCGTGGCGCTCGGCGGCCGCGCGGATGGCGGCCTGGTAGGCGGGCGTGTCGGTGATGTCGCAGGGGGCGAAATGGGTGCCCGGCCCGAGCTCGGCGGCCAGCGCCTCGCCCGCGGCGGTGTCGATATCGACGAAGGCGGTGCGCGCGCCCTGCGCGGCGAAGGCGCGCACGAGGGCCTCGCCGATTCCGGTGGCGCCGCCGGAGATGAAGACCGAGCGGCCGGCGAGATCGGGATATGTCGCGTGAGGCGCCATCAGCTGGATTTGCTCTTGTTGTAGACGTCGAAGATGACGGCGGCGAGGAGCACGAGGCCCTTGATGACCTGCTGCCAGTCGATGCCCACGCCGAGGATGGACATGCCGTTGTTCATCACGCCCATGATGAAGGCGCCGACCACCGCGCCGATGATCTTGCCGACCCCGCCGGACATCGACGCGCCGCCGATGAAGACCGCGGCGATGACGTCGAGCTCGAAGGCGACGCCGGCCTTGGGCGTGGCCGTGTTGAGCCGCGCGGCGAAGATGAGGCCGGCCAGCGCGGCCAGCATGCCCATGTTGACGAAGGTGAGGAAGGTCAGCCGCTCGGTGTTGATGCCGGAGAGCTTGGCGGCCTTCTCGTTGCCGCCGATGGCGTAGATCCGCCGGCCGATGGTCGTTCGGTCCGTGACGAAGGTGTAGAGCGCGGCGAGCACGGCCATGGTGACGAGCACATTGGGCAGGCCGCGATAGGTGGCCAGCAGCCAGGAGAGATAGAGGATGGCCGCGGCGATGAGGGCGTTCTTGCCGAGGAAGAGCACGAAGGCCTCGTCCTCGATGCCGCGGCGCAGGCGCGCGAGGCGGTCGCGCGCGGCGAGATAGACGATGGCGCCGGCGGCGAGCGCGCCGAGCAGGAGCGCGGTGTAGTTCGGCTTGCCGGGTCCGAAGATGTCGCCCACGAAGCCGGTGGAGAGGGCCTGGAAGCTCTTGGGGAAGGGGCCGATGGACTGGCCCTCGAGCAGCCAGAGGGTGAGGCCGCGGAAGACCAGCATGCCCGCCAGCGTGACGATGAAGGAGGGGATGCGCCAATAGGCGATCCAGTAGCCCTGCGCCGCGCCGATGGCCGCGCCCGCGATGAGGCAGACGGGCACGACAACGACCGTGGGCAGGCCCCATTCCACGAGCATGACGGCGGCGAGCGCGCCGATGAAGCCGACGACCGAGCCCACCGAGAGGTCGATGTGGCGCGCCACGATCACCAGCAGCATGCCGAGCGCCATGATGATGATGTAGCTGTTCTGCAGGAACAGGTTGGTGAGGTTCACCGGGCGCATCAGGGTGCCGTCGGTGACGATCTCGAAGAACATCATGATGACGACGAGCGCCAGCAGCATGCCGTATTCGCGGATATGCGCGGTGAAATAGGCGGCCATGGAGCGCGCGCGGGCCTGGGCCGGGGACTGGGCGGCGCCGGCGGGGCGCGGGGTGGTGTCGGTTTCGGCCATGCGCGGGCTCCCTCAGGTCCTGACCATCATGGCCATCAGCCGTTCCTGGCTGGCTTCGGCCGCGGGCAGGTCTCCGGCGAAGCTGCCCTCGTTCATCACGTGGATCCGGTCGCTGATGCCGAGCAGTTCGGGCATCTCGGAGGAGATCATGACGATCCCGCGGCCCTCCTCGGCGAGCTGGTTCATGATCGAGTAGATCTCGAACTTGGCGCCCACATCGATGCCGCGGGTGGGCTCGTCGAGGATCAGCACCTTGGGGTGGGTGAAGAGCCATTTGGCCAGCACCACCTTCTGCTGGTTGCCGCCCGAGAGGTTCACGACGCGCTGGAAGACGCCGGGGGTGCGGATGGCGAGGCGCTCGCGGTAGCCCTCGGCCACCTCGCGCTCCTGCTCGCGGTCGATGACGCCGCGCCGGGCGACGCCGGCCAGATTGGCGAGCGTGGTGTTGCGCAGGATGGTGTCGTCGAGGACGAGGCCGAGTTCCTTGCGGTCCTCGGTCACATAGGCGAGGCCGCTGGCGGCGGCGCGGCCGACGGTGGAGACGTCGATGGGCTCGCCGTCGAGCAGGACCTCGCCGCTGATCTCGCGGCCCCAGGAGCGGCCGAAGAGGCTCATGGCAAACTCGGTGCGGCCCGAGCCCATGAGGCCCGCGATGCCGACGATCTCGCCGGCGCGCACGGTGAGGTCGAGGTCGCGGATCACCTGGCGGTCGGTCTGCTCGGGGTGCCAGACATTCCAGCCGCGGACCTCGAGCAGGACCGCGCCGATCTTCGGCGTGCGCGCGGGGTAGCGGTGGGCCATGTCGCGCCCGACCATCGCGCTCACGATGCGGTCCTCGCTGACGGGCTCGGCGCGCGCGCCCATGGTCTCGACGGTGGCGCCGTCGCGGAGCACGGTGATGGTGTCGGCGACGCGGTTCACCTCGTTCAGCTTGTGCGAGATCAGGATCGAGGTGATGCCCTGGCGGCGGAACTCCATCAGGAGCTCGAGGAGCTTGTCGCTGTCGTTCTCCTGCAGCGCGGCGGTGGGCTCGTCGAGGATCAGGAGCTTCACTTCCTTGGAGAGCGCCTTGGCGATCTCGACGAGCTGCTGCTTGCCGACGCCGAGGCGCTCGACCAGCGTGGTGGCGTCCTCGCCGAGGCCCACCTTGCGCAGCAGCGCCTCTGTGCGGTCGTAGGTCTCGTGCCAGTCGATCACGCCGCGCCGGGCGATCTCGTTGCCGAGGAAGATGTTCTCGGCGATGGAGAGGAGCGGGACGAGGGCGAGCTCCTGGTGGATGATGATGATCCCGCGGCGCTCGCTGTCGCTGATGCCGGAGAACGCGGCGGGTGCGCCCTCGAAACGGATCTCGCCCTCGTAGCTGCCATGGGGATAGACCCCGCTCAGCACCTTCATGAGGGTGGATTTGCCGGCGCCGTTCTCGCCGACGAGCGCGTGGATCTCGCCGCGGGCGACCGTGAGGCTCACATCGTCGAGCGCCTTCACGCCAGGGAAGGCCTTGGTGATGCCGCGCATCTCGAGAATGGCGTCCATCGGCGGGGTCCCGTTCAGGGGCGCGGCGACGGGGGAGCCGCCGCCGCGCGGGGCCTCACTGGATCTGGTCCATGCTGTAATAGCCGCTGTCGATGAGCAGCGCCTCCCAGTTGCCGGCATCCACGGGCACGGGCTTCAGCAGGAAGGAGGGAATGACCTTTACGCCGTTGTCGTAGGTCTCGGTGTCGTTGATCTCGGGCTCGCCGCCTTCGAGGAGCGCGTCGACCATGCCGACGGTGACGCGGGCGAGCTCGCGGGTGTCCTTGAAGATGCTGGAATACTGCTCGCCGGCGAGCATGGATTTGACCGACTGCACCTCGGCGTCCTGGCCCGTGACGATGGGCATGGGCAGATCGCCGGAGCCGTAGCCCACGCCTTTCAGCGAGGAGAGGATGCCGATGGAGAGCCCGTCATACGGGGCGAGCACGCCGTGGACGCGCATGTCGGTGTAGTGGGCGGAGAGCAGGTTATCCATGCGCGCCTGGGCGACCGCGCCGTCCCAGCGCAGCGTGCCCACGGTGTCCATGCCCGCCTGGCCGGAGACGACGGCGATATCGCCCGCATCGATCATGGGCTGCAGGACGGACATGGCCCCGTCGTAGAAGAAGTAGGCGTTGTTGTCGTCCGGCGAGCCGCCGAAGAGCTCGACATTCCAGGGCTTGGCGTCGGGGAAGCGCTCCTTGAGGCCGGTGACGAGCGATTCCGCCTGCAGGACGCCCACCTGGAAGTTGTCGAAGGTGGCGTAGTAGTCGACATGGGCGCTGTCGCGGATCAGCCGGTCATAGGCGATGATCTTGATATCGGCGAAATGGGCGTTCTCCAGGGCGTTGGAGAGGGTGGTGCCGTCGATCGCGGCGATGACCAGCACGTTGACGCCCTTGACGATCATGTTCTCGATCTGGGCGAGCTGGTTGGGGATGTCGTCGGCGGCGTATTGCAGGTCGGTGCGGTAGCCGGCCGCTTCGAACTGCTCGACCATGGAGTTGCCGTCGGAGATCCAGCGGGCCGAGGATTTGGTGGGCATGGCGATGCCCACATAGCCCTTGTCCGCGGCGGGTGCCGGGGCGGGTGCGAGCCATGCGGCAAGGGCTGCCGCCGCGAGGGCGAACCGGGTGAGTTTCATAGCATCCTCCCAAGACCGGGGCGGTGGGCGCGGGGGCCGACCGACGATCCGAATTTGTTTTGGTTCTTCCGAATACAGGAAACGCGTCCCGGCTACCGGTCGTCAAGCGCGGGGGCGGCGGGCCGGGACAATCTTCGGCAATACGCGGTACACGAATGCGTGGCGCCCCGCCTGCGCTGCCAAAATCGGGGCGGCAGGTGGGGCCGTTTCGCTGCGATCAGAGCGCCTTGTCGGTGATCGCGTGGGTCCAAGCCCCTTCCGGCGCCTTGTTGATGACGGGATCCGAGCCGCCCTTCATGAGGGTCTCGACCGTGCGCTCGTAATCGGCGGGGTCGAGCGTGCCGTCGGAGCCGGCGGTGAGCTTGGCGATCTCGCCCATCATGCGCTTCTGGTGCGTCTCGGTCTGGGCGCCGGTCTCGTCATTGTCGAGGACGATCTCGGCGGCGTCGTCCGGGTTCTGCTCGGCCCATTTCCAGCCCTTCATGGAGGCGCGCACGAAGCGGACCATCTTGTCCTCGAAGGCGGGGTCCGCGAGGTTCTCCTCCAGCACATAGATGCCGTCCTCGAGGGTGGAGACGCCCTGGTCCTCGTATTTGAAGACGATGAGGTCGTCCGGCGAGAGGCCGGCATCGATGACCTGCCAGTATTCGTTGTAGGTCATGGTGGAGATGCAGTCGGCCTGCTTCTGGAGGAGCGGGTCGACGTTGAAGCCCTGCTTCAGGACCGTGACGCCCTGGTCGCCGCCATCGGTGGGGATGCCGAGCTGGCTCATCCAGGAGAGGAACGGGTATTCGTTGCCGAAGAACCAGACGCCGAGGGTCTTGCCGCGGAAGTCCTCGGGGCTCTCGATGCCGGTCTCCTTGCGGCAGGTGAGCATCATGCCGGAAGACTTGAAAGGCTGGGCGATGTTGACGAGGGCGAGGCCCTTCTCGCGCGAGGCGAGGGCGGAGGGCATCCAGTCGAGGATCACATCCGCGCCGCCGCCGGCGAGGACCTGGGCGGGGGCGATGTCCGGGCCGCCGGCCTTGATCTCGACCTCGAGGCCCTCTTCCTCGTAGAAGCCCTGGTCCGCGGCGACGTAGTAGCCGGCGAACTGCGCCTGGGTGACCCATTTGAGCTGCAGGACGACCTTGTCGGCCGCGGCGGCTGGGGCGGCGAGAAGGGCGGCGAGGGCGGCGGCGATCAGTCTGTTGGTCATGGTTGTCTCTCCTGTCGGTTCGTCTGCTCTTCTTCTGTCGGTCGATTTCGGTCAGTCGATGGGGCGGGCTGTGATGGTCCCCTGGGCTTTGCGCTTCGGGGGGGCGACCGCGTCTGCCCATCAGGTGTAGACGATTGCGCCAAGGCGTCCATCGGGCAAGCCGGGGGTGGCGCTCGGCGTTGCGCCGTGCGGGGGCTTCCGATCGCCGCTGCGTCTGCGCCCACCCACCCACGTCATTGTGGGAGTAGAATATGGAACATAATATGAACAAACTGACCGGTCTGCGACTTTGAAACTGTTGGGCGATGGTCAACCTGTCGTTCAGGAAGGACCGGACAAAATGACGTGGGTGGGAGCGGCCGCAACTGTCGATGTCCGCAGGCGATTTGCGGCGGTTGGGGAGCCGGCCGGCTCGGCTTCCGGCGCGCCCGGGGGCGCGGTGGGAGGGGTTGGCGGCACCGGGGCCGCGCAGTGCGTACTGCATTCATCGGCGCATGGACGGGTGCCAGAAGGTGACGATGCGTTCGAGGAGCGCAACGGCGCCGAACAGGAGCGAGCCTGCGAGGGCGGCGACGGCGATCTCCGCCCACACCATGTCGAGCGCCAGGCGGCCGATCTCGGTGGAGATGCGAAAGCCGATGCCGACGATCGGGGTGCCGAAGAACTCCGCCACGATCGCGCCGATGAGCGCCAGCGTGGTGCAGATCTTGAGGCCGTTGAAGAGGAAGGGCGCCGCGGCGGGCAGGCGCAGCTTCCAGAGCGTGGCCCAGTAGCCGGCGGCATAGGTCTGCATGAGCTCGCGGCTCAGCCGGTCCGCCGCGGCGAGGCCCTGCATGGTGTTCACCAGCATCGGGAAGAAGCACATCACCACGACGACGGCGGCCTTGGACTGCCAGTCGAACCCGAACCACATCACCATGATCGGCGCGATGCCCACGATGGGCAGCGCGGCGGCGAGATTGCCGATGGGCAGCAGCCCGCGCTGCAGGAAGGGCGAGCGGTCGATGGCGAGCGCGACCGCGAAGGCCGCCCCGCAGCCCATGGCATAGCCCGGCAGCACCGAACGGATCACGGTCTGCACGAAATCCGCCTGCAACGTGGCGGTGTTGGCGGCGAAGGCGGTGGCGATGGCGCTCGGCGGCGGCAGGATCACGCCGGGCACGTCGAGGGCGCGCACCAGCATTTCCCACAGGAACAGGAGCGAGGCGCCGAAGAGGAGCGGGATGAGCACGCGGACCACCGCCGGCAGCGGCTCGAGCCGGGTGAGCATGCCGAGCCAGCGCCAGAGCGTGAGCGTGGCGGCGAGGGCCGTGGCGGCGGAGAGGCCCGGCGCCCCGCCCGACAGCGTGCCGACGGAGACGAAGCCGAGGATCAGCGTCGCGCCGGCGACGATGGCGACGGGCATGGCCTCGCTCATGCGGCGGCCCCCCGGCGGCCCACGATCAGCCGCTCGGCGAGGCCGAGAAGGCCGACGAGGAGGCCCGCGCAGATCGCCGCGCCCACCAGCGCCGACCAGATGATCAGCACCTGGCCGTAATAGCTGCCGTTGAGCATGCGCGCCCCGAAGCCCCCCTGCGCCCCGGTGGGCAGCTCGCCGATGATCGCCCCCACGAGCGCGATGGCGATGGCGATCTTGAGCGAGGGAAAGAGGAAGGGCAGCGAAGCGGGCAGCCGGAGCTTCCAGAACACCTGCGCGGCCGATGCGTTGTAGGTGGCCATGAGATCCAGCTCCATCCGGTCCGGCGCGCGCAGGCCCTTGGTCATGCCGACCACCACCGGGAAGAAGCTGAGATAGGCCGAGATCGAGGCCTTCGCGACCAGCCCGGAGATGCCGATATTGTAGAGCACCACGATGATCATGGGGGCGACGGCGAGGATCGGCACGGTCTGGCTCGCGATCACCCAGGGCATGACCGAGAGGTCCATCGCGCGGCTGTGCACGATGCCGATGGCGAGCGCCATGCCGAGGGCGACGCCCATCAGAAAGCCCAGAAGCGTGGCCGAGAGCGTGATGGAGGCATGGTAGACGAGGCTGCGCTTGGAGGTGATGCGCTTCTCGACGGTCGTCTCCCAGATCTCGGTGGCGAGCTGATGCGGTGCCGGCAGAACGGGCCGCTCCTGCGCCATGGTGTTGACGAGGAGGTCGAGGGTGGAGATCTCGGTGCCGGCGCGGGCGGCCTGATCGCGCTCCCAGGGCGCGTTGAGATAGACGGCGCCCGCATACCAAACCGCGATGAGGGCGGCGAGCACGGTCGCGACGGGCAGGATCGATCTCACCGCGGCCCGTCCTCCATGTCGGAGCGCAAATGCATGGTCTCGTCCAGCATGCGGCCCCAGAAGATGAGGAGCGCGATGGGCACCCAGACGGGGCCCATCAGGGCGACGATGCCCACCAGCGAGGGCACTATGCCGAGGAGGGTGACGAGGACTGCGATCCCGATCAGCCACATCCAGATACGCACCGAGAGCTCGAGGCGGCGGACAAAGCGGCGGCCGGGGGTGCGCTCGATGGCGGGCATGTCCGGTGCGGGCTTGTCGGGTTCGGGGGCGCGGCTCATGCGGGGCTCCAGGCTAAGAGGATGTCGGGCAGGCCCTCCTCATTGTCGCCCTCGGTGCGGCGGATCTCATGGAACCGCTCGCGGGCATAGAAGCGGCGCGCGCCGAGATTGGCCTGCATGGCCCAGAGGGCGATCCCGTCCGGCCGCCGGGCCTTGGCGCGGTCGAGGAGCGCCCGGCCGATGCCGCGGCGGCGATGCGGCGCGGCGACATAGAGCGCCGAGACATGTGCGCAGGGAGTGAGGCAGAGAAAGCCCGCGATCCCGGCACCGGGCCGGGTGTCGGCGACGTGGATCTCGTTCTTCGCGAAGACGGTCTCGCAGTAGTAGCGCACCACGTCCTCGGGCGTGTGGAGGCGCGGAAACCAGGGGGTCTCGTCGATCCAGGCATTGACCAGGGCGGCGCAGGCGGGCGCGTCGGCCGGCGCGCCGGGGCGCAGCGCGATCTCGGCGACCGAATCAGTCGTCATAGCTGTGCCCCGCGCGCAGGCCCTCGCGCACGCGCCGCGCGATCTCGAGGAATTCGGGGGTCTCGCGGATGTCGAGCGGGCGCTCGGCGGGCAGCGGGCTCTCGATGATATCGATTATGCGCCCGGGGCGGGGGCTCATGACGACGATACGGGTGGAGAGATAGACCGCCTCGGGGATCGAGTGGGTGACGAAGGCCACGGTCTTGCCGGTGCGCGCCCAGAGCGCGAGGAGCTGCTCGTTGAGATGGTCGCGCACGATCTCGTCGAGCGCACCGAAGGGTTCGTCCATCAAGAGGATGCCTGCGTCGAAGGAGAGAGCGCGGGCGATGGAGGAGCGATGCTGCATGCCGCCGGAGAGCTGCCAGGGGTATTTCCGCTCGAAGCCCTCGAGGCCGACCAGGGCGAGGACCCGTTTGGTGCGCGCGCGGCGCTCGGCGCGGGGGATGCCCATGATCTCGAGCGGCAGGCGGATATTCGCGCCGATGCTGCGCCAGGGATAGAGCGCGGGCGCCTGGAAGACATAGCCATAGGCGCGGGCCTGGCGGGCCTCCTCGGGGCTCATGCCGTTGACCGCGATCCGGCCGGCGGTGGGTGTCTCGAGGGCGGCGATGGTGCGCAGGAGCGTGGTCTTGCCGCAGCCCGAGGGGCCGATGAAGGAGACGAAATCGCCGCGCGCGATCTCGAGATCCACGCCGGAGAGGGCATGCACCGGGCCGTCGCGCGTGCTGAAGGTGAGCGAGAGGGCCTCGCAGCGCACGGCGGGGGCGGTGAGATGGGCGCTTTCGGGGACCGCATCGCTGCTTTCCATGGGGCTGCCTTCCATGGCCTTATACTCTCGCATGGCTCCGGGACGCGCCGGCAGGGGGAGACCGCATGACTGCACCATCAACGCTGCAATGCCGCAAGATCAGACCGGATCGGACGTATTCGGGCAAGCAGGGCTTCGACTATTTCGAGGGCATCGCGCGGGAGACGGTGGGGGCGCGGGGGATCTGCATGCATCTGCTGACGATCCCGCCGGGGATGCGGGCGAAGGCGCATCTGCATGCGGCGCACGAGACGGCGATCTACACGCTCTCGGGCGAAGTGGTGATGTGGTGGGGCGAGCGGCTGGAGCACCGGATGGATACGGCGGCGGGCGATCTCGTCTACATCCCGGCGGGGATGCCGCATCTGCCGGCCAATCTCTCCGAGCGCGAGGCGACGGCGGTGATCGCGCGCACCGATCCGCATGAGCAGGAGAGCGTGGTGCTGCGCCCGGACCTCGAGCCGCTCGCCCCGCGCTGAGGGGCAGGGCGCGCGGCGTGCAGTCGGGTGCGGCCGCTCCCACCCACGACACCTTTCACCGCGGTTGGTGAAGCTTCGGTGAGCGCGGCCTGAGCGCGGAGGCGGGCGCGCCTCCAAGCTATTTGTTCATTATATGTTCTTTCCTCTCCCCCTAACCTGACGTGGGTGGGCGAGGGCGCAGCGGGGGT
>JBCBWF010000364.1:0-5108 GCA_039817245.1 Pseudomonadota bacterium | reverse complement strand
TCTTCGCGCTTCTTCACGGCGTTGCCGCGGTTCTGCGAGGCATCCATGAGTTCGCCGGCGAGGCGCTCCTCCATGGTGTTCTCGTTGCGCGCGCGGGCTGCAATGATCAGCCAGCGGATGGCAAGCGCCTCGCGCCGCTCGGGGCGCACCTCGACCGGCACCTGATAGGTCGCACCGCCCACGCGGCGCGAGCGCACCTCGACGGCGGGTTTGATGTTGTCGAGCGCCTCGTGGACGACCTCGATCGGCTCGCGCTTCAGGCGGCCCTCCACCCGGCCGAGCGCACCGTAGACGATGCCCTCCGCGGCGGATTTCTTGCCGTCATACATCAGGTTGTTCATGAACTTCGTGAGGATGCGGTCGCCGAACTTGGCGTCCGGCAGCACTTCACGTTTCTCCGCGCGGTGACGACGGGACATCGCGTCCTCTCCTTACTTCGGCCGCTTGGCGCCGTATTTCGAGCGGCGCTGCTTGCGGTTCTTGACGCCCTGCGTGTCGAGCACGCCGCGCAGGATGTGGTAGCGCACGCCGGGAAGGTCTTTAACGCGACCGCCGCGGATCAGCACCACCGAGTGCTCCTGCAGGTTGTGCCCCTCGCCGGGGATGTAGCTGATGACCTCGAAGCCGTTGGTGAGGCGCACCTTCGCGACCTTGCGAAGCGCCGAGTTCGGCTTCTTCGGCGTCGTGGTGTAGACGCGCGTGCAGACGCCGCGCTTCTGCGGGCAGGCCTGCAGGTGCATCGCCTTCTGGCGCTTCACTTTCGGCTGCCGGGGCTTCCGGATCAGCTGCTGGATCGTCGGCATGGCTCGCCTTGCCCTTCTCTCTTCTTCACCACGGCCGTTGCAGGCGCCACACCGCGCGAGGACCGCACGGGGCAGCGCCGAAACGAGCGCCGCCGCCGAAGGGCGCTGCGTGCGCTCCCCCCGCGGCGGATGCTTCAGAGGACCGGGCCCGAGGCCGGGTCATGACTGCCGTCGCCTTTGACAAAATCAACCTCGCACAGGTCCCTGCGCGAGAGTTGGCGGACAATACGCACGCCCCCCGGGGCGGTCAAGCGGTAAATTTCCGCCTATCCGAGCAGCGAAAGCGGCGCGCTCGCCGCATGCGTTCAGCTGCCGGACACGCCTTCGAGGGAGGCGAAATCGTCGACCACCACGCGCCACCAGTCGAACACGATGTCGAGGTTCTGGCGTGTTACGCCGCCCGCCAGCGTCACGTTCATCTCCACCTCGATCCGGTGCCCGAGATCGGTCTTGTCCAGCCGGCGGAGCTTGCCGAAACGCCGGCCCGCATTCCACTCCGCCACCGCCTTCGGCGCGATCTTGCCGATCTCGCGGCGCGCAACGAAGCGAAGATCCTGGCAGTCCCGCCCCTCCTTGCAGCCATAGAACTCGATCTCGTAGTCGATCTCACCCATTTTCGCGCGGATGATGGGGTCGCGCAGGCTGTCCTTGCCCCAGGCCGCCTCCCCGTAGCGCCAGGCGATGTCCGAGATCGGCTGCGGGTCGGTCGCATCGATCAGGTTTGCAGGCGTCGGCACCGGGGCTTCGGGGCGCGGCGTCTCCGCCACCGGCAGCGCACAGGCCGCGAGCACCGCGATGAAGGTGGCCAGGACACAGGCCTGGATCGCACGCCGCGCAGGCGCCGGCCGGCTCATTCCCCCGCCTCCACCCGCGCGCCCTCGGCGTCCCGCGGGCGGGGCCGGGGCAGCGGCGTCAGCATGGCCGCGATTGCCGAGGTCCGCGACCCCTTCCGCGGCGGCGTCGCCTCACCCACCACGACGCGCCCTTTCCCGGCCACCGTCTCGTCCCCCGGCCCGGCGCCGGGATCGCCGCGCGAATCGAGGCGGCGACGCGAGAGCACAATGTGGCCTGCCGGCTGCAGCGCCAGCCGATCCGCACGGATCGGCCGGATCGACTCCTTCCCGCCACCGGGGCGGAAGGCCCGCAGCCCCTGCTCCGCCAGGAACGCCACCACGCCCTCCAGCGCCTCCGCATCCATCAGCGCGGTCGGGTCGAAGTCGATCAGGATCGTCGCATCCTCCGACGCTGCGATCAGCCCGCGCGCGCCGTGCAGGATGTCGAGCAGATCCGTGCGCGGCGCGATGCGGATGAAGACCGGCCCGTCCGCGGCGAGGCCGAGGCTGTCGAGCGTGCGCCGCGGCGCCTCCACCACCGCGGGACCGCCCTCAGGCTCCGCCGCGCCGGGCATGCGCTCGGCGTCGAGGTCGAGCCGGGCGATCCCCGCCTCCGCGCCCAGCGCGGCGTTCCAGGCCTCGCTCACCCCCGCCGCCTCGTAGCCGTTGATGCGGAAGGAGCGCGTCAGCAGCGAGAAGCGCTCGGGATGGGGCTCGAATGCGATGACGCGCCCGCGCGGACCCGTGAGCGTCGCGAGCACGAGGCTCGCCATGCCCGAGCCCGCGCCGATATCGATACAGACCTGCCCGCGATGCACCAGCCCGCGCAGAAGCTGCCGGCAGGCCTGCTCGCCGGTGCCGCCCGCGAGGGCCGCCACACCATCGGGATGGCGCGGATCCACATAGAGATGCTGCCCGCTCGACAGCCGCACCAGCGCCTCCCCGCGATCCACGGGAATGCCGCGAAGGCCGGGCGCGCCGCGCAGCATCCGCGCCATGGAGCGCAGGAGCTCCATCGTCTCCTCGCCCCGCGCCTCCGCCGCCGCGGCACGCACCTCCAGCCCGTCCATCCGCTCCATGATCGCTTCGAGCGTCGCCTCGGTCTGCGAGCGGTCCCGTGCGGTGTCCGTCGCCATGGTCGAGAGGGTGCTGCGCACCGCCTCCACCCCGCCTGCCTGCGCCTGCACGGCGGCATCGATCGCATCGGCGCGCGCGCGCAGCACGGCAAGATGCTGGGCCTGGCGATCCATATGATCGACCAGACGACAGAGCGCTTCCACCAGGGTCCCGAAATCGTCCCCCTCGGTCGCCGGCGGAGACACCACGAGCGTCGGCGTATGACCGGAAAGGGAGGGCAGCGCCCCCTCGGTTGCCGCCATATCGGCGCCGAGCCCGGGGCCAAGAATTGTCCGCATGCCACACCTCACTACGCGCTACAGCCAGCGTGATAGGCGGAGGATGGTTTAGGCATGGTTAAAACACGAAAGGGCCGGCCCCGCAGGACCGGCCCTTCCGAACGACAGGCGTCGTTGACTCAGAGGATCTCGCCGAAGCCGCCGCCGCCGGTCTCCGCCGCCTCGGGCATCTCCGGCTCCACATCGATGACCTCGAGCGCCGCCGCGGCCTCCTTGGCCGCCGCCTCGCGCTCCTCGATCACCGTGCGGTCGCGCCGGGCGGCCTCGAGCTTCAGGCGCGTCGTCGCCCCGCCCGTGCCCGCCGGGATCAGCCGGCCGACGATGACGTTCTCCTTCAGGCCCACCAGCTTGTCCCGCTTGCCCATCACCGAGGCCTCGGTGAGCACGCGGGTGGTCTCCTGGAACGAGGCCGCGGAGATGAAGCTGCGCGTCTGCAGGGACGCCTTGGTGATGCCGAGCAGGATCGGCGCCCCCTGCGCGGGCCGCTTGCCCGCCGCTTCCATCTTCGCGTTGATCTCGTCGAACTCGGTGCGGTCCACCTGCTCGCCGGGCAGCAGCGTGGTGTCGCCCGACGCCGAGATCTCGATCTTCTGCAGCATCTGGCGGACGATCACTTCGATATGCTTATCGTTGATCTTGACGCCCTGCAGTCGATACACCTCCTGGATCTCGTTCACCAGGTAACCGGCCAGCGCCTCGATCCCCATGATCGCGAGGATGTCGTGCGGCGCCGGGTTGCCGTCCATGATGAACTCGCCCTTCTGGATCACATCACCTTCCTGCACGGTGATATGCTTGCCCTTCGGGATGAGGTATTCGCGCTTCTCGTCGGTGTCGTCGAGCGGTTCGAGCACGATACGGCGCTTGTTCTTATAGTCCTTCTCGAAGCGGACCGTACCGTCGATCTCGGCGATGACGGCGTGGTCCTTCGGACGCCGCGCCTCGAAGAGCTCGGCCACTCGCGGCAGACCGCCGGTGATGTCCTTGGTCTTCGCACCCTCGCGCGGGATACGCGCAAGCACCGAGCCGGCCGCGATCTCGGCGCCGTCCTCCAGCGAGAGAATGGCGTCCACCGACATGAAGTAATGCGCGGGGTTGCCGTTCTCCAGGCGCACGGGATCGCCGTTGCCGTCCACCAGCGTGATGGCCGGGCGGAGCTCGTTGCCCTTCGGCGCCGAGCGCCAGTCCGACACGATGCGCTGCGAGATGCCGGTCGCCTCGTCCGTCTCCTCGCGCACCGAGACGCCGGGGATGAGGTCGATGAACACCGCCTTGCCCGACTTCTCCGCGATGATCGGCAGGGTGTAGGGATCCCACTCCGCGATCCGTGCACCCCGGGCGATCTCCTCGCCCTCGCTCACGAGGAGCTTCGAGCCGTAGGTCACCTTGTGAGTCGCGCGCTCGCGGCCTTGCTCGTCCACCACCGCGATCTGCATGTTGCGCGCCATCACGATCACCTCGTCCTCGACATTGGTGATGGTGTTGGCGTTGCGGAAGGCGACCTTGCCCTCCTGCGTGCTCTCCAGGAACGACTGGTCCGACACGTTGGCCGCGCCGCCGATGTGGAAGGTGCGCATGGTGAGCTGGGTGCCCGGCTCGCCGATGGACTGCGCGGCGATGATGCCCACCGCCTCGCCGACATTCACCATGGTGCCGCGGGCGAGGTCGCGCCCGTAGCAGGTGGCGCAGATGCCGTCCTGCAGCTCGCAGGTCAGCGGCGAGCGGATCTTGATGCTCTGCACCTTGGCCTCGTCGATAGCCAGCGCATGGCGTTCCTCGATCAGCACACCCCGCTCATGCAGCACCTCGCTGGTGGCCGGATCGAGGATGTCCTCGAGCGGGAAGCGGCCCAGCACCTGCTCGCCGATGGACGAGATGACGTTGCCGCCATCGACCACCGGTTCGGCCGTGATGCCCATCATCGTCCCGCAGTCATGGGTCTTGATGATGCAGTCCTGCGCCACGTCGACCAGGCGGCGGGTGAGATAGCCCGAGTTCGCGGTCTTGAGCGCCGTGTCGGCCAGGCCCTTGCGCGCACCGTGGGTCGAGTTGAAGTA
>JBCBWF010000292.1:0-6560 GCA_039817245.1 Pseudomonadota bacterium | reverse complement strand
GTCGCGAGAACCGCACGATACTCGAAGACCCCGGCGCCGAGACGCACCCGGTCGCCGGGCGCGAGGCCAAGCCGGTCGACGAGCACCCGCTCGGCAACGAGGCCCCAGACCGGGCCCTCAGGCCCATCGCCCTGCGCCAGCGCCGCATCGAGGCCCGCGCCGTCGCCGAGCGTGACCGCGCCGTAGAGCGGATAGGCGCCGTCGACACCTTTCACCTGCGCGAGCGCGCGGTCCACCTCGGCGCCCACGGTGCCCACCATCGAGCGCAGATCCACGATTTCGGAGACCTCCCCTGCCTCCTCCATCCAGGCCCGCTCCTCGGGCGATGCGGTGCGGTAGGTGAGCGTGATCGCGGCGTCGCCGCCGAGGATCTCCCGCCCCTCCGCCTGCAGGCCGGCGGTGATCGCCGCGGAGATCGAGCCCACCGCAGCGATCCCGGCGACGCCGAGCGCGAGACAGGCCAGGAAGACGCGGAACCCTGCAAGCCCGCCGCGAAGCTCCCGAAGCGCGAGGCGCCAGGCAAAGGCGTTCATGCGGCGCGGTCCCGCGGCAGATCGGTCTCGATCCGCCCGTCCGCCATGGTCACGACCCGCGAGCAGCGCGCGGCCAGCGCCGGCGCATGGGTCACCATGACCAGCGTGGCGCCCTCATCGGCCGCGAGACCGAACAACAGCTCCATCACCGCCTCGCCCGTGCGCCCGTCGAGATTGCCGGTCGGCTCGTCCGCCAACAGCAGCTCCGGGCCGGGCGCGAGCGCGCGAGCCAGTGCCACGCGCTGCTGCTCCCCGCCGGAGAGCTGCGCCGGGTAGTGCCGCTCGCGATGGCCAAGCCCCACGGCCTTGAGCATCTCGGCCGCGCGCGAGAACGCATCCGCGCGCCCCGCCAGCTCCAGCGGCGTCGCGACATTCTCGATCGCGGTCATGGTCGGGATCAGGTGGAAGGACTGGAAGACGACACCCATCCGCGCGCGCCGCAGCCGCGCCAGCGCATCCTCGTCGAGCCCCGTCAGCTCCTCGCCGAGAACCGCGACGCGCCCGGCCGTTGCGCGCTCCAGCCCGGCCATCACCATCAGCAGCGACGACTTGCCCGAGCCCGACGGCCCGACGATGCCGACCCGCTCGCCAGTGGCCACATCGAGATCGATTCCGCGCAGGATCTCGACATCGCCGGCCTGGCTTGCCAAGGTCAGAGCCACGCCGGTGAGCGAAATGAGGGTATCCGTCATGCCTGTCGCCTGTCCGCCCCGAATGATGCTTGCGAGTTCAGGGCGATATGGCCCGACCGAGCGGGGGCGCAAGACGGCCGCTGCGTTTCTTGCGCTGCTCACGGGGGTTTGCCTCTTCGCGCTGGCGCCGCGGGCGGAGGAGCCGCTGCGCCTTGTCGCGATCGGGGACAGTCTGACCGCCGGCTACGGGCTGGAGCAGGGCACGGGCTTCGTGCCCCAGCTCGACGCCTGGCTGGACGGCGAGGGGCTGGCCGAGGTCGTGGTCGTCAATATGGGCGTCTCCGGCGACACCACGGCCGGGGGCAAGGCGCGCCTCGACTGGGCGCTCGCGGACGGGGCGGACGCGGTGATGATCGCGCTCGGCGGCAACGATCTCCTGCGCGGCATCCCGCCCGAGACCAGCAAGGCCAATCTCGCCGACATGCTCGAGCGGCTCTCCGCGCGCGATCTGCCGGTGCTGCTCGTCGGCATGGAAGCGCCGCTCAACTACGGGCCTGACTACAAGGAGGCTTTCGACGGGATGTATCCGGCGCTGGCCGAGCGCTACGACACTCTCCTGCATCCGAGCTTCTTCGAGGGGCTCGCGAGCGGGGAGACCGGCGCGAACCAGGACCTGTTCCAGAACGACGGCATCCACCCGAACGCCGAGGGCGTCGGCCTCATGGTCGAGGCGATCGGCGCGCGGGTGATCGAGCTCGTCGACCGCGCCAGGGCGGGCGCGCCGGGATGATCCGCGCCTTTGTCGGCCTCCGCGTTCCCGGTGCGGTGGCGATCCGGCTCGAAGGCGCTCAGGCGGGCCTGCCCTGCGGCCGCCCGGTGCCGGCGGAGAACTTCCACGTCACCCTCGCCTTTCTCGGCGAACGCCCCGGCCCCGTGATCGAGGACGTGCACAGCGTGCTAGACGGGATCCGCGCGCCGGACTTCTCCCTTGCCGTCTCGGGCGTCGGGCTCTTCGGCGGGCGCCGGCCGACGGCGCTCTACGCCCGCATCGAGCCGGATCCCGGCCTCAGCCATCTGCGCGACAAGGTTCTGCAGGCGGCAAGGCGCGGCGGGCTCTCGCTGCCCGCCGAGCGCTATGTGCCGCACATCACGCTCGCCCGCTTCGGCGCGGGCCTGCGCGGCGAGGATGCCGAGAAGATGCAGGCCTTCGTCGCCACCCGCCTCGCGCTCAGCGCCGGCCCTTTCGAGGCAGGCGCCTTCGTCCTCTTCCGTTCCTTCCTCGGCAACGGGCACGCACGCTACGAGGAACTGGCCGAATATCCGCTCGACGGCGGGCATGTCCTCAGCGGCGGCTGGTGACGTCCCAGAAGGGCCGCGCCGCCTCGCTCGCAGCCGCACCCTCGCTCACGCCGATATCGGCGAGGCGGTCGGCATCCAGCGAAGCCAGCCGGCGGCGCTCGGCGAAGACGCTCATCCAGCGCCGAACCGGCAGCGAAGAAAAGGAAATCCCGGCGCCGGCAGAGCCGCGGGAAGCGCCGATCGAAGCCACAGTCTTCATGGTACTCTCCATCCGGTTGTGTGATGCTCGCCTGTCTATGCATCAGATACAGTGATAATCTGGGCGCGGCGTCACCATTCTCAAAATGAATGTTTTTGATCGCATCCATTCTGTTTCGAGATGACTCACACTCACTTCCACGACCGGTCACCCACCGTTTCTCCGGCCGCGACCCATCGGCGAGGCGGATGTATCCCCGAGGTGGGATAAGAGAATGTGATTAAAATCGCTTGACAGCCCCCGACCGCCATGAGTGTTTGTGGCGTTGGCCATGACGGAACGCGATCATGATCCGGAACCTCGACCTCACCGCCCTGCGCAGCCTCGCCACCGTCGCCGATACCGGCGGCGTCACGCGGGCCGCGCACAAGCTGAACCTCACCCAGTCCGCGGTCTCCATGCAGCTGAAACGGCTCGAGGAGTTCCTCGGCCAGCCGCTGATCGACCGCTCCGGCCGCGGTATCGGGCTCACGCCGCAGGGCGAGCAGATGGTCAGCTACGCCCGCCGCCTGCTCGCGCTGAACGACGAGGCCATGGCGCGCATGACCGGCAAGGACTACGAGGGCGAGGTCCGCTTCGGCGTGCCCACCGACATCGTCTACCCCTATGTCCCCTCCATCCTGAAGCGCTTCGACCGGGAGTTTCCGAGGGTCAAACTCAACCTCATCTCCTCCTACACCAACCGGCTGAAGGAGATGCTTGCCGATGGCGAGGCGGATCTGATCCTGACCACCGAGCAGGACGTCGACCCCGGCGGCGAGACGCTGACCTCGCAGCGCCTCGTCTGGGTCGGCGCCCCGGGCGGCACCGCCTGGCGCCAGCGTCCGCTGCGCCTCGCCTTTGAGCGCGCCTGTCTCTTCAAGCCCTGGGTGCAGGAGGCGCTGGACCGCGCCGGCATTCCCTGGGAGATGGCGGTCGACACCCGCTCCACGCGCACCGTCGAGGCCTCCGTCTCCGCCGATCTCGCGGTGCATGCCATGGTGGAGGATGCGGTCACCCCCCATCTGTCGCTGATCGACTGCAGCGGCCAGACAGGCGCGCTGCCGAGCCTGCCCACCACACTGATCAATCTCTACCGCAACGACGCGATCGAGACGCCGCCCTGTCTCGAACTCGCCGATCTCGTGCGCCAGGCCTACGGATCGCTGCAGGTCTCCACCGCGGCCGAGTAGCCCGCGCCGGCATCGGGCCTCCCGGAATGCCTATCGGGGGCGCCTACTGGGGGCGCCTACTGGGGGCGCCCTGCCCTCCGAGCGCCGGGCCTGCCGGCGCCCGAGTCCATCGCTCGAGGAACCCGGAGGGTGACGAGAGCCAGAGACGCATCGCCGCGCGACGCGCGGCGATCCCGCCAGGCTCGCCCGGGCCTCAAGGCAGGATCACCACCTTGCCGGTGGCCTTGCGGCTGCGCAGCAGCTCCAGCGCCTCGCCCGCGCGCTCCAGTGGAACCTCGTGGCTCACATGCGGCACGATCCGCCCCTCTGCATACCAGGCCAGCAGGCGCGTGAAGCTCGCCCGCAGCACCTCCGGGCGGAACTTGTAATAGGCCCCCCAGTAGAAGCCGATCACGTCGAGGTTCTTCACCAGCAGGATATTGGCCGGGATCTGCGGCACCTCGCCGGAGGCAAAGCCGATCGGCAGCAGCCGCGCCTCCGGGTTGCAGGCCCGCAGCGCCGCCTTCCAGTCCTCCCCGCCCACGGGGTCGTAGACCACATCCGCCCCACCGAGGGCGCGCACCGCCTCGCGGATATCGCCGTTCTCGCTGTCGATGAGGTGCTGCGCCCCCTTCTCGCGCGCCTTCTCCAGCCGCTCGGCCCCGCGCGCGCAGGCGATCACCTCGGCCCCCATCAGCCGCCCGATCTCGACCGCCGTCAGCCCCACGCCGCCGGCCGCACCCAGCACCAGAAGCCGCTCGCCGGGCTGCAGCCGCGCACGATGGTCGAGCGCCACATGGCTCGTCCCGTAGGCCACCTGCAGTGCCGCGGCATGGGCGTCGGGCATCGCATCGGGCACAGGCACACAGCTCGCCGCGGGCGCCGTGGCGAACTCCGCAAAGCCGCCATGCCCGGAGAGGGCCGCCACGCGCATGCCCGGCGCCAGCCCCTCCACGCCCTCGCCCAGCGTCTCCACCCGGCCGGCAACCTCCATGCCCGGCGCGAAGGGCCAGTCCGGCTTCTCCTGATACGTCCCCGCGATCATCAGCGTGTCGGCGAAGTTCACCCCGCAGGCCGCCACGCGCACCAGCACTTCGCCCGGCCCCGGGACCGGGCGCGCCACCGTCTCGAGGGCAAGCGCGCCCTTCGCCTCATGCACCCGCATGGCCCGCATCATGCTCATCCGCTCGCTCCCCTCCTGCCGGCTCTCAGAGCCCCTTCTGCCCGCATCCCGCGCGCTTTGCCATGGCCGAGGCCGCCCCTTCGACGCCCTTGCCCTTCTCATCCCCGCCGCGAACGCGTAACGCTGCCGGCCCGGAGGGACAGCGGCATGGACAACATCCTGCGCGAGGACGGCGTCATCTACGAGGGCACGGCCGAGGGCTGCGTCTACGCCTGGGTGCACCGCCGCCGCAACGCGCTGACCGAGCGTTCCCTCCTCGCCGACGAGACCTTCACCGAGCAGGTCGCCTGGGCGCTTCTCGAGCCGGACACCCAACCCCGCGCCTTCCAGAGCGCCGGCACCGTGGTGCTGATCCTGCGCGCCATCAACCAGGGCAAGGGCAAGGAGCCGGAGGACATGGTCTCGCTCCGCCTCGCCATCCGGCCCGAGCGGATCGTCTCCGTCGAGGTGCGCCGCCTGCCGGTGATCGACGGGCTCATCGCCGAGTTCCGCAGCGACGAGGCGCCCGAGACCGTCAACGACTTCGTGATTCATGTGATCGAGACGCTGCGCATGGAGGTCGAGCCCGTGCTCGACGCGCTGGAGGCCGAGATCGGCGCGCTCGAGATCCGCTCCGCCGGCGCCGGCGGGTTTCTGAGCGCGCAGGCCCGCGCGCAGCTCGCCGATCTCCGCCAGGACGCGATCCTGCTCCTGCGGTTCCTCGCCCCCCAGGCCCAGGCGCTCGAGCGGCTCGGCGCGCTCGCCCCCGGCTGGCTCACCGATCCCGGCACCCTGCAGGAGGAGGCGGAGGGCTTCCGCCGCATGGTCTCGGACCTCGAGAGCGTGCGCGAGCGGGGCAAGATCGTCGCCGAGGAGCTCGCCACTGCCAGCAACGAGCGGCTGAACCGCACCATGGTCACGCTCTCCATGGTCTCCGTCGTCTTCCTGCCGCTGACCTTCCTGACCGGCCTCTTCGGGGTCAATCTGGAGGGGATCCCCTTCGCGGAGAGCGACTGGTCCTTCGACGTCTTCGCGCTCCTCATGCTGCTCGTGGGCGCGCTGGGGGCGCTCATTGCAGCGCGCCTTTTGCGATAACCGCCCTATCTACGCCCCCGAGCGAGGGTCACGGCGCTTGCCGCGCCGCACAATCTCGTTCATGAGAGCCCCGAAACCTCCGGCCCTGCAACACAACTTCACTCGGCTGCATCGTCACCGCGCGCGAAAGGACACCGCGATGGATCTGCGCAACATTGCCATCATCGCCCATGTCGACCACGGCAAGACCACGCTGGTGGACGAGCTTCTGAAGCAGTCCGGCGCCTTCCGGGAGAACCAGCAGGTCTCCGAGCGGGCGATGGACAGCAACGACCTGGAGCGCGAGCGCGGCATCACCATCCTCGCCAAATGCACCTCCGTCGAGTGGCAGGGCACGCGGATCAACATCGTCGACACGCCCGGCCACGCCGATTTCGGCGGCGAGGTCGAGCGCATCCTGAGCATGGTGGACGGCGTGGTGCTGCTGGT
>JBCBWF010000588.1:0-2416 GCA_039817245.1 Pseudomonadota bacterium | reverse complement strand
CCTTGTCCCTCTGGCGCGAGCCCGGGCCCGCGGTTCCGGCTTGGACCCGTGCCCCGTCTGGGTCAAGTTCACGCACAATGACATTCACGAGCCATATGTCCCGCGCCCTGGCCGAGGCCGAGGCGGCGGCCGCGCGCGGAGAGACGCCCGTGGGCGCCGTTCTCGTCTCCCCCGAGGGCCGCGTTCTGGCGGCTGCGGGCAACGAGGTGCGCGGGCGGCCCGACCCCACGGCCCATGCCGAGATGCTCGTGATCGCCGCCGGCGCCCGCGCGCTCGGCGCGGAGCGGCTGACGGGCTGCGCGCTCTATGTGACGCTGGAACCCTGCGCCATGTGCGCCGGGGCCATCGCGCATGCCCGCATCGCGCGACTCTATTACGGCGCGGAAGATCCTAAGGGCGGCGGGGTCGTCCACGGCGCGCGAGTCTTCTCCCAGCCCACCTGCAACCACCGTCCGGAGGTTTACGGAGGGATAGCCGAAACCGAATCTGCCTATTTGTTACGCAGATTCTTCGCCGAACGCCGCCGCTGAGAGCCAGTTTGCCACAGGTCCTTTGTTAAGACTTGAGACGAGTCTGTGGCGCCTTACAGTCCGCCGCATGACATCAACCGTTTGCGACATTGTCGTAGCTGGGGGTGGCGTCGCGGGTCTCGCGACGGCAGCGCGCCTCGCCGCCGATCATCTTTCGGTAACCGTTGTCGATCCGAACGGACACGGCGCGGAGAGTGCGGATAACCGCACCACCGCCTTCCTGATGCCGGCCATCGAGAGCTTCCGGAAAGCCGGTGTCTGGGAAGCGATGGCGCCCCATGCAACCGCGCTCGAGGCGATGAAGATCGTCGATCTCGGCGGCACGGCCCCGGGGCATGGCGTGACGCGCGCCTTCGAGGCGGCGGAAATCGGCGATGTGCCCTTCGGCTACAACATCCCGAACCGCGTGGTCCGCAAGGCGCTCACCGATCGCATTGCCGCTGCCGAGAACGTGTCGCTGATCGATGGTTGCATGGTGGACGGGCTTGTCCGCCGCCGCCGCGACGTCCATGCGCGCCTGTCCAACGGCCGCGTGCTCGAGGCGCGCCTCGCCGTCGCCGCCGACGGGCGGGACAGCCGGCTGCGCGACGAGGCGGGCATCACGGTGCGCCGCTGGCACTACAACCAGCGCGCCCTCGTCTTCGCGGTCACGCATGAGGCGCCGCACCGCAATGTCTCCACCGAGATCCATACCATCGGCGGCCCGCTCACCCTGGTGCCGCTGCCGGACAGCGACGGCAAGCCGGCCTCCGCCGTGGTGTGGCTCATGCCCTCCGAGCGCGCCGCGGCGCTGATGGAGGGGGACGATGCCACGCTCGGCACCGAGATCACGGCGGCGAGCAGCGGGATCTTCGGCCCGCTGACGGTGATCGCGGGCGACCGCGCCTCCTGGCCCATCATCGGCCAGCTTGCCGGGCGCTTCCATGCAGAGCGGCTCGCGCTGGTCGGCGAGCCCGCGCATGTGGTGCCCCCCACCGGCGCGCAGGGGCTCAATATGAGCCTCGCGGATGCCGAGGCGCTGACGCGGCTGGTGGTGCGCGCGGCCGGGCTCGGCAAGGATATCGGCGAGACCGCGGTGCTCGAGGCCTTCAACGCCGAGCGCTTCCCGGACGTGGCTGCGCGCGTCGCCAGCGTGGACATCCTGAATCGGATGGTCAAATCGCCCTTCGGTGCGGCGCGCTTCCTGCGCCGCACGGGTCTGCGCGCCGTGCACGACCTGCCGATGATGCGCCGGCTCGCCATGCGCTTCGGCCTCGGCGCAAAACAGGCGCTCTAATCCGGCACAAAACCTCGCGCAAGAGTTGACTATACTTGCTCGTCCGCGCGCGAAACGAGCAAAATACCCTGATTATGCGCGTTCTTATAAATCTTCGTTGGAATACCGTGCCCGCTCCCCGTATTTTTGCGCAATCGCAGCTTGAGGGAGAGCGATGATGACCGAAGAAGTGCAGAAGACCGAGGAAACCCCGAACCGGGTCCGTTTGAAGTCGTTTATCATTGGTGGGCTGACCGTCGTGGCAGCCGCCCTGTTCTTTCTGTTCTTCGCGTACGAAATCACGATGCTGCGCAACTGACGTTGTGCGGGCATCGCGGAGAGGCTCAGCGCTTCGGGGGAGGCGTCGACCGTATCGAGGGGCGCCCCGTGGGGCGCCCCTCTGCCGTCTATCAGGTCCAGCGTTCTTGACTGCTCGAGGCTTCTCGCTGCGGCCCTGATCGGTGGCGGCAGGGGGCCGCTGCCCCCCGCCGGATCGGTACGCTACGAGCAGCCCGAGGTGGCGCCGCAGCTGTCGCATTTCAGGCAAGTCCCGTTGCGCACCAGCGTGAAGTTGCCGCACTCGCCACAGGCATCGCCCTCGTAGCCCTTCATCCGCGCTTCGGCGGCCGGG
>JBCBWF010000418.1:0-4415 GCA_039817245.1 Pseudomonadota bacterium | reverse complement strand
GGGTGCATGTGGTGGGCGCGGGTCTCGCGGGGCTCTCGGCCGCGCTCTGCCTGGCCGAGCGCGGCGTGGCCGTGAGCCTGCACGAGGCAGCGGGCCATGCGGGCGGGCGCTGCCGCAGCTTTCACGACACGACGCTCGACCGGGTGATCGACAACGGCAACCATCTGGTGCTGACCGGCAATGACGCGGTAGCGCGGTATCTAACGCGGGCCGGGGCGGCGGCGGGGTTGCGCGCGGCGGAGGAGGCGGCCTTTCCCATGGCCGATCTCGCCGCGGGGGCGCGCTTCACGCTCAGGCTCAATCGCGGGCCGGTGCCCTGGTGGGTGCTGATGCCGGGCCGGCGCGTGCCGGGGACCGCGGTGGCGGACTATCTCGGCGGCTGGCGGCTCGCAGCGGCCGGGCCCGGTGCGACGGTGGCCGAGGCGGTGCGCGACCGCGGCCCGCTCTGGCGCGCCTTCTGGGAGCCGCTCACGCTGGCGGTGCTCAACACCACGCCCGAACGCGGGCAGGCCCGGCTCCTCTGGCGCGTGCTGCAGCGCACATTCCTGCGCGGCGCAGGGCCCTCGCGGCCGATGTTCGCGCCCGAGGGGCTCGGCGAGGCGCTGGTCGCCCCTGTGCTCGCCCGGCTGAAAACAAGAGGCGTGGAGACGAGCTTTCACGATGCGTTGAAAGGCCTGACCGTGCGCGACGGGCGCGCGGCGGCGCTCAGCCTCGCTTCGGGCCCGGTGACCCTGGGGGCGGAGGACCGCGTGATCCTGGCCCTGCCCCCCTCGCGGCTCGCCCCGCTCCTGGAGCCGCATTTCGGGAAAATGCAGATGCCGCAAGACGATGGCGCCATATTGAACGCCCATTTCGTGGTCCGCGACCCGGCTTGTCTCGCCCATTGCGCGCCGCTTACCGGCGGGCTCGGCAGTCTCGCCCACTGGGTTTTCGTGCGCGGCGATGTGGTGAGCGTGACCGTTAGTGCCGCCGACGCCCTCGGCATCATGGCAACACCGCGACAGGAACTCGCCGCGCGCCTCTGGAGCGAAGTGCAGGGGATCTTATCACTGGGGGACGCCTGCTACAGCGCAGCACGGATTCTTGTCGAGAAAAGGGCAACCTTTGACCAATCCCCCGAAGGTGTGGCAAAGCGACTAAAACCGACGACTTCGCTCACCAATGTTTTTCTGGCGGGCGACGCAACCGATACCGGCCTACCCGCCACGATTGAGGGGGCCGTGTTGTCGGGAGAGACCGCGGCACGACACGCGGCATGAGAGGACGGGCGAGACGGGCATGAACAGATCGGTGAACACCGCGGCGAGCTTCAGGGACGCCGAGGCGCTTCCGGGAGAGTGCGCGCGCGACGAGATCCCCGACCGCGAGGGACGGCTCTCGCGCATCGCCGAGCAGATGAGCCTGCTCTACGACATCCAGCAGGAGGACGGGCATCTCGTCTTCGAGCTGGAGGCGGACTGCACGATCCCCTCCGAATACGTGCTGCTGCGCCACTTCCTCGGCGAGATCGACACGATCCGCGAGGCACGCATCGCCAAGTACATCCGCAGCGTGCAGAACGCGGACGGCTCCTGGCCCCTCTTCCATGCGGGCGAGGGCAATATGTCCGCCAGCGTGAAGGGCTACTGGGCGCTCAAGCTGATCGGCGACGACACCAACGCGCCCCATATGGTGCGCGCGCGGCGCTGGATCCTGGCCCAGGGCGGGGCTGCGAAGGCGAATGTCTTCACCCGGATCATGCTGGCGCTCTACCGCGAGATCCCGTGGCGCGGCATTCCCTGCATTCCGGTCGAGGCGATCCTCATGCCGGAATGGTTCCCGTTCCACATGTCGAAGATCGCCTACTGGTCGCGCACTGTGCTGACGCCGCTGCTGATCCTCTATGCCAAGCGCGCCAAGGCCGAGAACCCGACGGGGCGGACCATCCGCGAGCTCTTCGTGGTGCCGCCGGAGCGCCAGCGGATCTGGCAGATCAACCCCACCGGCAGCCGGATCGGCGAGATGTTCCTGCTGCTCGACAAGGCCCTGCAGGCGGCCGAGCCCTATTTCCCGAAGGGCACCCGCGACCGCGCGATCCGCAAGGCCGAGGAATTCACGCTCAGCCATCTCAACGGGCAGGACGGGCTGGGGGCGATCTACCCCGCCATGGCCAACGCGGTGATGGCGCTGCGCGTGCTCGGCTACGCCGATGACAGCGAGGAGATGCAGACCGCGCGCGGGGCCATCGAGCGGCTGATGATCGAGCGCGGCGAGCAGCTCTATTTCCAGCCCTGCGTGAGCCCTGTCTGGGACACCTCGCTGGCCGCCCATGCGCTGATGGAGGCCGGCGAGCGGGACGATCCGCGGCTGATCGAGGCGCTGGACTGGCTCGCCTCCAAGCAGGTGCTCGACCATGTGGGGGACTGGGCGGTGCGCCGGCCCAATCTGCGCCCCGGCGGCTGGGCCTTCCAGTACGAGAACCCGGACTATCCGGATGTGGACGACAGCGCGGTGGTTGTGATGGCCATGCATCGCGCCGACCCCGAGCGCTATGCGGAGAATATCGACCGCGGCTGCGAGTGGCTCGCCGGCATGCAGTCGCGCTCCGGCGGCTGGGGCGCCTTCGATCCGGAGAACGAGCACTACTATCTGAACTCGATCCCCTTCGCCGATCACGGCGCGCTCTTGGACCCGCCGACGGTGGATGTCTCGGCGCGCTGCGTGGGTTGCCTCGCGCAGGTGGACCCGGTGAAATACGCCGACAACATCGCCCGCGGCATCGCCTTCATCAAGGCGGACCAGGAGGCGGACGGGTCGTGGTACGGCCGCTGGGGGGCGAACTACATCTACGGCACCTGGTCGGCGCTGGTGGCGCTGAAGGGCGCGGGCGAGGATATGCGCCAGCCCTATATCCGCCGCGCGGTGGCCTGGCTGGAGGCGACCCAGCGGCTCGATGGCGGCTGGGGCGAGGGGCTGGAGAGCTACGAGGCGCAGGGCGAGGGCTTCGACCAGCAGTCCACGCCCTCGCAGACCGCCTGGGCGGTGCTCGGCCTGATGTCCGCCGGCGAGGTGGAAAGTGCCGCGGTGAAGCGCGGGATCGACTGGCTCGCGACCGCCCCGCGCGACGAGACCGGCCCGCGCTGGGAGGAGCCGCATTTCACCGGCACCGGCTTCCCGAAGGTCTTCTACCTAAAATACCACGGCTACGCGGCGTTCTTCCCGCTCTGGGCGATGGGGCGCTACGAGAAGCTGATGTCCTCCAACGACCGCGAGGTGCGCTGGGGCATCTGAGCCCCGGCGCCGCGCAGGGGCGATGTCCTCCCGGGAGCCGGGCGACGGGCCGGGCCGGGAGGCGCCGGCGGCCCCGCCGGGCCGGCGCTACGAGATGCGCCCCCGCCCCGTCGGCATTCTCTGCGGCATGGCCATGGAGCGCGCAGCCCTCGGGCCGGCGGTGCTCGCGGATGATCGCTTCGCAGTGGCGGTGAGCGGCGCGCGCCCGGCGCGGGCGGAGGCGGAGGCGGAGCGGCTGGCCGCCGCCGGCTGCCGGGTGCTGGTGAGCTTCGGCGTGGCCGGCGGGCTCGATCCCGCGCTCGCCCCCGGCACCCTCCTCGCCCCGGCCCGTGTGGTCACGGAGGCGGGCGAGGACTGGCCGCTGGCCTGGCCCGAGGGCCTCGCGGCGGCGCTCGGCGCGCGCCCGGTGGAGCGGCTCCTCGGGCTCGAGCGCGTGGCGCTCGGGCGCCACGAGAAGGCGGCCCTCCACGTGGCCTCCGGCGCTGCGGCCGTCGACATGGAGAGCCACCGCGTCGCCCGCGCAGCCGCGCGCGCCGGGCTCGCGGCCATCGCCATCCGCGCCGTCGCCGATCCGGCCGCGCGCAGCCTGCCCCGCCTCGCGGCCGATGCGCTGGACGAGGAGGGCCGGCCCCGCATCCTCACGGTCCTCTGGCGCCTTTTTGCGCGCCCGCAGGACCTCCCGGCCCTCCTGCGCACCAAGCGCGACACCGACGCCGCGCTCGCCAGCCTCCCCGCCGCCGCTCCCCACCTCGCCCGCCACGGGCTCTAGGCCGGGCCCGCAGGACCAGCAAGCCCGCCACGGGCGGCTCCGGCCCTGCCGGCGGCGGGGCCGGAGCACAGAGAGGATCGCAGCGCCAAGGCGCTGCGATGCCGCTGAATTCGGGGCTGGATCGGGAAGCGTTTACTCTGCGGCGATCTTGCGCAGGCGCGTCATTTCCTCGGAGACGATGCGCTCGTGGTGCTCCTCGGCGGGCCGGGCCTTGGAGAGGTCGATCTCCTCGGCCATCGCGCCCTCGGTACGCAGCCCCGTGATGGCGAGCTTCAGCATCTTCAGCGGGTTCGAGAACGCGATATTCGCCGCCGTCGGCTCATAGCCGCAATGGGCCATGCAGTCCGCGCATTTCTCGTAGTTGCCGGTGCCGTAT
>JBCBWF010000137.1:0-11461 GCA_039817245.1 Pseudomonadota bacterium | reverse complement strand
TGACCGCGCGGGAGCGTTCCTGGCTGACGGTGGCGACGCGGTCGACCGCATGGGCGAACTCACTGGCGTCCACCTCGAGGCGCTTGGTGTTGCCCGTGGGGATGACGCGCGTGTAGTCTGGAAAAGCACCGTCGATCACCTTGGAGGTGAGCACGAGGGCGCCGACGGCGAACCGGATCTTGGTCTCGGAGACCGACACCGCCACATCGGCCTCATCGTCGTCGAGGAGCTTGCGGAGCTCGCCCACGGTCTTGCGGGGCACGATGACGCCGGCAGAGTCCGCCGCGCCGGAGGGCAGCGGCGCGTCGATGCGGGCAAGCCGGTGGCCATCCGTCGCGACGGCGCGAAGGCAGCGCTCGCCCTCCTCCTCGGCCACATGCAGAAACACACCGTTCAGGTAGTAGCGCGTCTCCTCGGTGGAGACGGCGAATTTCGACTTGTCGAAGAGGCGGCGCAGCATGGGCGCAGGTGCCGCATAGCTCACCTGGTACTCGCTGGTCGCCATCATCGGGAAATCCTCGCGCGGCAGCGTGGCGAGCACGAATTTCGCGCGCCCGGCCGTGACCGTGAGCCGCGCGGTCTGGCTGTCGAGCGCCAGCGACACCTGCGCGCCTTCGGGCAGCTTGCGCACGATGTCGTGCAGGAGCTGGGCGTTGACGGTGGTGGCTCCGGCCACCTCCACCATGGCCGGCAGCCGCTCGATCACCTCGATATCGAGATCGGTGGCGCGCAGGCTCACCTCGCCTCCCTCCGCCTCCACCAGCACATTGGCGAGGATGGGGATCGTGTTCTTCCGTTCCACCACGCCCTGAGCACGGCTCATCGCCTTCAAGAGCTGGGTGCGCTCGATCGAGACCCTCATGCGCGATCCGTCCGTCGGAGCCGGCGGGCGGATGGGCCCGGTCGGCGTGAGTTGCGGGGAGCACACCCTATCGGATTGCACCGCACGATCAATGGGCTGAAATCGAACCGGGGCGCAGCGAAAAGCCCGCCGGAGCGGGCTTTCGCAACCGTTGCGCTCAGAGGCGGGACGGCACGCGGATGGCGGGCTCAGCCCTCGAGGGTGCGGCGCAGGATCTCCACATCCTCGGCGAGCCGCTCGTCGGCCTTGCGCAGCTCCTCCACCTTCTTGACGGCGTGCAGCACGGTGGTGTGGTCGCGCCCGCCGAAGCTGCGGCCGATCTCGGGCAGGCTCTTCGAGGTGAGGGTCTTGGCGAGATACATCGCCACCTGCCGCGGCCGCGCGACGGTGCGCTGGCGCCGCGGCGAGATGAGGTCCGACATGCGCAGATTGTAGTGCTCGGCGACCTGGCGCTTGATCTCCTCGACGGTCACCTTCCGCTCCGCCGAGCGCAGGAGATCGGCGAGGCATTCGCGGGTCATCGCGAGATCGACCGGCGCGCCGATATAGGAGGCATAGGCGAAGAGGCGGGTCAGCGCGCCCTCGAGCACGCGGACATTCGAGCTGATCCGGTGGGCCAGCATCTCCAGCACCTTGGGATCGAGCGAGACGCCGGGATTGGCCGCGAGCGCCTGCTCCGCCTTGGACTGCAGGATCCCGAGGCGCAGCTCGTAATCCGCCGGGTGGATATCCACCACCAGGCCCCATTGCAGGCGCGAGCGGATGCGCTCCTCCATGCCCTCGATGCGGTCCGGCGAGTTGTCGCCCGAGATCACGATCTGCTTCTGCTGGTCCACGAGCGCGTTGAAGGTGTGGAAGAACTCCTCCTGCGTGCTGTCCTTGCCGGCGATGTACTGCACGTCGTCGACCATCAGCACGTCGACGGAGCGAAACTGCTGCTTGAAGGTGATGGTGTCGCGGAAGCGCAGCGCCTGCACGAAGCGGTACATGAACTGCTCGGCGGAGAGGTAGAGCACCCGGCAGGCGGGGCGGGTGGTGTGCAGATGCCAGGCGATGGCGTGCATCAGATGCGTCTTGCCGAGGCCGACGCCGCCATAGAGGAAGACGGGGTTGAAGGTGGCGTCCGCCGTCTCGGCCACGCGGCGTGCGGCGGCATGGGCGAGCTCGTTGGGCTTGCCGACGATGAAGCTGTCGAAGGTGTAGCGCGTGTCGAGGGGCGCGCTCTCCAGCGCGCTGCCGGGCTCGGAGACGGCGGCGACGGGGCGCTCCGGCTCGGCGCGCGCCGCGGGCCGGGCGGGCACGGGACGATGCGGGATGCCGGGTGCGGCCGGGCTGGCGACGGGATGCGGGACGGGGCCCGGATTGGCGCCGTCCTCGGTGGGCTGCACGGTGATGCGGCGGACATTGGGAGCCACGGTGCGGAAAGCGCGCAGCAGGGCGTCACCGAACTGTCGCTCAACCCAGTCGCACAGGAACTGCGTGGGCGCGGACAGCACGGCGAGATCGCGGCTCAGCGAGACCAGGCGGACCTGCGAAAGCCATCGATCGGTCGCATCTTCCCCGATCTCACGCCGGACCGCCGCAAGTATTCCTCGCCAGATATGCTCCACATCCCCGTTCATCGCTATCCTAGTGGTCTGCGCATTACCGCTGTTCAACATAGATCGTCCCCCGTCAGGCTATTATTGCCTGTTATTCTTTATCGTAAACTCTGGGTTCGGGCGGTGGGCCCGCGAAACGCATCAACTCTGTCGCCACGGCAGACCGCGGGCCTTCCAGCCGTTGATCCGGCCGCGGTGGCCGTCGGAATCGAGATCCCCCTCGAACCCTTCGGCCACGTTGGTACATCGCTCGAGGCCGGCGCCGTCTCCCGGCGCGTCGTCGAGCCCGGCTGCAACCGCCTGGGCGGCGGCGAGCGAGCGCGCGCCGGAGCGGCAGATGAACAGGATCTGGCGGGGCGTCTGCCCGCCATCGCGGGCGATGAGGCCCTGCAATTCGTCGAGGAAGGCGGGATTCGGCGCCATATCGGGGAACCGGGTCCACTCGATCGGCCAGATCTGCTTGCCGATCGGGCTCAGATCCGGCAGGCCCACGAAGGACCATTCCGCGCGGGTGCGCACATCCACGAGCCGCGTGTCGGGCGCTTCGCCGAGCAGCCGGAAGGCTTCTTCCGGTCCCACCGCATCGACGCTACGAGCCCCCGAACCCATGCACTGCCCCTCCGTCTGCTTCCAAGGAGTTTTGGCCTAACCGTAGCCACAGATTCGCCGCAACGGATTCGGTAGTCGAGTTTTGAACAAATATCAGTTGCACGCCAATAGGGCGCCGTATTAACGACGTTGTTCGATTCGCATTATTTCGGATTTATTTCAGCGCACGGCAGGATTGCCACAGGCAGTCCGCTCGCTACTTCGTTCTACGCTTTCTCAACGATAGGGCAAAAGCGATAGGTGCTGCAACCAGCACCTTTAGTGAACATTTCGATTCTGTGTCGAAACCATGTCAAACATGAGGAAGCACGCCACCGCGGCAGCGTGCTCGACACATCCGGAACAGGAAATGTGCGGTAGAGAAACGCCCGGCTCAGCCGGTCAGTTTCGCGATGCGCTGATGCAGCCGGGAGACTTTCCGGCTGGCGGTGTTCTGGTGGAGAATGCCCTTGGAGGCGCCGCGCATGATCTCCGGCTGCGCCGCCTTCAGCGCCTCCAGCGCGAGTTTCTGGTCGCCGGCCGAGATGGCCTCCTCGACCTTGCGGATATAGCTGCGCATGCGGGAGCGGCGCATCTTGTTCACCGCGGTCCGCTTTTCGATCTGGCGCACGCGCTTGCGTGCCTGCGGCGTATTGGCCATCTAGGGTGTATCCGTCGTCCGTTTCCCGGTAGGCCGCGGTAGCTAGCCGATCGCAGAGGCAGCGTCAACCGCCTCCACGGCACGGATTTGCCGAAGACCGCGCGCGCGGTGCTGATGCGTCAGGCGCCCTTGAATTTCGGGGTGCGCTTCTCGGCGAAGGCGTCCATGCCCTCGGCCTGATCGTCGGTGGCGAAGAGCGCGTGGAACATGCGCCGCTCGAAGCGCACGCCCTCGGAGAGCGTGGTCTCGTAGGCGCGGTTCACGGCCTCCTTGGTGGCCATGACGGCGATCGGGCCCTTGTCCGCGATCTTGGAGGCGATGGCGACCGCCTCGTCCACCAGCTTGCCCGCCGGGAAGAGGCGGCTGACGAGGCCGGAGCGCTCGGCCTCCTGCGCATCCATGAACCGGCCGGTGAGGTTCATGTCCATCGACTTGGACTTGCCGACGAAGCGGGTGAGGCGCTGCGAGCCGCCGGCGCCGGGCATGACGCCGAGATTGATCTCGGGCTGGCCGAATTTGGCGTTCTCCGCCGCCACGATGAAGTCGCACATCATGGCGAGTTCGCAGCCGCCGCCGAGGGCGTAGCCGGCGACCGCGGCGATGACGGGTTTGCGCACGCGCGTCACCGTCTCCCATTCGGCGGTGATGAAATCGTCGCGATAGACATCGACGAAGGTCTTAGGGCGCATCTCCTTGATGTCCGCGCCCGCAGCGAAGGCCTTCTCGTTGCCGGTGATGACGATGGCGCCCACATCGCGGTCCGCATCCGCCTTGAGGAGCGCCTCGCCGAGCTCGCGCATCAGCGCTGAGTTCAGCGCGTTCATCGCGGAGGGCCGGTTGAGGCGGATCAGCGCGACATGCTCGCGCCGCTCGACGGTGATGTTTTCGTAGGCCATGCGCTCCCCCGGGGCTTTTTTTGCCGACCCGGGCGCGGTGTAACGACGTGTGGGGGCGCAATCAAGGCCGGCGCGTCCCGGGTGGCGGGATGCCGTGGCGCCCCGGCGGGCCCGAAGGCGGGCCAGAGGATGGGGGGCGGGCCGCTCAGCGCTGGCAGCGCGAGCAGTAGAAGCTGGAGCGGCCGGACTGCACGATGCGCAGGATCCGCCCCGAGCAGCCGCTGCGCAGGCAGGGCTCGCCCTCGCGGCCATAGACGCGGAAGGCGTGCTGGAAATAGCCGAGCTCGCCATCGGCGTGGCGATAGTCGCGCAGGCTGGAGCCGCCGGCGGCGATGGCCTCCTCGAGCGTGGCGCGAATCTCTGCGGCGAGGCGCTCGACGCGGTTGCGCGACAGGCTGCCGGCGATGCGGCGCGGATGGATGCCGGCGCGGAAGAGCGCCTCGCAGACATAGATGTTGCCGAGGCCCGCGACGACGCGCTGGTCGAGGAGCGCGGCCTTGATCGGGGTCGCCTTGCCCGCGAGGCGCTCGGCCAGCACCGGGCCGGAGAAGGCGTTGCCGAGGGGTTCGGGGCCGAGGCGGACGAGCCAGGGATGCTCGGCGAGCGCATCGCTGGCGCAGAGATCCATCGCGCCGAAGCGGCGGACATCGTTGTAGACGAGCCGGTGGCCCGTATCGGTGTCGAAGAGCAGGTGGTCGTGCGGCCCGTCGCCATTGGTGTCGTAGACGTAGTCGCCGACCACATCGGGCGCGCTTCCGTTGAGGCCGACGAGGACGCGCCCGGTCATGCCGAGATGGATGATCCAGGTCTCGGCGGGCGCGCGGCCGGGTTCTGGCTCGAGGGCGGCGAGGATGAACTTGGAGCGCCGGTCGAGCCGGGCGACGCAGCGCCCGGAAAGCCGCTCGCCGAAGCGCTCGGGCAGGGGCCAGCGCAGATCGGCGCGGCGCTGCTCCACGCGGGCGAGGCGCGCGCCCTCGAGCACGGGCATGAGCCCGCGCCGCACTGTCTCCACTTCCGGCAGCTCCGGCATGCGCTCTCCTTCCGCGGGCGCCGGGCGCGCCCTGGCCGTCCAAGTTGCCGCATGCAATCGGCGGCGGGAAGCGGTAGCGGGATTCCGAACGGCGCGCTAGCTTCCGCGCCATGAGCGAGAAACCCTCTCCGGGCGCGGAGCCCGTCACGCATTTCGGCAACGAGGAGATCCCGGAGGCCGAGAAGGCCGGGCGGGTGCATGGCGTCTTCTCCTCGGTGGCGGCGCGCTACGACCTGATGAACGACCTGATGTCGGCCGGCATCCACCGCCTCTGGAAGGACGCGATGGTGGACTGGCTGGCGCCGCGGCCGGGCTGGCATGTGCTGGATGTGGCGGGCGGCACGGGCGATATCGCCTTCCGCATCGCGCGGCGGCTGCGGGGCACGGGGCGGGTGACGGTGTGCGACCTGACCGCGGCGATGCTGGAGGAGGGCCAGCGGCGCGCGCCCGGCACGCTGGCGGGCCAGCTCGACTGGGTGGTGGGCGATGCGATGGAGCTGCCCTTCGAGGACCGGAGCTTCGACGCCTACACGATCGCCTTCGGGATCCGGAACGTCACGCGCGTGGAGGCGGCGCTGGCGGAGGCGTACCGGGTGCTGAAGCCCGGCGGGCGCTTTCTGTGCCTGGAGTTCAGCCGCGTTCCCGTGCCGCTGCTGCGCGCGGCCTACGACACCTATTCGTTCAACGTGATCCCCGCGATGGGCCGGGCGGTGACCGGGGACCGGGAGAGCTATCAGTATCTGGTGGAATCGATCCGCAAGTTCCCGGATCAGGAGCGCTTTGCCGAGATGATCCGCGCGGCGGGCTTCGGGCAGGTGCGCCACCGCAACTACACGCTCGGCGTGGCGGCGGCGCATTCGGGCTGGCGGCTCTGAGCGGGCCATGCTGAGCGCGCCCTCGCATCTGTGGCGGCTCCTGCGCACCGCGGCGACCTTCGAGCGGACCGGGGCGCTGGGCGAGATCCTCGTCTCGCTCGATGTGCCGCGGTCGGTGGCGGTACCGGTGCGCGCGGTGAGCCGGGTGCTGGGGCTGTTCGGCGCGGCGGGCGACGCCTCGCTGCCGCCGGTGGCGCGGGCCTGCCAGGCGATGGGCCCGGCCTATGTGAAATTCGGCCAGATCCTGTCGACGCGGCCCGATATCGTGGGCCCGGTGATCGCGCGCCAGCTGCGCGTGCTGCAGGACCGGCTGACGCCGTTTCCGATGGCCGAGGCGCGCAAGGTGCTGGAGGAGGAGCTCGGGCCCGCGGTCTGGGAGCTCCTGGAGGATCTGGGCGAGCCGGTGGCCGCGGCCTCCATCGCGCAGGTGCACCCCGCGATCTGGAAGCCCACCGGGCGCCGGGTGGCGGTGAAGGTGCTGCGGCCCAATGTGCGCGCGCAGTTCCGGCGCGACATCGGCGCCTTCTACTTCATCGCGCGCACGGTGGAGGTGATCGCGCCCTTCACGCGGCGGCTGCGCCCCAGCGCGGTGGTGGCACATTTCGAGAGCGTGGTGCTGACCGAGCTGGACCTGCGGCTGGAGGCGGCCTCGGCGAGCCAGTTCCGCGACAACACCAAGAACGACCCGCTCTTCTACGTGCCGGAGGTGTTCTGGGACGGCACCGGGCGGCGGGTGCTGACGCTGGAATGGGTGGAGGGGCTGGCGCTCGATCCGGAGCTGCTGGCGGCGGAGGGGCTGGACCTGCCCGCGCTCGGCCATCGGCTGATCGGCACCTTCCTCAGCCATGCGCTGCGCGACGGGTTCTTCCACGCGGATATGCACCAGGGCAATCTGCGGATGCGCAGCGACGGGACCATCATCGCGCTCGATTTCGGGATCATGGGGCGGCTCGACCCCATCGACCGGCGGCACTTCGCGGAGATCATCTTCGGGTTCCTGACGCGCGACTACCGGCGCGTGGCGGAGGTGCATATCGAGGCGGGCTATGTGCCGGCGGATCGCGACGTGGAGGAGTTCTCGCTGGCGCTGCGGGCGATCGCGGAGCCGATCTTCGGGCAGGATGTGAGCCGGATCTCCATGGCGCGGCTGCTTGCCTACCTGCTGGAGACCACCGAGCGCTTCGGGATGGAGACGCGCACGGAGTTGATCCTGTTGCAGCGGACCATGGTGGTGGTGGAGGGCGTAGCGCGCTCGCTCGATCCGCGCTGCAACATCTGGGAGGCGGCAGGGCCGGTGGTGGAGGGCTTCGTGCGCGACCGGCTGGGCCCGCGCCAGGCGCTGCGCGATCTCGGCGAGACGGTGCAGGTGCTGATGCGGCTCGGCCCCCGGCTGCCGGGGGCGGCGGAGGAGCTGGTGATGCTGGCCGAGGAGGCGCGGCTGAAGCGGCTGCGCGGCCCGGTGAACATAGCGATCCGGCAGTTCCCCGGCGTCGGGCCGAGCCGGCCGGTGGCGCTGGCCTTTCTGATCGGGGCCGCGGTGGCGACGGCGCTGTTCCTGATCTTCGGCTGAGGCCGGCTCAACCGAACTCGGCGACCCCCTCGATGAAGAGGCCCTCGGCGATGAGCGCCTCCGCCTCGGCAGTGGCCTCCGCGGTCTCTGCGAAGAGGGCGGCCATGCGGCCCCGGTCGAGCCCGTCCTCGAGGGCGCCGCGCCAGAAGGCGATGCCCTCGGCGTCGTCGGTGTTGCCCTGCAGGTTGAGGTAGAGAAGGTCGACGAAGGCCGCGTCGTCCAGCCCCGCGCCGCCGCTCTCGGCGAACTCGAGGCTGTCGACGAAGGCGCCGGCGACGATGTCGAGGGGGGCGCCGTCGACCAGGGCCTCCTGCCAGAACAGCACGCCCCCGTCCGGCGCGCGGCCGAGGATGCTGAGATAGAGGGCGGTGACGGTGCCGAGCGCGCCGGTCTCGCCTTCGAGCGCGAGGACGCCGTTGTCGAAGCCGAGGCGCTCGACGCCCGAGACGGTGGCGCTGCCATCGGGGCCGGTGACGGTGGTGCTGTCCGGCCCGATGCTGACGCGGGCGGGATCGTAGGCGCCGGCGATGCTGGCGGTATCGTAGCCCTCGCCGCCCGAGACGCTGTCCTCGCCCGGGCCGGGGTACAGACGGTCGTCGCCCGGGCCGCCTTCCAGCCGGTCGTCGCCCCCGTTGCCGAAGAGCCGGTCCACGCCCTCCGCGCCCATCAGCCGCTCGCCCGCGTCGCTGCCCTCGATGGTGTTGTCCAGCGCGTTGCCGAGCACCTCGATGCCCTCCGGCGCGTCGAGCATGACGAAATCGGTGCGGTCGGGATCGAAGACATACTGGGCGGGGTCGGGATTGGCGGGGCCGTAGATGGCCTGCACCGCGTCGATATCCGGCTGGCGGAGCGGGCCGATGGCGCCGCTCGCGGACATCACCGCCTCCTCCGCGATGATGTGGGGGATGTTGATGGCGTGGCCGATCTCGTGCTTGACGATGAACTCGAAGATGTCGAGCGGCTCGCCCGTCTCGGGGTCGAAGAAGTTGGAGACCGCGCGGATCAGGATGTCCCCGCTCGCCGGCGCGTCGCCGAAGGGGATCTGCGCGTAGCCGATGGCGCCGCCGGCGAAGAAGCCGAAGAAGATGCGGATCTGGCCCTCGGCGCCGACGCCCGAGGCGCCGCCGCCATCGGGGACCTGCACGAAGTCGATATCCGCGACGGAGGACCACTCGTCGAAGGCCTCGGCGATGAAGGGGGCGACATCGATGCCGTAGAGCTCGAACGGGTCGGTCGAGACCGTGGCGCCGGGGAAGTTGTTGGTGGAGAGGTCGAGCCCGCCGCCCGCGAGGCTCCAGGTGACCACGCCCCCGGAGGTGCCCTGCTCCGGATCGCCCCACTTCGCCATGACCATCTCCCTGAAAAATCGATTTATGCGGAGGATACACGAACCGCGCGGCGGGCCACAAAGAAGGCGCGCGGCTGCGGCGATTGGTCAGGCCGGCCGGCTGCCCCCGCCGGTCCAGCGCGGCCGCAAGGCAGCCTGCCGCCTTTGCGGCTTGCAGTCGCGCGTTTCACAGGCCAAAAGCGGTAAACCGGCAGAAGGGCGCGGATGCGCCGAGGATTGCGCCGGAGGGGAGGCCCGCTCGTGGATTCGTCGCTCGAAGGCAAACGTATCCTGCTGATCATCGGGGGCGGGATCGCCGCCTACAAGTCGCTCGAGCTGATCCGGCTGATCCAGAAGGCGGGCAGCGCCGTGACGCCGGTTCTGACGCGGGCTGGGCATGAGTTCGTCACGCCGCTGTCGGTCTCGAGCCTGGCGGGCACGAAGGTTCATACCGATCTCTGGGATCTGACGGACGAGGCGGAGATGGGGCACATCCAGCTCTCGCGCGTCGCCGATCTCGTCGTCGTCGCGCCGGCGACCGCGGACCTCATGGCCAAGATGGCGGCGGGGCTGGCGGACGACCTGGCCTCCACGCTGCTGCTGGCGACCGACACGCCGGTGCTGATCGCGCCGGCGATGAATGTGCGGATGTGGCAGCACCCGGCGACGCAGCGCAACCTCGCGCAGCTGCGCCGCGACGGGGTGGCGGTGATCGGGCCGAATGACGGGGACATGGCCTGCGGGGAATACGGGCCCGGGCGGATGGCGGAGCCGCAGGAGATCCTGGGCGCCATCCTGCGCGAGCTGCGCGATCGCGGGCCGCTGAAGGGGCGGCGGGTGATCGTGACCTCCGGGCCGACCCATGAGCCGATCGATCCGGTGCGGTACATCGCCAACCGCTCCTCCGGCGCGCAGGGCACCGCGATCGCCGAGGCGCTGTCGGTGCTGGGGGCGGAGGTGATCTTCATCACCGGGCCGGCGACGGCGGCGGATCCCTGGGGTGTGGAGATCCACCGCGTGGAGAGTGCGCGCGAGATGCTGGCGGCGGTGGAGGCCTCGCTGCCCGCCGAGGCCGCGGTGTTCGCCGCGGCGGTGGCGGACTGGCGCGTGGAGAGCGCCGCGGACGCCAAGATCAAGAAGACCGGCAACGGCAAGCCGCCGGAGCTGCGGCTCTCGGAGAACCCGGACATCCTGCGCACGGTCTCGCAGCTGCCGCAGGGGCGCCGGCCGGGGCTGGTGGTGGGCTTCGCCGCGGAGACCAACGACGTGATCCAGAACGCCACCGCCAAGCGGCTGCGCAAGGGCTGCGACTGGATCGTGGCCAATGATGTGCGCCCCGAGACCGGGATCATGGGCGGGCGGGAGAACGCGGTGACCCTGGTGAGCGAGGCGGGCGCCGAGACCTGGCCGCGGGCGGCGAAGACGGAGGTGGCCAAGCGGCTGGCCGCACGGATCGCGCTGGCGCTCAACGAGGGGCACGAGCCATGACGGGGGCGGCGGAGCTCACGCTCGCGGTCTGCCGGCTGGCGGATCACGACCCGGACCTGCCCCTGCCGCGCTACGAGACCGCGGGCGCGGCCGGGATGGATCTGCGCGCCTGCCTGCCGAAGGCGGACCGCGCCCGCGGGATCGTGCTGCCCGCGCTCGGGCGCGTGCTGGTGCCGACGGGGCTGGCCTTCGCGATCCCGGCGGGCTTCGAGGGGCAGGTGCGGCCGCGCTCCGGGCTGGCGGCGCGCCACGGCATCACGGTGCTCAACAGCCCCGGCACCATCGACAGCGACTATCGGGGCGAGGTGAAGGTGCCGCTGATCAATCTCGGCGCGGAGACCTTCACGCTGGAGCATGGCGCGCGGATCGCGCAGCTCGTGCTCGCGGCCTATGCGGCGGCGGCGCTGCGCGAGGTGACGGTGCTGGAGGACACGGCGCGCGGCGCAGGCGGCTTCGGCTCGACCGGCGGGACTTGAGCAGGCGGCCGGCGCGGCAGCGGCCAGGAGACGGGAATGATACGGCTTTCACGCAAGACCATGCTCGCGCTCGAGGCGGTGCTGGAC
>JBCBWF010000425.1:0-4320 GCA_039817245.1 Pseudomonadota bacterium | reverse complement strand
GAACAACGCGTTCGGTATTGCTGATCTGAACGCCGGTCTCCCCCGACAGGATCGTGTGCGCCGCCTCGAAATCCCCCACCGCGGCGCGCGCAAGGGCCAGATGCGCCCCCCGCGACCGCCCCGCCCGGCAGAGCGGATGGGCGAGAAGGGCGGCGAGCGGCACGGGTTCCGCGCCGGCCGCACGGGCCGCGGCGAGGGTGAGGCGGAGGAGGCTGCCGGCGGGCGAGACCGAGAGCGGCCGGCCGAGCGAATCGTCCGCCAGCACGCCGAAGCGGGCGAGCTCCGCGCTCACCCGGCGGGCCAGCGTGGCGTCGCGCGTGACGAGGGCGACGCGGCGGCCGGGCCGCTCCAGCGCCTCGCGCATGGCGAGCGCGATGGCAGCCGCCTCGGCGCGCGGGTGGGGCGCCTCGATCAGCGAGAGGCCGGCCGTCGCCTCCGCGGCCAGCGCGGCGATGCCGGCCCGCCCGGCAATCCAGGCATCGGTGACGGGCGCGGGGCGCAGCGCCTCGGCGAGGAGCCGGCGGCGCGGGCTCGGCGCGGCATCCCCCAGCCAGGGCCGCACATCGGCCGGCCCGATCCCCAGCGCCTCGAAGAGCCGGCGGAAGGGCCCGTACGGGTGCTCGGCGCTGACCGACGGCCAGATATCCGCCGCGGCCTCCGCATCGAAGCCGGGGAGCACGAGCGCGCCCCGCGGCAGCCGCGCCACCGCCGCCATCAGCGCCGCCGCCCCGGCGCGAGAGCCCGTGGAGGCGGCCACGATGACGGGCGTCTGCGGGGGGGCCGCGGCCCAGGCGGTGCATTGGCGGGCGATCGCCGCGCGCGCGCGGGCGGCGGGGTCGAGCGCGTCGGCCTCGCTCTCCGCGCGGATCGCCGGCCAGCGCGCGCGGACCAGGGCGAGAAGATCGCGCGCCTTCTGCCAGTGCTCGGCCATCGCATCCGGCACGAGGGCGTCGAGGGCGCTGTCCGCCACCCCCTCCTCGTCGAGGAGGTCGATGAGGCCCGCGAGGCTGTCGGCGAGCTCCGGGGCCGCCGCAGGGGCCGCGAGGCCGTCGCGCGCCAGCCAGCCCTCCACCAGCCGGGTGATGGCGAGGCGGCGACGCAGCGGGTTGCCCGCGGGCGGCAGCGCTTCGGCCTCGGCGGCGGCGAGCGGGTCGGTGCCGATCTCGTCCAGCACCGCGAGGCGGGGCAGGATCGCGGCGGCCTTCGCGCCATGGCGCCGGGCGAGCGCGTCCTCGAGCGTCCGGAGCGCGCGGCGGGTGTTGACGTAGACGACGGCCTCGGCCGCGGCTTCGGGGCGGTCGTCCGGCAGCCGGGCGGCGAGCCCCTCGGCGAAGCGCGCCGCGTAGTCCTCGCCGGGCGGGATGGCGAAGACGGCGGGGCGCGCAGCGGGGGGGGCGAGCGCGCTCACACCGGCGGCCCGCCCGCTTCGGCCTCCGCGAGCGCGGCCTCCGCCTCCGCGATGCCCGCGGGCGTGCCCACATCGGCCCAGAGGCCGGGATAGGTGACAGCGGCGAGGCGGCCCGCGTCGATCAGGCGGTCCCAGACCGGGTTGAGCGAGAAGGCGCCCTCGGGCGTGCCATCGAGTGCGCCCGGGGCCAGCACCTGCGCGCCGCTGTAGACGAGCGGCGCCGTCTCCCGCGCCCCGCGCCGCTCCGGCACGGCCCCCTCGGCCGAGAGCAGAAAGTCGCCCGGGCGGGTGTAGCCCCGTGTCGCGCTGCGCGGGACGAGGAGCATGAGCGCGTCCATCCGCGCCGGGTCCCAGGCAGCGAGAAGGGGGCCGAGCGGATCCGGACCGGCGAAGACCGCATCGGCATTGAGCACCAGGAACGGCGCGGGGCCGAGGAGCGGCAGCGCCCGGCGCACGCCACCGCCGGTTTCGAGCAGCGCCTCCGTCTCGTCCGACAGCGCGATCGCAGGCGGGCCGGCGCGCCCGGCGAGATGCGCGGCCAGCATCGGCGCGAAATGGTGGATGTTGACGACCGCGCGGGCGATGCCGGCGGCGGCCACGCGGTCGAGCGCGCGGTCGACCAGCGTGTGCCCGGCGACGCGGACCAGCGCCTTCGGCATGCGCTCGGTCAGCGGGCGCATGCGCGTGCCGCGCCCGGCGGCCAGCACCATCGCCGCCTCGATCGGGCGCGGCCGGGGCGGCACCGGGCTCATGGGCGCGCCGCCCCCGCCGCCCCCGCCGCCCCCGCCCCCGCCGCGATGCGCGCTAGCACCGCGGGCTCCGGAGCGGGGAGCAGCCGGGAGACAGCCGCCGCGAGCGGCGCGAGCGCGGGGTGGGCGAGGTCGCGCTGGAGATGGCCCCAGACCCGCGGGATCAGCGCGAGGTATCGCGGCTTGCCGTCGCGCAGCGCCAGCCGGGCGAAGATGCCGACGATCTTGAGGTTGCGCTGCGCGCCGAGGGCGGCATAGGCGGCGCGGAAGGCCTCCGCCTCCGGGCCCGCGAGGCCGGCACGGTCCAGATAGCGCGCCAGCATGGCGGCCTGCAGCGCGTCCGAAGTGTCGCGCCGCGCATCCTCGAGGAGCGAGACAAGGTCGTAGGCCGGGTGCCCGAGGAGCGCATCCTGATAATCGAGCAGGCCGACGCGCGCATGGCCCGGCCGGGCGGGCAGCCAGAGCAGGTTCTCGGCGTGATAGTCACGCAGGACCGTGACGGCCCGCGCCTCGGCGGATTCCGACAGGGCGGCACGCAGGGTGGCGAGGAACGCCTCGGTCTCCTGCGCCGCGGGCGGGCGCCCGGCGCCGGGGGCGTACCAGTCGGTAACCAGGCGGGCCTCCTGCTCGAGCGCGGCCATATCGTAGGGCGCGATCCCCGCGGGCGCGCTGCCGTCGCCGGCCTCCGCGAGATGCGCGAGGAGGTCGATCGCGGCGGCGTAGAGTGCTGTCTCCTCCGCAGCGCCGCGGGCGAGGAGTTGAGCGTAGAGGTCATCGCCGAGGTCTTCGAGGAGCAGAAGCCCGGCATCGAGATCGGCCGCATCGATCCGCGGCGCGGAGAGGCCGCGCGCGCGCAACCAGTCGGTAACCGCGACGAAGGGCGCCATGCTGCCGGCGCTCTGGGGCGGCGCGTCCATTAGCACGCGGGGCTCACCGGCCGTGCCGAGCCGGTGGTAGCGCCGAGGCGAGGCGTCCCCGGCGAGCGGGGCCAGCGCGGCGCCGCCGAGCCCGGCGGCGGCGAGAAAGCGCGCGATCTCCTCGGCGCGCAGGCGGGGATCGGCCGCTGCGGGGGGCGCGGGCTGGCTCATCCGCCCGGCACCGCGAGGCCCGCGGGCTCGAGGCCGGCGCCGGCGAGGAGCTCGGCGAGCGGGGGCCAGCCGGCGCCGCGACTGGTCAGCACTGCGCGGCGGTCCTCCTCGCCCGCGACCGCGAGGGCGATGTCGAGCCGGCGCCCGGGCAGCGCGCCGCCCAGCCGCTCGGGCCATTCGAGAAGTGTGACGGCGCTCGCGAAGCCCTCGTCCAGCCCGAGTTCGTCGCATTCGGACGGGTCGCCGAGGCGGTAGAGATCCGCATGCCAGAGCGCCCCGGCCGGGGTTTCGTAGACATTGACGAGCGTGTAGCTGGGCGAGGGCACCTCGGCGTCGGGCCGGCCGAGGCGCGCACGGATGACGGCGCGCGCGAGGGCCGATTTGCCGGCGCCGAGCCCGCCGGAAAGCGCAACGAGATCGCCCGTCCGCAGGCTTCGGGCGAGGGCGCGGCCGAGCCGCTCGGTCTCCGCCTCGCCCCTCAGCAGGAGATGGGCGCTTTGGTCAGGCGACGCGGCGCCTGCTGTCCGGTCCCGCACGGCTGCACGATCCTCTCTGCCCGGCCCCCGCCCGTCCTATGCCCGTCCTGTGCCCGTCCTCGCGGCGCGTGCACGGGGTCCGGTGCGCGCCGCAGCCGTCGGATTAGCCTGCGCGGGGGCGCGTGGCCAGTGGGCGGAGGGTCGGGCGGCCTAGTTGCGCGCGATGCGCTGCAGCGAGGCTTCGGCCATGGCGGAGTCGGCGCCGGCCGGATCGGCCGCGGTGCTCGCGGGCGCAGCGGCTGGCTGCGTGTCCCGCCCGGCGGGGTCCGGCGCGCGGCCGCCCTCCGCCGGGGTGCCGGACCAGACGTCGAAGCGGGCGAGCGTCACCACCTCCGCCCCGTCGCCGCTCACCCGGCGCTCGAAGATGCCGCCCTCGCTCTCCACCATGCGGCGCGTGAGCGAGAGCGCGATGGCGCCGGAGCTTGCGCCATCGCCGCGCGCGCCCTCCTCGCCGGCGTCCTGCGGGCCGCCGGGCCCCGGCAGGCCGTGCTCGGACACGCCGATCTCCACCGTGCCCGAACGCCCCTCGCCGACCGGAT
>JBCBWF010000420.1:0-4387 GCA_039817245.1 Pseudomonadota bacterium | reverse complement strand
TCGATGGCCGCCACGAGGCCGCTCTGGCGGTAGGCGAGCGCCTGGTAGCCGATGCCGCCGAGGGCCGCGACCGGCGAGCGCCGGCCATCGGCCGCGACCGCGAGGCTGGCGCTGACGGTGGCGCCGCTCTCCAGGGTGAGGCGGGTGCGCCCGGCCTCCGCCGCGAGGCCGGCGACGGCGGTGCCGCCGATATGGGCGAGCCCGGGCGGCTCGGCCATGGCGGCCAGGAGGGCGCCGCGGAGGTGGCGGTCCTCGAGGATCCAGCCGACGCGGCCCTCGTCGATGGCGCGGGGGTCGAAATGGAGCCCGGCGGGCGGCTGGCGCGGCGGGCCTTCGCAGACGCGGATGTCGCGGATCGGCTGGGCGGCGCGCTCGAGCGCGGGCCAGAGGCCGAGGGCGCCGAGGACGCGCGCGCTGCCGAGGGCGATGGCGTAGGCGCGCCCGTCGAAGCCGGGATCGGCGCGGGTCTCGAGGGGCAGGCGGTCGATGACGGCGGTGCGGAGGCCCGCGCGCGCGAGGGCGAGCGCCAGCGCCGGGCCGACCAGCCCGCCGCCTGCTACGGCCACATCCACCTCGATCGTCTCGCCGCTCATCGCGTCCCCCTTGCGGGGCCTGCAACCGGCCCACGGCTTTGACTTATGCGGCTCGCCCTCCGATTGTCCATGAGACGAAGCGGACGCGGGGAGTGCGACATGGACGGCAAGGCGGAAGGGTCGCTGGCGCTGAGCGCGGCGGAGCAGGGCCGGGCGATCGCGGCGGGCAGGCTGGACCCGGTGGCGCAGGCGGAGGCGTATCTGGCGGCGATCGAGGCGCATGCGGAGGGGGCGCGGATCTATGCGCGGACCACGCGGGCGCGGGCGCTGGCGGAGGCGGAAGCGGCGCGGGCACGGGCGCGCGACGGCCGCAGCCTCGGTCCGCTGGACGGGGTGTGCGTGAGCTGGAAGGACCTGTTCGACACCGCGGGCGTGGCGACGGAGGGCGGCTCGCGGATGCTGGCGGGCCGGGTGCCGGAGCGCGATGCGGAGGTGGTGCGGCGCGGGACGGCGGCGGGGACGGTGTGCCTCGGCAAGACGCATCTCTCGGAGCTGGCTTTCTCGGGGCTGGGGGTGAACCCGATGGCGGCGACCTCGCCGAACCGGCACGGGCTGACGCTGGCGCCGGGGGGATCGAGCTCGGGCGCGGCGGCCTCGCTGGCCTTTGGCCTGGCGCCGCTGGCGATCGGGTCGGACACCGGCGGGTCGGTGCGCATCCCGGCGGCCTGGAACAACCTGGTGGGGCTGAAGACGACGGCGGGGCTGATCCCCTGCGACGGCGCGCTGCCGCTGGCGCGCTCGCTCGACACGGTGGGCCCGCTGGCGCACACGGTGGAGGATGCGGCGCTGGGCTTCGCGATGCTGACCGAGGGGCCGGTGCCGGCGCTGGGGGAGGGGGATCCCGCGGGGCTTGTGCTGTTCCAGCCGGAGACCCTGGTGGTCGAGGGGATGGATGTGGAGATCGCGGAGGGCTTCGAGGCGGCGCTCGGCGCGCTGAGCGCTGCGGGCGCGCGGATCGCCCGCGGCCCGATGCCGGCGATGGCCGAGACGCTGGCGGTGGCCGCGGAGCATTCGGCGGTGGTGAACTACGAGGGCTGGCAGGACTGGGGCGAGACCATCGAGGCCAATCCCGGCGTGATGTTCCCCCCGATCGAGACGCGGTTCCGCAGCGGCGCCAAGATCAGCGCGGCGGCGAATGCACGGGCGATGGCCGAGTTCCTGCGGATCCGCGACCGCGTGGTGGCGGCGGTCGAGGCGGACGGGCTGCTGGTGATGCCCGCGGTGCCGATCGCGGCGCCGCCGGTGGCGCAGTTGATGGCGGACGAGGAGTACTACACCGAGCGCAACCTCATGGCGCTCAGGAACACGCGGATCGGGAACCTGCTGGGCCTGGCCGCGATCACGCTGCCGACCAGAACCGCGATGGCCGGGTTGATGCTGGTGGGCCCGCCGGGCTCGGAGGCGCGGCTGCTGGCGGCGGGCCATGCGGTGGAGCGCGCGCTGGCCTGAGGCGGCTTTTTGCGGGCGTGCCCGGGGGAGCGCCGGGCCCGCTACGCCCCGGGGCGGCGCGTGGCATATTGCCCACGGCGCATTCCACCCGGGGCGGGCGGATGCGATTGTGCAACATGCCCGGTAGCCCCGCCCGGCGCGCTGCGCTAGCTTGTTCCGTGCGAGGGTGCAGAGACGCTCCGCAGTGAGGACATATCGATGCAGTTTCCGGCCCGTTTTGCGGATCTCCCGGAATATGCCTTCCCGCGTCTGCGCCGCCTCCTGGCGGGGACGGAACCGGGGGGACCGGAGATCGCCATGTCGATCGGGGAGCCGCAGCACGCGGTGCCTGACTTTGTCATGCCCGTCATGGCGGAGCATGCCGCGACGCTCTCGAAATACCCACCGAATGAGGGGGTTAGCGCGCTGCGGGAGGCCTGTTCGGCCTGGCTCGGCCGCCGCTACGGCGCCGCGGAGGCCTATCGCGACCCCGAGACGCAGATCCTGCCGCTGAACGGCACGCGCGAAGGGCTCTTCAACGCCTGCCTCGCGCTCTGCCCCGAGGAGAAGGGCGGCGCGCGCCCCGCGGTGCTGCTGCCGAACCCGTTCTACCAGTGCTACGCGGTGGCCGCGCTCGCGGCCGGGGCAGAGCCTGTCTATGTGCCGGCCACCGAGGAAACGGGGCACCTGCCCCATTTTGGGGCACTTCCTGCCGCGCTGCTCGATCGCACGGCGATTGTGTACATCTGCGCGCCCTCCAATCCGCAGGGCGCGGTGGCGGATGCCGGGTACTGGCGCGCCCTTTTCGCCTTGGCGGACAAGCATGATTTCCGGGTCTTCGCCGACGAGTGCTATTCGGAGATCTGGCGCGAGGCCCCGCCGACCGGCGCGCTGGAGGTGGCGAGCGAAGAAGGGCTGGACCCGGAGCGACTTGTCGCCTTTCATTCACTCTCGAAGCGCTCGAACCTGGCGGGGCTGCGCTCGGGCTTTCTGGTCACGGGCAAGGCGGCGCGGGCGAAGCTGTTGCAGCTTCGATCCTATGCCGGCGCGCCCATGCCGATTCCGGCCCAGCATGCCGCCGCGGCCTGCTGGGGGGACGAGGCGCATGTGGAGGCGAACCGCGCGCTCTATGCGCAAAAGTTCGCCATTGCGGATGAGGAGCTGGGCAACCTGCCCGGCTACCGCTCGCCCGAGGCCGGGTTTTTCCTGTGGCTGCGGGTGGCGGATGGCGAGGCGGCCGCGCTGCGGCTCTGGCGCGAGGCGGGCGTGAAGGCGCTGCCGGGGGCGTATCTGTCGCGCGAGACGCCGGCGGCGCTGGGCGGGGGCAACCCCGGCGCGGACTATCTGCGCCTGGCGCTGGTGGCGCCGGCGGAGGATGTGAGGCGAGGGCTCGGCGCGGTGCGCGCCGTGCTCGGCTAGGCGGGGCGGACGCGGCGGGGTGCCGGGGCCGGACCGCCGGCCCTGGAGCGTATGACGACGTGTTGGATTGCGGGTTTGATCGGGGCTGACGGCGATGGCGCTTTTCTGGGATGAGACCGGTGGGAACAGGGGGCTGGACGAGCTGTCCGGCAACCCCGTCGTGCGGTGGCTCGGCACGCTCACGGCCCGGATCGCAGGCTATGGCGCGGCGCTGCTGGCGCTGGGCCTGGCGCTGGCGCTGGCGAGCTACAACGCGGCGGATCCGAGCTTTCTGACAGCGACGCCGCAGGCGCCCTCCAACTGGCTCGGCGCGCCGGGGGCGATGATCGCGGACACGCTGGTGCGGGCGCTGGGGGTGGCCTCCTGGGGGCTCGTGGCGCTGTTCGGCGTGTGGGGCTGGCGGCTGGCGACCGGGCGCGGGGACGAGCGATTCTGGGGCCGGCTGATCACGATGCCGCCGGCGATCGGGGTCTTTGCCATTTTCGCCTCGCTGCACCGGCCCTGGGACGGGTGGCAGGTGACCTCGGGGCTCGGCGGGTTGCTGGGCGACCGGGGGGGCGCCGTGCTGCTGAACTCGTTGCCCTTTCCGCCGCTGGAGGCGCTCAATGCCCTCACGGTGGCGACCGGAGCGGCGACGCTTGCGCTCGCCGCGCTGGCGCTGGGCGTGACCATGGCGGAGGGGCGGCGGCTCATCGGCTGGATGGTCGGCTCGCTGATGGAGGCGGCCGGGATGGCCGCGGTGCTCGGCGGGCGCGTGGCGGAGGTGGCGGCCGATGCGGAGGAGGCGGAGGCGCAGAGCCGCTCCGCCCGGCTCGGCCCCGCGACGCCCACGGGCGACTGGCGCGAGCGCGCGCATGCGGCGGCGCGGACGGAGCCGGCGCTCGGCGCGCGGGCCGCGCGGGGGCGCGAGGCGCTGGATGCGCGGGGGCGCGAGGCGCTGGAGGCGC
>JBCBWF010000618.1:0-2117 GCA_039817245.1 Pseudomonadota bacterium | reverse complement strand
CTGGTGCGCACGGTGCTGTTCTTCGTGGGCGTGGCCTGCCAGGTCGCGCTGGCGCTCGCCGCCATCTCCGCGGCCTCGATCGGCTGAGCCGGCCGCCCAGGTTTCGGCGCCTTGTCTCAGCCCGGGCGATCAGGCCGCGGAGATGGCGGCGAGCGCCAGCGCGACCTGGCAGGCCACGCCCACGAAGAACAGCACCGTGCGCACCAGCGGCAGGCCCGCGCAGTAGACCGCGAAATGCGCGACGCGCACGAAGAAGAACGCCCCGGCCGCCGTCGCCGTGGCCGCGCTGTTCGCGCCCGCCAGCTCCACCGCCAGCACCGCCGCGGCGAAAACCGCAAGGTTTTCAATGGCGTTGAGATGCGCGCGATGGGCCCGCGCCGCCCAGGGCGCGGTGTAGTCGATATCGTGCTCGCCATCCATCAGCGCGCCGAAGAGCCCCTTGTGGCCCACGAGCCAGAGGATATGCGGCACCCACATGAGGGCGGTGGCAAGCGCGGTCGCGGCGAGCCAGAAGATCTCGGGCGAGGCTCCGGTGATCGGGTCGGTCATGGCGGTTCGTCCTTCTGCGGGGGTTCGGATGCGCCTCATATCGCCCCGCGCCGAAGGCTTGGGAAGTACGCAGGAATCCCGCATATAGGGTTCTATTGTTCACTATTGGGGGAGCGGCGATGACCCGTAAGCAGCGACATGCCGAATACGGCGACTGCCCGATCGAGGCCGCGCTCGACCTCATCGGCGGCAAGTGGAAAGGCTCGATCCTGTTCCGCTGCGGCGAGCAGACCCGGCGCTTCAACGAGCTCGGCCGGCTCTTTCCCAAGATCTCCCAGCGGATGCTCACCAACCAGCTCCGCGAACTCGAGGCGGACGGGCTCCTGCACCGCGAGGTCTTCGCCGAGGTCCCGCCGCGGGTGGAGTACAGCCTGACCCCCAAGGGGCGCAGCCTTCTGCCCGCCCTCCGGAGCCTCTATGACTGGGGCGAGACGTATGCGCTCCCGGTCAGGATGCCTGCGCCGTGAGGGCCGTTTCGTGAGTAAATTAACTCGTTAAACAATCAAAACCGAGCCCGTTTCAGCGCCCCGCACCGACCCGTCGCGCCTCCAGAACGCTTGCACGCTGCAACGTAATTGTTCACATAATGTTCTTTACGCAATGCCCACAATGACGTGGGTGGGCGCGGGCGCGAGGCGGCGGCAGACGAGGCCGCCCGCCAGTCACTCCAGCGGCGGGCGGACCGAGCGGAAGGCGTCCTCGCTCCAGACCAATGCCTCGTAGCAGCGGCGCAGATTCGTGCCCTCGCAATTGGCGCCGTGCACGGCGGTGAGCAGGATCCGGTCCGGGCCCCAGTCGATGATCCGCCAGTCCTTCACCAGGAAGCGATGCGCCCCGCCGCCGGCCAGCACCACGATGTTGCAGCCGCCCGTGCCACAATACATCGAGGCCGCCGAGGAGCAGGTGTAGCGCCGCTCGTCCACGATGGTCTCCGTCACTCCGTCGCCGGTCAGATCCGTCTCCGTCACCGTGCCCGGTGGCGCTTCGAACCGGCCGTTCTCGAAGCCTTCGCAAAGCGCGCGGGCCTCGGCGATCACGCTCTCGGCATCCGCCGCCGCTGCGGGGCCGGCGGCGAGAAGGGCGAGGGCGGTGGCGATGGGGGCGAGTGCTGTGGCGCGCATGCAGCGTTCCTTCCCTGTGCGGCCTGTCAATTATTGACAGAGCATCGTGTCAATGAGTCGGGACTCGACAACTTCCGGTCCTCGGATATAACTCCCATATCCGGGCCCGCGTCAGTCTACGCCCCGCCCGCAACGAGCAGGAGGCTTCACGATGTCACTCGCGCTTCAGTCGAGCCTCGCGGATCCCGCGCCGCACGACGCCCCGCTCGCCGATTTCCGCGGCATCGCGCCGATCGTGCCGGTGCGCAACGTGGCCGCCTCGCTGCGGTTCTATGTGGAGCTTCTCGGCTTCGCGGTGCTGCAGCGCAACGAAGACAGCAGCGCCGCCCTCGTCGCCCGCGGCCCGGTGCGGCTGATGCTTCTGCGCGTGGGCCAGCTCAAGGCGCTCGAGGCGACGCGGGAGCATTTCTCGGCCTATGTCTGGGTCTCCGATCTCGACGCGCTCTG
>JBCBWF010000419.1:0-4393 GCA_039817245.1 Pseudomonadota bacterium | reverse complement strand
TGCGCGCGGGGCTCTCCGGCGATCTGGCGGAGGGGGTGCGGAGCGGCGCGCTGGACGCCGCGCTCCTCACCACCCCGGCAGCCGGCGCCGCACCCGCCGGGCTCACGCTGCGGCCCGTGGTGCGCGAGCCGCTGCGCCTCATCGCATCGGACAGTCTCGGCGAGAGCGAGGCCGAGGCGCTCCTCGCCACCCAGCCCTTCATATGGTTCAGCCGCAAGACCTGGGCGGGCCGGCAGATCGAGCAGATCCTCGCCGATCGCGGATTCTCCCCGCCGGAGAGCATGGAGGTGGACGCGCTCGAGGCGGTAGAGGCACTCGTGCGCCACGGACTCGGCGTCTCGGTCGTGCCCTGGGCGGCGGGCGCGGGGCCGGACCGTCCGGGGCTGCGGCGGCTCGCGCTGCCCGGCCTGCAGGCCGAACGGGTCCTCGGGCTCAGCGAGCGCGCCGGAAGCCCGGACAACCCGCTGCTCACACTGCTGGAGAGCGCCTTACGCGACCATACCGGGCCGCCCGCACGCTGAGCCGGCCGCGCGCTCAGCCCGCCTGGCGCGCCCGCCCGCTGACAGCCGCCATGGCCAGTTCCGGATCGCTCGCAGTTGCGTCGTTATAGATCTCGTTGAAGTGGTCGCCCTGCACGCGGACATGGTGGAGCATCGCGGCCGACGCCGCCTCCGCATCGCCCGCCTCGATCGCGGCCACGATCGCCTCATGCTCGCTCATCGAGGTCTCGAGCCGGCCGCTCACGCGAAGCTGGATCCGCCGATAGGGCTTCACGCGGCGGCGAAGCGCCCGGGTCTGCTCGCTGAGGAACGCGTTCATGGAGGCCGCGTCGATCGCCTCATGCAGCGCCTCGTTCTCGTAGTAGTAGGCGTTGCGATCGCCCGTCGCGGCCACGGAGGCGCAGCGCGCCAGGCTCTCGCGCACGGCATTCAGCGCCGCGGAACCGGCATGCAGCGCCGCGCGCCGCGCGCAGATCGCCTCGAACTCCGCCATCACCTCGACCATCTCCGCCAGCCGGCCTTCGCTGAACTGCGAGACGATGGCGCCGCGATGAGGCCTGAGCTCGATGAGCCCGGCCGCCGCAAGGGTCAGCAGCGCTTCGCGAATCGGCGTTCGCGAAACCCCGAACCGTGTGGCGAGCGAGACTTCGTCCAGCCGTGCGCCCGGGCGCACGGTACCGGAGACGATCATCTCCTCGATCTTGTCCTGCAGGATGTCGGCGCGACGCTGAGCCATGCGAATTCCGATCTCTTGGAAATATTAGTAGCAGAATCGGGCATGGAGAGAAATTTGCAACCCCGTAAGATTGTATGCAATATATTGACACCCGGTAAGCACGCCCGTATTGCCGGTTTGAGCCCGGGGCGAACCGGGCCGTCCCCCATGCGGTCCGAGCGCCGCGCGGGAGCGTGATAACAGCGGCGCCGCGGCGCCCGGCAAGGGAGACCACCATGACCATTACGCCCAGGTTCACGACAGGAACGGCCCTTTCGGCCCTGCTGGCCGCCGGCCTCGCCCTCGGCGCCGCCACCGCCGGCGCGACGGAACTGCGCCTCAGCCATCAGTGGTCGACCAGCGATGTGCGTCACAAGGTGGCCGAGATCGTCGCCGAGGAAGTCGCCGCCGCGAATGTCGATCTCGAGATCACGATCTTCCCCTCGAAGTCGCTCTTCAAGCCGCGCGAGCAGTACAAGCCCCTCTCCCGCGGGCAGCTCGACATGACCGTCTTCCCGCTCGCCTATGCCGGCGGTCAGCGTCCCGAATACAACCTGACGCTGATGCCGGGCCTCGTGAAGAACCACGACCATGCCGCGCGCCTCAACGAGAGCGCCTTCATGGAGGCCATCGAAGGCCTGATGGCCGAGGACGACGTGATGGTGCTGGTCCACGGCTATCTCGCCGGCGGCTTCGCGGGCACCGAGAAGTGCATCACCTCGCCGGACGACGTGCAGGGCCTGCAGACCCGCGCAGCCGGCAAGGCCTTCGAGCAGATGCTGGCGGGTGCCGGTGCCTCGATCGCCTCCATGGCCTCGTCGGAGATCTACAACGCCATGCAGACCGGCGTGCTGCAGGCCGCCAACACCTCGTCCTCCAGCTTCGTGAGCTACCGGATCTACGAGCAGGTGAAGTGCTTCACCCCGGCGGGCGATGTGGCGCTCTGGTTCATGTATCAGCCGCTCCTGATGAACAAGTCGACCTTCGACGGCCTCACCGCCGAGCAGCAGGCCGCGATCATGGCGGGCGCGAAGAAGGCCGAGGCCTACTACCTGGAACAGGCCAAGACCGACGATGCCAACGCCGCGAAGGTGTTCTCCGACAACGGCGTGGAGATCGCCAACATGAGCTCGGAGGACTTCCAGGCCTGGCGCGCGATCGCCAAGGAGACCTCCTACAAGACCTTCGTGGAGAACACGCCGGGCGGCCAGGAGCTGCTCGACAAGGCGCTCGCGGTCGAGTGATCCGACCGGAGGCGGCGCCCGCGCGGCGCCGCCTCTGATACCGGCCCTCGCCGTATTGCCGGTGGGCAGCCGCCACCCGCCCGATCCGGGCCCGCGCGACGCCTGACCGCAACCGCCTGAAGGCCGACACCAGAACGCCCACGCCTCACCGCCGATCCGCGATGCCCGCGACCGTGGCGCCGCCCCTTCCCAGGAGATCGTGACGATGTCGGGCCATGCCCACGCCACCAGCGCCGCCCGTCATGGCGGCAATCCGGTCCTGAGGGCCATCGGGCTCGTCAGCCGCGCCTGCGGGCTGGTCTCGGCCGGGCTGATCGTCGCCGCGGTCGGCATCACCTGCCAGATGATCTGGGTGCGCTTCGTGCTGAACCAGTCCACCATCTGGCAGACCGAGGCGGTGGTCTACATGATGATCGCGGCCACGATGCTCGGCCTGCCCTATGTCCAGTACCTCCGCGGCCACGTGAATGTGGACCTCCTGCCGCTCGCGCTTCCCATGGCGCTGCGCAAGGCGCTCGCGGTGCTCACGCTGGGCGCCGGCATGGCGGTGGTGGGCGTGATGCTCTTCTACGGCGCCGAGTTCTGGTTCATCGCCTGGGAGCGGGGGTGGCGGTCCGACACCGTCTGGGGCCCGAAGCTCTGGGTGCCCTATCTCGCGCTGCCCGTGGGCTTCGGCCTCTACCTGCTGCAGCTCGGCGCGGACATGTACGCGATGCTCACCGGCGTCGAGCCGCCCTTCGGCATCGAGGACGAGCCCGGCGCCGCCGACGCAGCCCATGCGGCCCATGCCGCCGAAAGGGTCGACTGATGGATCCCCTCGTTCTCGGCGCCATCGTCGCCGTCGTCACCGTGCTGGTGCTGTTCTCCGGCGTCTCGGTCGCCACCGGCCTTCTCATCGTCTCCGCCGGCTTCCTGCTGGTGTTCGACGGGCTGCGCTCGCTGGAGCTGATGCCCGAGATCTTCTTCGGCAAGCTCGACAATTTCGCGCTGCTCTCGATCCCGATGTTCATCATCATGGGGGCGGCCATCGCCTCCACCCGCGCGGGCGGCGATCTCTACGAGGCGCTGGACCGGTGGCTGACGCGGGTGCCCGGTGGGCTCGTGATCTCCAATCTCGGCGCCTGCGCCCTCTTCGCGGCCATGTCCGGCTCCTCGCCCGCCACCTGTGCCGCCATCGGCAAGATGGGCATCCCGGAGATGCGCAAGCGCGGGTTCCCGGACGGGGTGGCCGCGGGCTCCATCGCCGCGGGAGGCACGCTCGGGATCCTCATCCCGCCCTCGGTCACCATGATCGTCTACGGCATCGCGACGGAGACCTCGATCGGCCGGCTCTTCCTCGCCGGCGTGATCCCCGGGCTCCTCCTCGTCGGCCTCTTCATGGTCTGGTCGCTCTACGACACCTGGCGCAAGGGCGGGATGGAGGTGCTGGCGGGCCGCAGCTTCACGCTGGCGGAGCGGCTCGAGATCCTGCCGCGGGTACTGCCCTTCATCCTCATCATCCTCGGCGTGCTCTACGCGATGTATGGCGGGGTCGCGACGCCCTCCGAGACCGCTGCGGTCGGCGCGCTCCTCTGCCTGCTGATCGCCGTGGTGATCTACCGGCTCTGGTCGGTCTCCGCGATCTGGGTGGTGCTGCGGGATTCGACGCGCGAGAGCGTGATGATCCTCTTCATCATCGGCGCGGCCGGCGTCTTCTCCTACATGCTCTCCTCGCTCTTCATCACCCAGTCCATCGCCGAGTGGATCGGCACGCTCGACGTGAACCGCTGGGTGCTGATGCTGGCGATCAACATCTTCCTGCTGATCGCGGGCTTCTTCCTGCCGCCGGTCGCGGTGATCCTGATGGCGGCGCCCATCCTGCTGCCGATCGTCACCACCGCCGGGTTCGATCCCTACTGGTTCGCCGTGGTGCTCACCATCAACATGGAGATCGG
>JBCBWF010000413.1:0-4472 GCA_039817245.1 Pseudomonadota bacterium | reverse complement strand
GCCGCGTGTTCGGCTATCCCTCAAGCGCTCGGCGGCCCGGCGGTTTCGGGTGATGGTCCTGGGTATCCGGGCGGGTGGTGGTCGGGGCGGCGAGATTCGAACTCGCGGCCTTCGGTTCCCAAAACCGACGCGCTACCAGGCTGCGCTACGCCCCGTAGCCCTGCCGATAGCGCAGCGCCGTAACGGGCACAAGCGCGAAGGCCCGGCCGTCTCCGGCCCTCCGAGCCCAGGCTACTCGACCGTATCCGTACAGCGATAGGCCTCGGGCGCTTCGGAGAAGAAGGGGTGCACCACCTGGCTGCCGGGCCCGAAGCCATGCTTCTCCGCCTCGCCCGCATTGACCTCGAGCACCGCGAGGGCCAGCCCGTCCGAGGGCAAGATCTCCTCGGAGAATGGCACCGTGCGCTCGGCGATGTTCAGCACCGCCCCATCGGCGCCCACGAACAGTATGTCCAGCGGGATCAGCGTGTTGCGCATCCAGAACTGTGCCTGGCGCGGGCTGTCGAACAGGAACAGCATGCCACGATCGGCCCCCAGCTCGCTGCGGAACATGAGCCCGCGCGACTGCTCCTCCGGATCGTCGGCGATCTCCACGCCGTAGCGCACCATGGCATCGGCCCCGGCGACCTCCACCGCATCCGCCTCGCAGGCGCGTGCGCGCGTCTCGCCCGGCAGCGCCAGTAGGATGATCGCGGCGCACAACGCTGCCGCATATGCGAAGCCGGCGAACCCCGGGCGCGCCCCGGCGGCCGCCCCCGCCCTCCGGCGCGCAGGCCGCATCAGCCGGTCTTGCTCCCCGGCATCGCTTCCTGCTCCTGCGACGCGGCTTCCCACAGCTTCAGCTCCGCCACCATCAGCCCCCGCGGACCGCGGAAGGTCCGCACCGCCATGCCCTCGCCGCTGGAGAGGTCGGGAAAGCCGCATCGCCGCACGATCTCCATATGGACGAAAACATCCTCGGGGTTTCCGAACACGTTAACGAACCCGAAGCCCTTCTGCTTGTCGAACCATTTCACCCGCGCCGGTTGCAGCGGGCTCAGCTCGGCCTCCGGGCTCAGGAAATCGGTCGGCCGCGCAACGCCGCCATCCGAAACCGAGTTTTGCGACAGCGACATGGTCGCAGTGCTGTCATCGACCTCGAGTAGCTCTTGCGCGTGAAGCCCGCGCGCGCCCATCGTGGTGACCAGCCTGACGCGAGCCCCCTCGGCCAGCGCCGTAATGCCAAAATTTCGGACACAGGATGCATGAACCATGACATCGCCGCCACCGTCGTCCGGCACAACGAAACCGTAGCCCTTTATCGCGTCGTACCACTTCACCTGCCCCGTGATCACAGAACCAGATGAAACCTTCTCTTCGGCCAAAACGCGTCCTCCGAGCCTGTCCGGGCCGCCTGCCGCAGTCATGTCGCTACCTCGCCTTTCTGACGTCTCGTTCGCCCAGACCGCTCAAACATGCTCTCGAGTTCCGGAAGCGACTGCGTCAGCTATTCTCTGAACAGAGACGCTACCGCCGCAAGCTACGCATTTACACAGATTTTACGCTGGTTGCCTGCTCCATGCTTTCAGCATGTGCCCAACCCGCATCAAACGATGCTGCGATTGCGCCGCGAATGCAATCCATCCTGGTCACGCAACAAGGATTGACCATCCGGGCTAAAGATGAACGAGAGGTTACCAATGCCGCCAAGCTTGCAGCGCGAACCGACAGAAGGAAGCTTCTCTCGCGGGACGGAAGCTCTCTGGTCTCTTCGAGCGAGGTACCTTTCCTAGTCCAAAGTGCACGGGGGCGCGAATTTCTTAACGCTTCCTTACCGCGCGCTCTCGCGCGCGGCGAGCCGGCGGCGATCTGCCCCGCCAGCGGCGTCGCCTCCGGTCCCGCGGGCGCCGGCGCGGGCCCGGCGGGGCGCGGCGCCGCGGTCGAGGCGGCCCTCTCCGCCTGCTTCGCCGAGCTCCGCCGGGTGGGCGCGCCGGAGGCCTGCGGCTGCGGCCTCATCGCGTTCGACCGCGTTGTTGCGCTGCCGCGCGCGGAGACCACATACGCCTCTGGCACCGCAGCACGGCTGAAATCGGACCCGCCGGGCATCGACGGGCTCTTCGTCGCGCGCGCGGACGGCAACGGCCGGCTGCGTCTCTTCGACGTCACCGGCCCGATTGCGGAGATCAGGGATATCGAGGGCGATCGCCCGACGCTGGTTTTCACGTCCGATCCGGAAGCTGAGTTTACGGGACGCAACCTCCCCGTCGGGTTCCGACGCGGACGGATCGCGCGGCGTCTCTACCTGACCGATGCATCCGGGCGCAAGATCAGCGTGCTGATCGGCTTCTCGCCGGAGGAGCTCGCCCAGTATGCGGGGGGCTGGCTGCAGTTCCCACCGGATCTCGCGCGGCGCGCACAGAGCCTGGGGCCGTCAGGGGGGTGAGAACTGGGGGAAGGGGTTGACCGGAGCGCGGCCGGCTCAGCAACCGCCCCGATCCCCGCCCGCGCGCTGCCAGATCTGGGAGCGGCCGAAGGCCCGGGCGAGCGCATAGCCGCGCACCCGCAGCGTGCCCTCCTCGGTCACTTCCACCTCGGCGGAGTAATGCTTGCCGCTGCGCGGGTCGTAGATCTTCCCGTCCTCCCAGCGGCCGGAGCGGGCGCGCTCCAGGCCCGTGACCAGCGAGATGCCGCAGAGCGGTCGCCCCTCCGCATCGCGCTTCGGCGCCCCGGTCGCGTCGCGCGGCTCGCGCAGCCACACCATGCGCCCGCAGACATGCGTGCCGCAGGGACCGAACTCCACGATGGCGCCGCGGTTCTGCGTCTCCCAATACCCGATCACGCGATCGGTCGATGCGGCAGCCCCGCCGGACTGCAGCGCGACGCCGAGCGCGGCCGCCAAAACCACTGTCGAGATACGCAGTGCCATCTTCGTCCCACTATCGTCTTTATACCCGTCGAGTTAGTGCCCTAATCCTTAAGGACAGGTTCACCATGTCATGCCCCGACGATTGTGATCGGGGCGGTAGCGCATCTCCCTTGCGGGCACAAGCGATTCCGTTGCCCCGATGCCACCGGTAGGGGCAAATCTGCCACTTGCCGCGGAAAGCAGGGCAGCCGAAGCATGTCGGCGCGTGACGAATGCCCGTTGAGCTGCGAAAGGCCGAAGCCCGATGTTCCAATCATTCGAGACGGTTGCGGACAGCCGTTCAAGTGTCTCAAGACTGGCCTCGCTGCGCGCCGCCCTGGCCGATGCCGGCTTCGACGCCTTCCTCGTTCCCCGAACAGATGCGCATCAGGGCGAAACTGTCGCACCCTGCGACGAGCGGCTGGCCTGGCTCACCGGATTCACCGGCTCGGCGGGCGCCGCCCTCGTCACGGCGGACCGTGCCGCGCTCTTCGTCGATGGCCGCTACACCCTGCAGGCCGCCGCCGAGAGCGACGCGGCCGCGTTCGAGGTGGTCGCGAGCCAGCGCGTCACCCCCTCGGCCTGGCTGATCGAGACGCTCGGCGCGGAGGCCGCCGCCGCGCTCCGCCTCGGCTTCGACCCCATGCTGCACGGTCGCGCCGAGATCGACCGGCTCGCGGAAGCCCTCGGCCGCCGCCCAGAGCCGCTCAGCCCCAACCCCATCGACGCGCTCTGGGAGGACCGCCCGCCCCGCCCCGCCGGTGCCATCGCGGTGCATCCCGAGAGCCTCGCGGGCGAAGCGGCCGGCGCCAAGCGCAGCCGCCTCGGCAAGGCGCTCGCCGAGGGGGGCAGCGACGCGGCCCTCCTAACCCTGCCCGACAGTATCGCCTGGCTCCTGAACATCCGCGGCAGCGACCTCGTGCACAGCCCGGTCTCGCAGGGCTTCGCGATCCTGGAGGCGGACGGGCGAGTCACCCTCTTCACCGAACCCGAGAAGATCGACGGCGCGGTCGCCGCGCATCTCGGCAATGCCGTCACCGTCGCCGCGCCCGACACGCTCCTGCCCGCCCTCGCCGGCCTCTCCGGGCGAAAGGTGCTGGTGGACCGCGCGAGCTGCCCGCTGGCCTTCACCGCCGCGCTCGAGGAGGCCGGCGCCGGCCTCGTCTGGGGCGCCGATCCCTGCATCGCCGCCAAGGCGATCAAGACGGAGGCCGAGCTCGCCGGCATCCGCGCGGCCCATATCCGCGACGGGGCGGCCTTCGTGCGCTTTCTCCACTGGCTCGAGACCGCACTGGCCGCCGGCGAACCGCTCACGGAGATCGCCATCGCCTCGACGCTGGAGCGCTTCCGCCACGAGACCGGCGCGCTCCTCGACATCGCCTTCGACACCATCTGCGGCAGCGGCCCGAACGGGGCGATCGTGCATTACCGCGTGAACCGCGCCACCGACCGGACGCTGCAGCCGGGCGAGATCCTGCTGGTGGACAGCGGCGGGCAGTATCGCGACGGCACCACCGACATCACCCGCACGCTCGCCACCGGGCCCGCCGACGCCGAGGCCGCCCGCGCCTTCAGCACGAGCGTGAAG
>JBCBWF010000535.1:0-2992 GCA_039817245.1 Pseudomonadota bacterium | reverse complement strand
GACATGTAGGGCGCGTCGCATGCCCCGGCCTCGACCGTGAGGGTGACGAAGCGCTTGGTGACGCCGCGCTGCTTCTCGCGCAGGAGCGCCGATTTGCCGGGGAAATCCTGGGCCTTGTCGAACTTCACGAACCGGTCGAGCGCGCCTTCGAGCAGCGTGTAGTCGGTGGAGAGATCGCCCTTCCAGGCCCGGTAACCCTTCTCGATGCGCAGGCTGTTGAGGGCGTACATGCCGAAGGGCGTGGCCCCCTCGCCGAGGACCGCCTCGTAGATGGCGGGCATGTCCTCGAAGCTGGCATGCACCTCCCAGCCGAGCTCGCCCGCGAAGCTCACCCGCGCGAGGGTGGCCGGGCGGTCCGCGACGCGGGCACCCTGGTGGCTGAGCCAGGGCAGCGCGAGATCGCCGTCGGAGATCGCCGCGAAGAGCGCGCGGGATTTAGGGCCGGTGACGATCAGCGTGGTGAGCGCGCGGGTGCGGTCCACCAGCGACAGGCCGGCCGGCAGCGCGCGGGCGAGGAACTCGTAGTCGTGCCACTGCGCGGCGGCCGCGGTGATCAGCGTGTAGTCGTCCTCGCCGTTGCAGGCGACGGACATCTCGGTGACGATCCGGCCGCGCTCATCGGCGAAATAGGCGAGCGAGAGCCGGCCCGGGCGCGGCAGGGCGCCCGCGATGCGGCTGCGCAGCCAGTCCGCCGCCCCCGCGCCGGTGAGGTGGAAGCGCGAGAAGCCCGGCAGGTCGAGCACGCCCACGCCGTCGCGCACCGCCTCGCATTCCGCGCGGATCCGCGGCTCCCACGGGCCCGAGCGCGCCCAGGTCTGGGTCGTCTCCTCGGAGGTGTCGTCGCCGGGCCTGGCGAACCAGTTCGCCCGCTCCCAGCCGTTGTAGGCGCCCATGACGCCGCCGAGGGCGAGGACCTTGTCGTGGTTGGGCGAGAGCTTCTTGTCGCGCCCCGCCGGCCATTCGTGATGCGGGAAATGCATCGCGTATTCGTGGCCGTAGACCTCCATGCCCTTGGCCACGCAGAAGGCGTCGTCGGTGTAGTCGGTATAGCGGCGCGGGTCGCAGGACCACATGTCCCACTCGGTCTGGCCCTCGGTCACCCATTCGGCCAGCACCTTGCCGGCACCGCCGCCCTGGGCGATGCCGAAGGTGAAGACGCAGGCCTCGAAGACGTTCGGCAGGCCGGGCGAGGGGCCGATCAGCGGGTTGCCGTCCGGCGAATAGGGGATGGGGCCGTTGATGATCTTGGAGAGCCCCACCTCGCCGAGGAGCGGCACGCGCGCCATGGCGTCCTCGACATACCATTCCAGCCGGTCGAGATCGTCCGGGTAGAGCTGGAAGCTGAAATCCTCCGGCAGCGGGTCGTCCGGCGTCGCCCAGTGGGCGCGGCAGTTGCGCTCATAGGGGCCGAGATTGAAGCCGAACTTCTCCTGGCGCAGGTAGTAGGAGCTGTCGACATCGCGCAGGAGCGGCAGTTTCCGGCCGGCCTCGGTGGACCAGGCCTTCACCTCCGCGCACTCCTCGAAGAGCAGGTACTGATGGCTCATCACCATCATCGGCACCCGCCGCCCGCCATAGGGGCGGAACCACTCGCCGACGCGCTGGGCGTAGTAGCCGGCGGCATTGACGATGATCTCGCAGCGGATATCGCCCTTCTCGGTCTCGACGATCCATTCGCTCCCCTCGCGGCGGACGCCGGTGGCGGGGCGGAAGCGGTGGATGGTGGCGCCCATGTCGCGCGCGCCCTTGGCCAGCGCCTGGGTGAGCTGGGCCGGGTCGATATCGCCGTCATTCGGATCGTAGAGCCCGCCTTCGAGATCGTGGATCTCGAGGAACGGGTAGCGCGACTGCAGGTCCGCGGGGCTCAGCGTCTCGATCGGCAGGCCCTGATAGACCCCCATGCCGCGGGCGCGCTCGAACTCCTGCATCCGCTCCCTGGAGTGCGCGAGGCGGAGCGAGCCGGTGACATGGTAGTTCATCGGGTAGTCCACCGCCTCGGCGAGCCCGCGATAGAGCTCGGTCGAGTAGCGCTGCATGTTCATGATCGACCAGCTCGCCGAGAAGGTCGGCACGTTGCCGGCGGCGTGCCAGGTGGAGCCGGCGGTGAGCTCGTTCTTCTCCAGCAGGACGCAATCGGTCCACCCGGCCTTGGCCAGATGGAAGAGCGCGGACACGCCGACCGCGCCTCCGCCGATGATGACGACGCGGGCCGTTTCTGCGCTCATATCTCTCTTCCCTAGTAAATCGGTGGCGAGATCACCCAGATCGCCACTGCCGGTTCCGGATGCGGGTTTTCCCATTCGAAGGCGTCGCCGCGGATGCGAAAGCTGTCTCCGGCGCTGAGATCGAAGCGCCGCCCTGCGATGGTCAGCGTGAGCCGGCCGGAGACGAGGTAGCCGAGTTCCTGGGTGGGCCGCGTCATCACCGAGCCGAGCGAGGCGCCGGGCTCGAAGACGGAGCGGACCATCTCGAAATCGTCGGTGAGATCGGGCGAGAGGAGCTCCTCGGTGAGGCCCGGGCGCGCCTTGACCTGGCGCCGGTCGGCGGCGCGCACCACGTAGCCGCGCTCGATCTCCGGCCCCGGCTCGGCGCCGAAGAGCAGCGAGACCGAGCAGCCGAGCGCGTCGGAGATCTCCTTGACGTCGCCGTCGGCGGGCCGGCTCTTGCCGCGCTCGACCTGGCTCAGCCAGCCGACCGAGCAGCCGATCTGGGACGAAAGCGCCTCCAGCGTCACGCCGCGCCGCTTTCTCAGAGCCCGAATGTTGTCGCCGATGACCTCGATCATGCGCGCGATCGTTCCGCGCTCCGCCCGTCGAGGTCAATATGAAATATTGCGTGATATTTTCACGGCTGACCGGTTGCGGTGCAGCAGAGGGCCCGCGGGACGGGCATGCCCGGGGGCAAGTGGCATGATCCCCGGCCGGGCCGGGGATCATGCGGTTGCGTTGGCCGGTCCGGCCGGGGGTGCGACGGGGCTGGGGGCGGGGCTGGG
>JBCBWF010000495.1:0-3546 GCA_039817245.1 Pseudomonadota bacterium | reverse complement strand
TGAAGACCATCCTGCTCGGCTCGCTGCCTTATGTGGGCTGCATGGTGGTGGCGATCCTGCTTCTCTGCCTCTTCCCGGGCCTCGCCACATGGCTTCCGGATGCAGTCATGGGAGCGGCCATCTGATGCCCGCAGGCGCCAACCTCTTCGGCGACATGCTCGCCCGCATCTCCGAGACCGGCCGCGCGCTGATCGGCGGAGAGGAGCCGGCGCCGCTGATCGATCGGGCCGAGGCCCTGATGAGCTCCGACGGCGAGGCGACCGGAACGGCGCGCGCGCGCAGCCTTCTGGAGGACTACGCGGCCCAGCCGCCGGAGGCCCGCGAGGCCTTCCTCGTCGCGCTCGCCACGCGGTTCGGGCCCGATGCCGAGCGGCTCGAGGCCGCCATCGCCGCCTATGCCGAAGCGCCCGGGGAGGCCGCGGCCCGCACGCTCCACGCCGCCGCCGAACCTCGCAGCCAGGAGCTCCTGCGCCGGCTGAACCGCGCCCCCGGCGGCACCCGCGGCCTTGTGGCGATGCGCGAGGACCTGCTGGCGCCGGCGCGCAGCGATGCCGCCCTCGCCGCGCTCGACGACGATTTCCGCCACCTCTTCGCCTCCTGGTTCAACCGCGGGTTCCTGGAGCTGAGGCGGATCGACTGGCACACCTCCGCGGCGATCCTCGAAAAGATCATCCGCTACGAGGCCGTGCACGCGATCACCGACTGGGACGATCTGCGTCGCCGCGTCGCCAAGCCGGACCGTCAGCTCTACGCCTTCTTCCACCCGGCCCTGGTGGACGAACCGCTGATCTTCGTCGAGGTCGCGCTCTGCGACGCCATCCCGGCCGCCATCGGCCCGATCCTGGCCGAGGACCGTGCGGCCCTCGACCCCGCGCGCGCCAACACGGCCGTATTCTACTCCATCTCCAACTGCCAGAACGGCCTGCGCGGCGTGAGCTTCGGCAGCTTTCTCATCAAGCAGGTGGTGGAGGAGCTGAGCCGCGACTTTCCCGCCCTCTCCACCTTCGTCACGCTCAGCCCGGTGCCCGGCTTCACGCGCTGGCTCGGCTCGGAGCCCGCGCTGTCGGAGAGCCCGGACGAGGCCCTCGGCCCCCTCTGCGCGCGCTATCTCACCGAGGCGCGCCGGGCGGATGGCCGCCCGCTCGATCCTGTGGCGCGCTTCCATCTCGGCAACGGCGCGCGCCTCGAGCGGGTCAACCCGGATGCGGACGGCTCGGTTCGCGGCCAGCGCGAGAGCCGCGGCGTGATGGTCAACTATCTCTACGACCTGCGCGAGATCGAGCGGAACCACGAGGCCTTCGCGCAGGCCGGCGAGATCGCGCAGTCGAGTGCAGTGCGCCGCCTCGCGCGACAGGCCCTGCGCGCAGGCGCGGAATGAACGCCCGGAACAGGGCGGCGGACGAACGGGGACAGCCATGACCAACCATCTCGCCGCGGCCCTCGGCATCGGCCGGACCGACCGCCACGACCGCCGCTTCGCCACGATGCCGGACGGGCGCTACTATCGCTATGCGGATGTCGACGGGGTCTCCGCCCGCTTCGCCCGCGCCGTCCAGGCCCTCGGCGTGCAGCCGGGCGACCGGGTGGCGGTGCAGGTGGAGAAGAGCATCGAGGCGCTGATGCTCTATCTCGGCGTGGTGCGCGCCGGCGCGGTGTTCCTGCCGCTCAACACCGCCTACACGCCGGCGGAGATCGGCTACTTCGTCGGCGATGCGGAACCCACGCTGCTCGTCGCCGACCCCTCCCGCGCCGAGGCGCTGGCGGCGGCGGCCGGCGGCGTTCGCATCGAGACCATGGGGGTCTGGGCCGCCGACAACCCCGATCCAGGCAGCCTCTTCTCCCATGTGCCGGAGGCGCCCGGCGACTTCGCGGATGTCGCGCGCGGGCCGGACGATCTCGCAGCGATCCTCTACACCTCCGGCACGACGGGGCGTTCGAAGGGCGCGATGCTGAGCCATGAGAACCTCGCCTCCAATGCCCGCGTGCTGGCGGCGTACTGGCGCTTCACCGCCGACGACGTGCTGATCCACGCGCTGCCGATCTTCCACACCCACGGCCTCTTCGTGGCGACGAACACGACGCTCGTGGCGGGCTCCTCGATGCTCTTCCAGCCCCGCTTCGATGCGGATGCCGTGCTCGCCGCGCTGCCGGAGGCGACCGCCCTGATGGGCGTTCCCACCTTCTACACACGCCTTCTCGCCGACCCGCGGCTCGACGGTGCGCGCACGGCCGGGATGCGCCTCTTCGTTGCCGGTTCGGCCCCGCTGCTCGCCGAGACCCATCGGCAATGGGAGGCCCGCACCGGTCACGCCATCCTCGAGCGCTACGGGATGACGGAAGCCTCCATGATCACCTCCAACCCCTATGACGGCGCGCGGCGGGCGGGCACGGTGGGCCACCCGCTGCCGGGCGTCTCGCTTCGCATCCTCGATCCCGAAACCGGCGCGGAATGCCCGCCGGGCACCGTCGGCATGATCCATGTGAAGGGGCCGAACGTCTTCCGCGGTTATTGGCGGATGCCCGAGAAGACCGCCGAGGAGCTCTCGCCCGAAGGCTGGTTCGTGACAGGCGATCTCGGAACGATCGACAGCGAGGGCTATGTGGTGATCGTCGGCCGCGGCAAGGACCTGATCATCTCCGGCGGCTTCAACGTCTATCCCAAGGAGGTCGAGGGCGAGATCGATCGGCTGCCCGGCGTGGTCGAATCCGCGGTGATCGGCGTGCCGCATCCGGATTTCGGCGAGGGCGTCGTGGCCGTGGTCGTGCCCGAGGCGGGCGCACCGCGCGAAGCCGCGCAGGTGCTCGAACCGCTGGCCGACCGGCTCGCCCGCTTCAAGCAGCCAAAGCACGTGATCTTCGTCGACGCCCTGCCCCGCAACACCATGGGCAAGGTGCAGAAGAAGGCCCTGCGCGACGCCCACGCGTTGCTCTTCGCGGGCTGAAGACGCGTCAGAGCGCCGCGCCGACCCTTACCCCAGTGTTCCCCGTCCCGCTCGCGGCGGGCGGCCAATGGCGGGATCCTTGGGGAACCGGGCGGGATGCGCAGCGCGGCCCCCGGGCCATGGGCCGGGTCGAGAGCGAAGTGCGGGCCACCTACCCGCCAAGGGCCCGGAGCTTGGCCGCGCGCCGCGGGCGGGGCGTCGGACACTGGGGTGAGAGACGACGCGGCGCCTTGACGCGTCCGGCAACGCGGCGCAGCGTCAGGGACGTCGCGCATCGAGGAGGGACCGGATGAGCGCTGCCGAGCATCGAAGCCATGTCTTTCCCCGTCACAGCCGCAAGCGGCTGCCCCAGGTCGCCCGCGGGGAGGGCTGCTACCTCTACGACACGGAGGGGCGGCGGTATCTCGACGCCTGCGGGGGGGCTGCCGTCTCCTGCCTCGGCCACAGCGCCGAGACGGTCACCGAAGCGGTGAAGGCCCAGCTCGACGCCATCCCTTACGCCCATACGAGCTTCTTCACCTCGGCGCCGGCCGAGGCGCTGGCGGACAAGCTGATCGACGCCGCACCCGAGGGCATCGAGCGGGTCTACTTCGTCTCGGGCGGG
>JBCBWF010000329.1:0-5695 GCA_039817245.1 Pseudomonadota bacterium | reverse complement strand
TCTCTTGCGTCCGCTCCCACCCACGACATCGTGGATCACGCGATCCGAACATTTAGTGAACATTTCACATGTTGAAACCAAGAGACGCCGGCCAGACTCCGCTCACGGAGCGTTCACCAAACGGCGCGAACAATGACGTGGGAGGGAGCGGACGCAAACAGCGTCGCGGAGCGAGAACGACGCGTCAGCCGCGCTAGAGACCCAGCCGGGTCAACGCATCTGCGATCCGTCGCCGGGTCTGCGCCTTGCGAAAGGGATAGTTCCGGAGGATCGACGCGGGCCGCGCCACCGATTGTCCGTCCGCCAACGCCTCCACCCAGGCCTGCGCGCCCGCATCGTCCCCATTCAGCGCATGCGCCGCTGCGGCCGCCGCCAGCACCACCGAATGCGCCCCCGGGCCGCGTGCGGCCCGGTCTGCCCAGATTGCCGCCTGCGCCGTCTCGCCGTCGTCGAGATGGCTGAGCGCACGCGTTGCCTGAAAGGCGTAGTGCAGCGGATCGAGCGGGCTCAGCCGCATCGCCTTCTCCAGGCACGCCCGCGCCTCCGCCCCGCGCCCCGCCATCGTCAGCGCCCAGCCGCGCGAATAGAAGCCGTGCGCGTAGTTCGGGTTTACCGCCGTCGCGCGATCGAGCCAGGGATGGCTCGCCTCCACATCGCCCGCGAGATACAGGCTCCGCCCCATCGTGATGTTCACATACGGATCGCGCGGGTCGAGCTCCACGCCCCGCTCCGCCGCTGCCCGTGCGTGCGCCACCGCCACTGCCCGATCCTCCGAATACCCGAAGAACGCGCCCTTCGCATGGGTCGCCGAGAGCGCCGCATGCGCCCGTGCGAAACTGGGATCGAGCCGGGTCGCGCGCTCGAAGAGTGACGCAGCCGCCGCATTGTCGTGCGCGCGCATGCGGTAGAGATGCTGCAGCCCGAGATGATAGGCCGACCACGCATCGAGCACCTCGGGCGAGGTGAGTTGCGCCGCACGCGCCTCATGCATCGGGATCTCGAGCTCCAGCCCCGCCACCACGCTCATCGCCACCCGCGCGCGCATCGCGTGGATATCGTCCGTCGGCCCCTCGAAGCGCTCGCTGAACACAACGCCCGCGTCCTCGGTGGAAATCAGCTCCACCGTGATGGCGAGCCGTGCGCCATGCGCTTCAACCGAGCCCGTGAGGCAGTAGCGTGCCCCGAGCCGGGCGGAGATTTCGGCCATCGACACATCCGGCCCGCGGAATTGAAAGCTCGAGCCGCGCGCGATCACGAAGAGCCAGCGCAGCCGCGAAAGCTCCGCGATGAGGTCATGCGGGATCGCCTCGGAAAGCGGGAAGTCCGGATAGCCGCCGCCCACCACATCGAAGGGCAGCACCGCGATGGAGGGTCGGCTCGACGGTGCCTCCGGCGGCGGCGCGGGCGGCTCGGCCTCCGCCAGGGCCGCCGCCGGCTCCAGCACCTCCACCGCCGCCACGAAGCGGTAACCCACCCGGTGCAGCGTCGCGATCGCGCGCTGCTCGCGCCCGTCATCGCCGATCGCCTGGCGCGCGCTGCGGATCCGCGTCGTGATCGCCGCATCCGAGATCGCCCGGCCGCCCCAGATCGCCTCCACGATCTCGTCCTTGCGGACCACCCGCTCGCGCGCCTCGATCAGGAGGCGCAAGAGATCGAAGACCTGCGGCTCCACCTCCACCCGCGCCGGCCCCCGGCGCAGCTCACGCCGTGCCGGATCGAGCGTGCAATCGGCGAAGCGGTAGAGCATGACCGGCGCGCCCCCCTCTTCTTGTCCGGGTGTCGGGGCTGCCCCCGGAATGAGCGCCCCTCCAGGGTATCGGAGCCTTCGCGGTCCGCAAAGAAGACCTTCAGGAGATCTTCAGAAACTCTCCGGCCGCCCTTCAAGCCTCTCCGGACCGATCAGTCTAGGAAGCGACGGTCGCATACCCACCGCTCGTTTGAAAGGACAGCCCATCCCCGCCGGCCGCGCAGGCCTGCGCCGCGCACCGCGCCCCTGGCCCCATCGCCGCCAGGCACCGACATCGATCACAGCAGCATCCCATCGGGTGGCAAGCGCCGGAGAGCGCGCCACCCGCCCCGCAATCTTTCCGGCCGCGTGTGCTGCCGGGACCGCGCCCGTCTGCGCCGCAGCGGGCCGCGAGAAACGGAGAGAATGATGCTCAAGCTCGCAGATCTGAGGAACCAGGAAAGCTGGGTGGGCCGCACGCCCGAGGAGATCCGCAAAGCCGTCATCGCCCATGGCGGCTGGGCCGTGGTGTTTCCGCGCCAGGGCCGCTTCCCCATCTGGGCCAGCCGGGTGCGGAACTACTTCAACGCACGCCCCACCCGCCTAAAGCGTCTCGGCCTCGCCGAAGCCAGGAAGGCCAAGGCCGCCGACCGGATGACGGCCAGCGATCTCTACGATGTGTCGCTCACCGCCTTCCTGTCGCTCACCGGCACGGTCTATCGCGACGACGAGGCCCGCAACTGGTACGAGATGGTTCCCGTCGGCACCATCTACCACTTCAAGGACAAGGGCTGGGACAACACGACCTACAAGAAGGTCAAGTACCTCGCCGAGTACCAGAAGGACACGCCGGTCTTCAAACTGGTATCGCCGGATGGTACCGGCGGCTCGAAGGAAGTCTGCATCCACAACTGGCAGCACGGCAGCAGCAAGGGAAAGATCGGCCCTGTCGGCCAGTGGGTCAATGTGGACACGAAGACGGTGATCAACGAGATCTACCGCGGCTCCTACAATTACTCGGAAACCTGCGTCGTTGGCCTGCCGGACCATGAGTTTCGCGATGTGGACCCGCACATCACGAAGTACGGTTTCTACAAGAACCCGACGCGCTACGAGGATCGCCGCCGCTTCAAGGCGTCCGATTTCGACGGCAAGTTCGCGAGCGCGGCCTGAGCCGTCAGCCGTCAACTGTCAGTCGCCAACAGTCAGCCGTCACCGGCCGGCTCGGCAAGGGCGGCGAGGAAGAGCGAGAGCGAGAGCGCGCCCGGGTCCACATGGCCGAGCGCGCGGTCGCCGAGGGGCCGGGCCTTGCCGGCCTTCGCGAGCATCGCTTTCGTCGCCTCGGCCCCCTGCGCCGCCCCCTCCGCCGCAGCCTGCAGCGCCTCCGCCGCGCCGCCGGCCCCCTCGGCGGCGGCGATGGCGGGCATCACCGCGTCGATCATGGTCTTGTCGCCCGGGGCCGCGCCTCCGCGCGCCTGCACGGCCTCGACCCCGGCGCGCAGCGCCTCCGCCAGCGCCGGCGCCGTGGCCTCCGCCCCGGCCAGCGGCTTGGCCGCACTCATGAAGAACGTGCCGAACACCGCGCCGGAGGCCCCGCCGCTGGTGGTCAGGATCGCCATGCCGAGATGGCGGAAGAGATCGCCCACCGCCTCCGCCGGCTTCTCCTCCAGCGCCTGCCGGCCCGCCCGGAACCCGCGCGCCATGGCGAGGCCGTGATCGCCATCGCCCACGGCACGGTCCGCCTCCGTCAGCCGCTCCTCCGCGGCGATAATGGCGTCGCAGCCCGCCAGCAGCCGCGCCTTCATTTCCGCCACGCCAATACCGGCCATCTCAGCCCGCCTGGCTGTAGGCGGGCGAGGCGCAGGGCGCGGCCAGCCAGCGCTCGATCTCCGCATCGAGCCGCATCAGCGTCAGCGAAAACCCGGCCATTTCCTGGCAGGTGAGATACGGGCCGAGATCCGTGCGCGCCACCTCGACCCCGGCCTCGCCCAGCGCCGCGCGCACCGTGCGGTTCACGATCAGGAGCTCCATCATCGTGCTCGCGCCGAGATTGTTCAGAAGGAGCGCCACCCGGTCCCCCGATCCGTAGGGCAGATCCTCCGCCACCAGCCGCGTCATCTCCCGGCCGAGCTCCTCCGCGCTCGGCAGGCTTGCGCGCCGTTCCACGCCGGGCTCGCCATGGGCGCCCATGCCGATCTCGATCTCGTCGTCGCCGAGCTCGAAGGTGGGCTCGCCCGTCTCCGGCAGGGCCCCCGCGCGCACGGCAACGCCCACCGAGCGCAGGCCCGCTCGCGCGCGCTCCACCGCCGCGGCCGCCTCCGCCAGCGTCGCCGCCTCGCGGCAGACGGCCCCGGCCACCTTCACCTGGTAGAACGCGCCGGCGATCCCGCGCCGGTCCTCGTGCCGCGCCACGGCGACGTCGTCCATCACCCGCACCGTGCGCGTCTCGATCCCCTCCGCCGCGGCCAGCTCCGCGGCGATGTCGAAATTCATGTTGTCGCCCGCATAGTTGCCGTAGACATACAGCACCCCGCGCCCCCGGTTCACCGCCTTGGTGGCCTCGAGGATGATGTCCGGCGTGGGCGCGGCGAAGATGTTCCCGCAGACCGAGGCATCCGCCAGCCCGTCCCCCACAAAGGCGGTGTACATCGGCTCATGCCCCGAGCCGCCGCCGATCAGCAGGCCGACCTTCTCGTCCGGCATATCGGTGCGCATCAGCGCGTTCACCCCGGGCACCGGCGCGAGGCTGCCCCCCGCGGCCAGCACCAGCCCCTCGATGATCTCCGGCACCAGGCGCTCGGGATCGTTGATGATCTTCTTGCCCTTCATGGCGTCCTCCCGTCGTCTTTTCTGTTCTTCGGTGTTGTCTCGGTTCGCTCCGGCACATGGTCGAGGATCATGTGCAGGATCACGCCGGCCAGCAGCACCGGAAAGCCGGCGGCGAAGAGGGTGGCGGAGAGCGGCTGGCAGAGGAGCGCGAAGCCCATAAGGATGAGCGCGTTGGCCAGCATGTAGAGCCGCGCGATCATGCGATCCGCCCCCCGCTCTCGGCGTCGAACAGGAAGGCGCGCTCGGCGGGCAGGCGGAACCCCACCGCATCGCCCTGGGCATAGCGCCGGCCGAGCGGCACGGTCTTGCGGAACCGGTGCGCCCCGAACCGCACCTCGATCGCCTGATCGCGCCCGCGGAAATCGGTGGCCCAGATCTGGCCGCGCGCCTCTGCGCCGTCGTCGAGCTCGATATCCTCGGGCCAGAGGCCGAGGCGCACCGGCCCCGCCGCCGCCGCGTCGAGCGGCAGCGCCACAGCGCTCTGCGCCAGCCGCACCGCGCCCCCCTCCGCCTGCGCGTCGAAGAGCGCCATGGCGGGGCTGCCGATCAGCCGCCCCACCTCCGCATGGGCGGGCGACGCGATCAGCGCCTCGAGCGGGCCCACCTGCAGCACGCGCCCCTCCGAGATCACCGCGATCCGGTCCGCCAGCGCTGCCGCACTGGGATAGTCGTGCGAGGCATAGAGCACCGTCGCCCCGTGCTTGGCATGCATCCCCCGCAGCTCCGCCTGCAGCGCCACGCGCAGCTTCAGATCCAGCGCCGAGAGCGGCTCGTCGAGCAGGAACACCCGCGGCCGGCGCACCAGCGCGCGCGCGATCGCCACGCGCTGGCGCTCCCCGCCGGAGAGCTGGTCGATCCCGCGCTCCAGGAGATGCCCGATCTTCAGATCCGCCGCCGCCGCGCGCACCCGCGCGCCCACTTCCGCTTCCGGCTCGCGATAGACGGGCGAGCGCAGCGGAAAGGCGATGTTGTCGAAGACCGAGAGGGGCGGGAGCAGGTTGAACCCCTCGAACACCACCGCCAGGTCGCGCGCCCGCGGGCTATCGGCGATCACGTCGCGCCCGTCGAGCCGCACCTCGCCGGCATCCAGCGCCTCGAGCCCGGCGAAGGCGCGCAGCGTCGTGGTCTTGCCCGCGCCGG
>JBCBWF010000558.1:0-2756 GCA_039817245.1 Pseudomonadota bacterium | reverse complement strand
GTCGTGATAGCCGAAGCGGCGCAGGGGCGGCATTGCGACCCGGGACATGGTGGCCGCCGTGGCGAGCGAGGAGCCGCTGACCGCCGCGAAGCCGCCGCAGCTCACCACGGCCGCCATCGCGAGCCCGCCGGGGAGCCGGCCGAGGAGGTGGTTCGCGGCGGCGAAGAGGCCGGCGGCTATGCCTGAGCGCGACAGCAGGGTCCTCATCAGCACGCAGCGCAGCGAAGACGAGCCCCGCGAGCAGCAGCTCCGTGAGCTCGAAGGCGCCGGGAAGCGGCTGCGCGAACCAGTAGCGCCCGATGACATCGGCGACCGTCACTGCCATGAGGGCCAGGAGGAGAAGGCTCGCCATCGCGCTGGACGCGGCCACGAGGGTCTGCAGGAGGCGGGGCATCGGGGCGGCAGGAGCGTGCTCGCCGCGCGCTACTGGCCGACACCTGTTCTGTCGCGCAGGTCCGCGAGCGCGGCGGCGCCGTCATAGCCCTGCGCGCTGACCGCGGCGGCCTTGTCGGCCTCGTGCTTCGCCGCAAGCGCGGCGATGGCGTCGATCATGGTGGCAGAGGCCGTGTAGATCTCGATCCCGTCCGCCTCCATCTTGGACTTGGCGGCGAGATCGGCGTCGATCCAGGCCTGGCCCATGCGCTCGGCGAAGGCGAGGCCCGAGATCGCCTCGATCGCGGCCTGATCCTCCGGCGAGATCCGGTCCCATTTCGCCTCGTTCATCACGTGAAACCAGGTCGTGTTGTAGAGCCCGCCGGGCACCAGCATGGTTTAGCGGATATCGCGGGTCAGCTTGAAGGCCGTCAGCGCCTCGCAGGTGAAGGTCACGCCGTCGATCACGCCGCGCGAGAGCTGCTCATAGACCTCGAGCGGGGGGATGAAGAGCCTCGTTGCGCCGAGCCCGCCCGTAAGATCGGCGATGTAGCCGCCGGGGGCGCGGATCTTCAGGCCGTCGAGATCCGCGGCGCTATCGATGCGGTGCACGGCGTTGTGGAGCATTCCCGGTTCGTGCACGAAAAGGCCGAGAAGCTTGACGCCCTCATGCTTCTTCGCCGCGTCGGGCTGCTCCGTGTAGACGGTCCAGAACGCCTTCGACATGGAAGTCGCATCGTTGCCGAGGAAGGAGAACTGCCCGTGGCGCCAGCGCAGGAACCGGTCGTCCTTGGTGAAGGAGTGCAGGCCGCAGGTCACATCGGCGACGCCGTCCTTGGCGAGGCGCGAAATGCGCGGGCGGGGCGCCGAGCACCGCAATCAGGACGCGGCCAGAAAACTCCGCAGCGACATCGCACGTCCTCCCGTTGCCGGCGCTCCTGCCGAGGCCCGGGCATGTCGGGCCGCGAGCGCCTGTTGTGTTCCCCGGCGCCGCACCACGAATGGCTGCGGCGCATGACCCGGAGCGCTCAGGACCAGTCGCCTTCCGGGGTGCCGTTGAAACGCTTCTTCAGGCCGCTCCAGCAGGCGTGGTAATCGTCCTGCATCGGCGCCTCTTCGATGGCGTAGCGGGTCAGCGTCTGCGGCAGGCGGGTCTCGAGCATGAAGGCGAGGGTGTTCTCGAGCTTCTTCGGCGCGAGTGCGCCGCGGCTGGCCGCGTCGAAGGCCTTCTCGTCCGGCCCGTGGGGCAGCATGCAGTTGTGCAGCGAGAGGCCGCCCGGGGGGAAGCCGTCCGGCTTCGCGTCGTATTCGCCCATCACGTTGCCCATGACTTCGGACATCACGTTGCGGTGGTACCAGGGCGGGCGGAAGCTGTGCTCGGCGACCATCCAGCGCTCGGGGAAGATCAGGAAGTCGACATTCGCGGTGCCCTCGCTCTCGGTGGGGGCCGTGAGGACCGTGAAGATCGAGGGGTCCGGGTGGTCGAAACCGATCGCGCCAACCGGTGAAAAATGCCGCAAGTCATACTGATAGGGCGCGTAGTTGCCATGCCATGCGACCACGTCCAGCGGCGACCAGGCCAGCTCGAGACGGTGGAAGGCGCCGCCCCATTTCACCGTGACGAGATGCGGCTCCTCCAGATCCTCGAAGGCCGCGCAGGGGGTCTTGAAGTCGCGCGCATTGGCGAGGCAGTTGGCGCCGATGGGCCCGCGCTCCGGCAGGGTGAACTTGGCGCCGTAGTTCTCGCAGACGAAGGCGCGCACCGGGCCGTGCGGGATGTATTTGGCCATCATGCCCCGGGGCACCACGGCGATCTCGCCGCAGCCGATCTGCAGCAGGCCGAGCTCGGTGCGGATGGTCAGCCGGCCCTCCTGGACGAGGATCAGCATCTCGGCATCGGCGTTCCAGAACACCTCGCGCTCCATGGGCGCGGTGACGAGGGCGACATGGGCGGCTATGCCGGACTGGCCCGCGCAGTCGCCCGCGGTGGTCATGGTGCGCATGCCGGTGACGAAGGTGAGCGCCTCGGCGGGCAGGGCGATGGGCGACCAGCGGTACTGGCCGAGCGCCGCCTTCGGCGCCTGGTCGTCCGGCGCGCTCCGCCAGAGCGGCATCTCTGTCGCGCGGTAGCGGCCGCTGTGCTTCACGCTCGGGCGGATGCGGTAGAGCCAGCTCCGTTCGTTGGCGCCGCGCGGTGCCGTGAAGGGCGAGCCGGAGAGCTGCTCGGCATAGAGGCCGTAGGCGCAGCGCTGTGGGCTGTTCTGGCCGACGGGAAGCGCGCCCGGGAGCGCTTCGGTCTCGAAGTCGTTTGCGAAGCCCGGCATGAGCGCGGCGCAGTTCCCGGAGAGGGCGGGCGAGCTCGACCGCGCCACGCTCATGCCGGG
>JBCBWF010000350.1:0-5272 GCA_039817245.1 Pseudomonadota bacterium | reverse complement strand
CGGTCGGCAAGGCGGAGGGCTTCGTCGAAGTCGTGGGTCACGAAGACGATGGTCTTGCCGAGCAGCGCGCGCAGGCGCATGAACTCGGCCAGCAGCAGCGCGTCGGCATCGCCCGCAGCCTCGCCATCGAGCCCGATATCTGGTTCCTCGACGAGCCCTTCTCCGCGCTCGACCCGCTGATCCGGCGCGACATGCAGGACGAGTTCATGCGCCTGCGCGCGCTGCTCGGCAAGACCATCGTCTTCGTGACCCACGACTTCGACGAAGCCCTCCGCCTTGCCGACCGCATCGCGATCATGAAGGACGGCGTGGTGGAGCAGTGCGACACGCCCGACCGCATCGTCCTCGCGCCGGCCACGCCCTATGTGGCGCGCTTCACCGAGGATGTGGAGAAGGCCCGCGTCGTCCACGCCGCCAGCATGGCCACCCCCATCGCCGGCGCCCCGCCCGAGGGCGCGCCCGTGCCCGGCAGCGCCACCATCCTCGAGCTCGGCCGCCAGCTCGCCGGCGACACCCGCGCCACGGTCCCCGTCGCTGGGCCGGACGGCGCGATCATCGGCACGCTCGACCGCGGCCGCGCCCTCGATCTCCTCTTCGGAGTGGCGCGATGAGCGTCGCCGAGCCGCTCGCCGCACCCGCCGCGGCGCGCCTGCCTGACCGCGCGATCGGCCTCGCCCTCCTGCTCACCGCCCTGGTGCTCGTGCTCGCCCGCGATGTCCTGCCCGCGGCCCTCATGCGCGTGCCCGAGTGGGCGGTGATCCCCTTCGCGGACGCCATCAACTGGCTCTTCGTGTTCCTGAAGGACGATCTCGGCCTCATCCACCTCACCCGCGCCGTCGCCGACGGCGTCGAATGGATGCTCGACGTCACCGCCAACATCCTCTACGGCAAGCGCCGCTGGCCCCGGCTCGAGCCGCTGCCCTGGACCGCCGTCGCCGTCACCGCCGGCGTGATCGGCCACGCCCTCGGCGGCTGGCGCCTCGCCCTTCTCGGCGCCGGCACCTTTACCTGGATCGCGGTGATGGGGCAGTGGAAATGGGCGATGGAGACCCTCTCGGTCATCGTCGTCGCCGCACCCATCACCATCCTGCTCGGCCTCGTCCTCGGCGTCTGGGCGTGGCGCCGGCCCGCGGTCGAGCGCGTGATGGCCCCGCTCCTCAACGTCGCCCAGTCCCTCCCCCATTTCGCCTACATGATCCCGGTGGTGGTGTTCATCGGCGTTGGGCCCAAGGCGGGCGCCATCGTCACCATGATCTTCGCCATGCCGCCCATGATCCGGATGACGATCCTGGGCCTGCGCAAGGTGCCGCCCGAAGTGGTCGAGAGCGGGCGCATGTGCGGCTCCACCGGCTGGCAGCTTCTGCGCCATACCCGCCTCACCACCGCGCGCACCGAGATCCTGGTCGGCGTCAATCAGGTCATCATGCAGTGCCTTGCCATGGTCGTGCTCGCCAGCTTCATCGGCATGCCGGGGCTCGGCCAGAAGCTCCTCCAGCTCCTGCAGGCGCTCAAGATCGGCCGCTCCGTCGAGATCGGCATCACCATCGTGCTGATCGCCATCCTGCTCGACCGCTGTTCCAAGGCCTGGGCGATGCGGCAGCCCGCGCATTTCGAGCCGGGCACGCCATGGTGGAAGCGCCATGCCCATTTCTGCGCCTGGGTTCTGCTCGTCGCCGCCGCCTATCTCGCCACCCAGTTCACCGAGCTCGCAGCCGAGATCGGCCGGCGCCAGTCCCTCTCCATCGACGATCAGATCGACTGGGTGGTGGACTGGGTGATCCTGGCCATCAACCCGGTCACCGAATGGCTGCGCTGGTTCCTGATCGTCTGGGTGTTCATCCCGCTGCGCGACGCGCTCCTCTGGCTGCCGACCGCCGCCGTGCTCACCGCGCTCGCGGGCCTCGGCTGGCTGATCGGCGGGCGGCGCTCGGCGCTGGTCTGCCTCGGCTATTTCGGCTTCATCGCGCTCTCGGGCTGGTGGGACCGGGCGATGATCACGGTCTACATGGTCACCGTCGCCGTGGCCTTCGCCACCGCCATCGGCCTGCCGCTCGGCATCTGGGCCTCCGCGCGCGAGGCCCGCGCCCGCGCCGTGCTGCTCGCCTGCGACACCGCGCAGACCTTCCCGAGCTTCATCTACCTCATCCCCGTCATCATGCTCTTCGGCGTCAACGACGTGGCCGCGATCGGCGCCGTGGTCATCTTCGGCGCGGTGCCCATGACGCGCTACACCATCGAGGGGCTGCGCGGCGTGCCGCCCCATCTCGTCGAGGCCGCCGACATGGCCGGCGCCACCGCGCGCCAGAAGCTCTGGTCCGTACGCCTGCCGCTCGCGCTGCCCACCATCGTCGTCGGCCTCAACCAGACCGTGATGTTCTCGCTCTTCATGGTCATCATCGCCGCCTTCATCGGCACCCAGGATCTGGGGCAGGAAATGCAGCGCGCGCTCTCCTCCACCGATGTGGGCAAGGGGCTGGTGCTCGGCCTCGCGGTGGCCTTCATGGGGCTGATGGTGGATCATCTCATCACCCGGTGGGCCGCCAGCCGCCAGAAGGCCCTGGGTCTTGCCTGACAGGAGCCCCATCAGAGCCCCCCGAACCGATCCCGCCCCCGAGGACGCCGCATGAACCGCATCGCCGCCCCCCGCTTCGAGACCCCCTACGAGCGCGCCGGCGTGCTCATCCCCGGCCTGCCCGTCCTGCCCCACGGCACCGAGCGCCACCCCGTGCCCGGCGGCGGCTCGCGCGCGGTGCGCATCGAGGCGGGCGACGCGATCAGCCTCCTCGATCCGGAGGGCCTGCAGCCCGCCGAGCTCGTCGTCTTCGCGCCGGACGGACGCTCCGACGCCGCCATGATCGGCGCCACCGGCCGCGGCGCTCCCGCCGGCCTGCAGGAGGCGCTCCGCGCCGATCCCTCCGGCCGCGCGGTCCTCGCCGCCCTCGACGCCGCCGGCTTCGATATCGGCCGCGCCGATGCCGCGCGCGTCTTCGACCAGGGCTCGCGCGCGGGCGAGATGGCCCATTTCACAGCGCAGACCGACGGGCTCCTCATCGTCTGCGCCCCCGGCGCCCCCATGGCGCCCGAAGCCCAGGACGCGCCCACCGAGATCGTCCTCTATCTCCGCCGCGCCAGTCCTCGCCCCGCCAAGGGCGGCCTCGCGCCCCCGCCGCCGCTGGCCGACCCGCTGGGCGATCACAATATCCAGCCCGGCGAGGCGAAGGGCTACGAGGTCCGCCGCGGCCAGTTCATCCAGATCCTCGACGTCCAGGGCCGCGAATGCTCCGACTTCCAGGCCTTCGCGCACCGCGCCCTCGACCGCGGCCTCGAGCGCGAGATCGACCCCACCACCTGCCGCTCGCTCCTCGGCACCGCCTATCCGCTGCCGGGCCTCGGCTCGAAATATTTCAGCGTCGACCACGAGCCGCTGGTCGAGATCGTGCAGGACACCTGCGGGCGCCACGACACCTTCGGCCTCGCCTGCACCGCGCGCTACTACGAGGATCTCGGCTATCCGGGCCATATCAACTGCTCGGACAACATGAACGCCGATCTCGCGGCCTGGGGCGTGCGCCCCCGCGGCGGCTGGCCGGCGATCAACTTCTTCTTCAACACCATGCTCGACGCCGCCAATGCGATCGGCATGGACGACCCCTGGTCGCGGCCGGGCGACTATGTGCTCCTCCGCGCCCTCACCGATCTCGTCTGCGTCTCCACCGCCTGCCCCTGCGACGTGGATCCGGCCAATGGCTGGAACCCCACCGATATCCAGGTCCGCATCTACGGCGCAGGCGAGGATTTCCGCCGGTCCGTCGGCTGGCGCAAGACCCCGGAGGCTCCAGTGGAACAAACGAGGGAGACCGGCTTTCACGCCTGCTTCGCCCGGCACACGCGCGACTTCGCCGAATACAGCGGCTACTGGCTCGCCAACGAGATGCACAGCCACGGCGCCATCGCCGAGTACTGGGCCTGCCGCGAGCGCGCTGCCATCATGGACCTCTCGCCACTGCGGAAATACGAGGTCACCGGGCCGGATGCCGAGGCGCTGATGCAGCTCGGCGTCACCCGCGACATGCGCCGCCTCGCCACCGGACAGGTGGTCTACACGGCCATGTGCTACGAGCATGGCGGCATGATCGACGATGGCACCGTGTTCCGCCTCGGCGAGACCAACTTCCGCTGGGTCGGCGGCAATGACAGCTCGGGCCTCTGGCTCCGCAGCCTCGCCGCCGAGCGCGGACTGAACGCCTGGGTGCGCAACTCCACCGATCAGCTCTGCAACATCGCCGTTCAGGGCCCGCGCTCGCGCGCCATTCTGGCGGGCGTGATCTGGACCCCGGCCACCCGCCCGACGGTGGAGGAGCTCGGCTGGTTCCGCTTCACGGTCGGGCGCATCGGCGATTTCCACGGCCCCGCCGTGGTGGTCAGCCGCACAGGCTATTCGGGCGAGCTCGGCTTCGAGGTCTTCTGCCATCCCAAGGACGCCGAAGCGGTGTTCGACGCGATCTGGGCCGCGGGCGAGCCGGAGGGCATGGTCCCCCTCGGCCTCACCGCGCTCAACATGCTGCGCATCGAGGCGGGGCTGATCTTCGCGGGCTACGAGTTCTGCGACCGAACCGATCCCTTCGAGGCCGGCATCGGCTTCACTGTTGCGCTGAAGTCGAAGACCGACGACTTCATCGGCCGCGCCGCCCTCGAGCGCCGCAAGGCCGCCCCCCAGCGCCGCCTCGTCGGCATCGACGTGGAGGGCGGCGTGGTGCCGGCCACGGGCGACGGCCTCATGCTCGGCCGCGCTAGGGTGGGCGAGATCACCTCCGCGGTGCGCTCGCCCATCCTCGGCCGCGTGATCGCCCTGGCCCGCGCCGATGTCACGGTGGCCGAACCAGGCACAGCGCTGGAGATCGGCCAGCTCGACGGCCAACAGAAGCGCCTCCGCGCCAACGTGGTCCCATTTCCTCATTTCGACCCGGGCAAGGAGCGGGTGAAGGGGGTCTACCGTGCCGGCTGATCCCCGTATCGCGCCCGCGCCCGCGCCCGCGCCCACCCACGTCATTCTGGGCGCGGGGATGCGAACGAATAATGAACATTCGGCAGTGAATAGCAGATCGGCACTGGGATGCTAGGGCAGATCGTGGCCTCTCGGAATCGCTGAGAGGGATTCCCAAACGCCTCTAGCCGTGATTCACCATTGAGGCTGGTGAGGAGGCCAGCCTCCATGACCAAACCTCTCTCCCTCGATCTCAGACGGCGCGTCATCGACGCGATCAACGCGGGT
>JBCBWF010000516.1:0-3297 GCA_039817245.1 Pseudomonadota bacterium | reverse complement strand
GCAAGAAGGGCATGCCGCGGCTGAAGCCGCCTTTCCCGGCTGGTGTGGGGCTCTATGGCTGCCCCACCACAGTGAACAATGTCGAGTCCATCGCGGTGGTCCCAACGATCCTGCGCCGCGGCGCCTCGTGGTTCGCGAGCTTCGGGCGGCCCAACAACGCCGGCACCAAGATCTTCGCCATCTCGGGCCATGTGGAGCGGCCCTGCGTGGTGGAGGAGGCGATGTCCATCACGCTGCAGGAGCTGCTGGAGCGCCATTGCGGCGGCGTGCGGGGCGGCTGGAAGAACCTGAAGGCGGTGATCCCCGGCGGCTCCTCGGTACCCTGCCTGCCGCAGCATATCTGCAACGATGCGATCATGGATTTCGACTGGCTGCGCGAGCAGAAGTCGGGTCTGGGCACCGCCGCGGTGATCGTGATGGACCAGTCGACCGATGTCGTGAAGGCCATCTGGCGGCTCGCGAAGTTCTACAAGCATGAAAGCTGCGGGCAGTGCACCCCCTGCCGCGAGGGCACGGGCTGGATGATGCGCGTGATGGAGCGGATGGTGACCGGCGAGGCCGAACTCGAGGAGATCGACATCCTGCTCGACGTCACCACCCGCGTGGAAGGGCACACGATCTGCGCGCTCGGCGATGCGGCAGCCTGGCCGATCCAGGGGCTGATCCGGCATTTCCGCGGCGAGATCGAGGACCGCATCAAGGCGCAAAAGACCGGCCGGGTGAGCGCGGTCGCGGCGGAGTAGGGAGGGGTGCGATCAGCAGGGCTGGCACTGGCATGCGGCGCGCTCTCGGCGCTTTCGGCCTGCTCCTGGTTCGGGAGCTCGAGCCAGGCACCGGTGGAATCCGGCCAGCCGAAACCGCGCGCGGTGCAGCATCCGGAGGCGCAGTTCCTGGTGAGCTACGGCACCGCCTTCTTCCGGGTGAATGTCCGCTACGTGCCGCTGATCGACGAGTCGGTCATCGCGGTGCGCGAGGGCGTGGGCGAGGCCGTGGAGCAGGGCTGGCGGACGCTGCAGGTGGCGCCGTCGCCGGAGTTCCGGCCGGGCGTGAACTTCGCCGATTCCTCCTACGAGGACGTGGTCGTGGAGATTGCGGGCGAGGTGCAGGCGGCCGGCGGCATCTGCGCGGAGGGTCAGAGCATCAGCATGGCCACCAATCGCGACGGCGAGATCCGCACGCTCTACCGCTCCAACCGGCAGGTCTGGGTGGTCTTCGCGCTCTGCCCGGAGCAGGCCGTGAGCGAGGCGGGGTGAGCGCATGAGCCGGCATCTGGCAGAACTGAATATCGGGCGCCTCCGCCATCCGCTGGAAGACCCGCGCTCGGCGGATTTCCGCAATGCGCTCGACCGCGTGAACGGGCTTGCGGAGCGGATGCCGGGTTTCGTCTGGCGGCTGGTGGGCGAGGGGAACGATGCGACGGATATCGCCTGGGCCTCCGATCCGAAGGTGATCGTCAACCTCTCGGTCTGGGAGGATGCGGAGACGCTGGAGCGGTTCGTCTTCGACACCGTGCACCGCGCCTTCTATGCCCGTCGGGCGGAGTGGTTCGACGCGATGGAGAGCCATCACTTCGTGATGTGGTGGGTGCCGGCGGGCCATCGGCCGAGCCTGGCGGAGGCGGCGGAGCGGCTCGCCCGCCTCGATCGCGAGGGCCCGAGCGCCGAGGCGTTCGGCTGGGAGAGCCTGCCGCGGGCCGACGAACTGAGCGCGCAGCGCTGCGGCTGAGGAGGATGCGATGAAGATCCACGACATCGACGAGCGGCTGATGGTCAGCGAGGCGCTGGCGGCCGGATCGGAGTTCACCGAGGTCAACCTCTCGAACAGCAAGATCGAGAACGCCAATCTCTCGAGCCTGCTGGTGATCGACGCGAACATGTCCGGCGCGCGGCTGCGCGACGTGAACCTCGCCAATGTCGTGATCGAGGACGCTCAGATCGCCGGCATGCGGATCAACGGCGTGCTGGTCAGCGAGATGCTGGCAGCCTGGCAGGCGACACGGGTCGCCGAGGAGACATCATGACCGAGCTTCGCACGATCATCATCGACGGCAAGGAGCTGGAGGTGGACCCCCGGCTCACCCTGATTCAGGCCTGCGAGGTGGCGGGGATCGAGATCCCGCGGTTCTGCTACCACGAGCGGCTGTCGATCGCCGGCAACTGCCGGATGTGCCTCGTGGAGGTAGTGGGCGGGCCGCCGAAGCCCGCGGCCTCCTGCGCGATGCAGGTGCGCGACATGCGCCCGGGCCGCAACGGCGAGCCGCCGGAGATCCGCACCAACTCGCCGATGGTGAAGAAGGCGCGCGAGGGGGTGATGGAGTTTCTCCTCATCAACCACCCGCTCGACTGCCCGATCTGCGACCAGGGCGGCGAATGCGACCTGCAGGACCAGGCGATGGCCTACGGGCTGGATTTCAGCCGCTTCCGCGAGATCAAGCGCGCGGTGAACGACCCGCCGCTCGGCCCCCTGGTCGAGACGCACATGACGCGCTGCATCTCCTGCACCCGCTGCGTGCGCTTCATGACCGAGGTCGCGGGCGTGCCGGAGATGGGGCAGACGGGCCGCGGCGAGGACAGCGAGATCATCAGCTACGAGGCCGCGATCGCGGGCGTGGCGGGCGACGACACCAATGCCGGCTCGGACCCGGCCAACGTGGTGATCGAGACGATCCGGCGCGGCCTGTCGTCCGAGATGCAGGGCAACATCGTCGATCTCTGCCCGGTGGGCGCGCTGACGTCCAAGCCCTATGCCTTCACGGCGCGGCCGTGGGAGCTGACCAGGACGAACTCGGTCGACGTGATGGACGCGCTCGGCGCCGCGATCCGGATCGACACCAAGGGCCGCGAGGTCATGCGCATCCTGCCGCGCAACCATGACGGCGTGAACGAGGAGTGGCTGGGCGACCGCTCGCGCTACTGCTGGGACGGGCTCAAGCGCCAGCGGCTGGACCGGCCTTACGTGCGCGAGAACGGCAAGCTGCGGCCCGCGTCCTGGGACGAGGCGTTCCGCGCGGTGGCCGGGGCGGTCGAGGGCGCGGGCACCGACATCGCGGCCGTCGCGGGCGACATGGCGCCGGTCGAGGCGATCTGGGCGCTCAAGGGCCTGATGGACAGCCTGGGCGGGCGCTACGACTGCCGCCAGGACGGGGCGATGCTGCCGGCGGGCAACCGCTCGGGCTATGTCGGCACGGCCACGATCGCCGATATCGACGAGGCGGGCGCCATCCTGCTGGTCGGCACCAATCACCTCCGCGAGGCACCGTTGCTGAACGCCCGGATCCGCAAGGCCTGGATGAACGTC
>JBCBWF010000251.1:0-7653 GCA_039817245.1 Pseudomonadota bacterium | reverse complement strand
GCGCCTCCTCACCCGCCTGCGCCCGCGCTCCGCCGGCCGGCGCCGCAGCCGCGAGCACGGCGCCGAGGGCCAGCGCGACGAGCGCGCCCATGGCCGGCCGGCGCCGTGCTCGCGCGAAGCGGCGGCGGAGGGCGCGGGCGCCGACGGAGAGGGGGCGGGGCATCGCGCGGCCTACCGGCTGAAGCGCTTCAGGATCGAGGCGCCGCCCGTGCTGCCCCCCGTGCCGTCCGGTGCGCTGCCGCCCGGGATCGGTGCCGCACCGCCCGCGGAGGCGACGCAGCGATACCGCTCCCACGCCGCCACGCGGGCATCGAGGGCCACGCCGCGCCATTTCGGATGGCCCGAGCCGCGCAGCGCCTGGATGTTGTCGCTGACCACCCGGGCGAGCTGGCCGATCGCGGCACAGTTCTCCTCGCCCTCGTAGTCGTAGGAGACGAGGAGCGAACGGACCCCGATGCTCTGCACCGGCATATCGAGCCAGGGATAGCTCGCAGGCTCGATCACCGCGGCATCGTAGATCTCGAGGAGCCGCGGCTCGCTGATCGGCAGAAAGTGGAAATCGTCCGACGCCGAGACCTGCTCGACGAAGGCCGAGGCGGGCTGGCCGACCACATAGACCATCGCGTCGATCGTGCCGTCGCGCATGAGCTCGATGGCGTCGTTGGTGGCGAGGTTCTGGATGCGTTCGATCTCGACGCCGGCCACGCGGAAGAGCTGGTCGGCGGTGATGAAGGTCCCCCCGCCATTGCGCCCGACCGAGACGCGCCGGCCGGCGAGATCGGCGAGGCTGCGGATCTCGCGGCGCGCGAGGACATGCACTTCCTCGATGTAGAGCGGCAGAACCAGCTTCAGGCTGTCCACCAGGTCGCGCAGATCGGTCAGGTCCTCGGCGGCGAGCGTGCGCCCGACCAGGCCCTCGGAGCGCGCGCGCAGGAAGCCCATGACATCCGACTGCACGATGCCGAGCTGGACGCCGGGGGTGTAGCGCACCGCGTAGCTGTTGGTGAGCGAGCCCGCGCTCTCGCGCACATCGAGGCGGATGCCGGCAGGTGCGGCAACGCCGGCCATGTCGCGCCCGAACTGGATGTAGGTGCCGGAGGAGGAGCCGGTCACGATCGCAAGATCGGTGGCGCGCGCCGGCGTGGTCCCGGCAAGCAGGGCGAGGGCGGTTGCGGCGGCGGCGGCGAGCAAGGGGGCGAAGCGCATTTCTCTTCTCCTCAATCAACGTGTCTCAATTGCGCCGCATGGGGCGGCATGGTCGCGGCGCGAGCTCAGCGGAGCGAGCGCGCCACGCGGAAACCCAAGGTCCGGTCGCGCGCGCCGACGGCGCCGAAATTGCGGTTGCCGGCGCGGAGCGAGAGGGCGTCATCGGCGAAGCTGCCGCCCTTCAGGACGCGGTAGGGGCAGGCCTCGCCGAGGCGGGGCGGCGGTGCCCCGGGGGGCAGGAGGGCAGCAAGCCGGCCGCCCGCCCCGCCGCCATCCCAGCAATCGGCCACCCATTCCGCCAGGTTGCCGTGCATGTGGAACAGGTTGAAGAGGTTGGGGCTGCGGCTGTGCACGGGCTCGGCGCGCTCGGGCGGGCCATCGCTCAGGCAGTTGCGGCAGACCGCGGCGTCCTTCTCCATCGTGTCGCCCCAGTGATACCGGGTGCTGCCGCCGGCGCGCGCGGCGTATTCCCACTGGAGCTCGGAGGGGAGGAAGTAGTGCGCACCGGTGCGCGCGGAGAGCCAGTCGACAAAGGAGGTCGCGTCCTCGAAGGATACGGCCACGGGAGTGTCCGGCGCCATACCGGGCTCGCCCCGGGGCGCGCAGGCTCCTTCAGCGACGCAGACGCGCCATTCGCCGAGGCTGACCTCGCCCATGCCGATTGCGAAGTCCTCGTCGAGGCGCACCTCGCGCAGATCGGCCTCGTCTGCGCCGCGGCCGGCCTCGTGGCTCTCGGACCCGTGCTGGACGCTGCCGGCGCCGAGGACGACGACCTGCGGGCAGCCGTCGGGGCAATCGGAGAACACTTCGCGCAGGCGCCGGCGCTCGCGCTGGAGGCCCTCGCAGCTGAAGGCCGCGCTGTCGCGCAGCCGGTCGAGGGAGACGGAAAGAAAGCCGCGCTCGAAGGCGCCGTCGATGCCTTCCGGCCCGGTGATCTCCACGAGGAAGGCTGCGCCGTCGCGGAAGCTGGCAAGGAGGTTGAAGCTTGTGCCCTTTCGGAGGCGCCGGAGCGGGCCGCCCGTGTTCTTCGGTGCGGCGCGGAGCATCACGCTGCGGCGCACTGAGCAAGATTGCGCCCCTTCTAAGCTTTCGAAGGTGACACAGGCGCGTGCATCAGAATCGAGGCTGGAAAGAGGCGCGCGCGCCCGATAGCGCCCGCGCTGAGTGGCGCCAGTGCTTGTCTGTTCGTGTATCGCAGCCTGGAAGACAATCTCTTCGTCTTCGCGATAGTAGGAGAGCTCGACGAAAAGGTTGCCGGTATCGACAGATTGGCGAGCTTCAGGGTCCACCACGTTGCCCGATCGGCTGCTGCGCTCGGTCAGGGCCGCGAGCAACTCGTCGCGACTGGTGCCGGCGAGTGGTTGGCAGGAGACGAGGAGTCCGCTGTCGCGCATATCCGAGAGGGTAAAGGAGGGCTGAGTGGCCGCGATCTCTTCACGCGTGCGCGAGAAGAAGTCGCTGAGATTGAGGGCGAGTTCGCGGAGGGCGGCCTCGGCGCTGTCTGCGCGGTCCTGCGCTCCGGCAGCGCCGGGAAGGCCCGCGGTGAGGCCGAGCGCGAGGAGGATGCCCGCCATGGCGCATCGCGCCCGGCTTCGGCGGTGATGGCGGCTCCTCTCGGCACGCATGGACGGTCTCCACTCAACTCGTACTCGGTCGTCCGTCGCCCCGGCGGCGCGACACTCCCGGCGAACGCGCCGGAAGGAAGGGGCCGGGGCGGTTGCCCGCCGCGGCCCGCGATGGGCGCGCTCAGTTCGGCGCGGCGAGGCAGTCGCCGAGGGCGACGGCACCGGCGGTGGCGTCCGGACAGGGCGGCGGCACATAGCCCGGCGGGCGCTGGCCGGCGCTGCCGGTGCTCACGCGCGGTGTCTTCGGCGGCCGGTCCTGCGTCTGCGGCGTGCGCCGGGCCTTCGGCTCCGTGTAGGTCACCGTGCGGCGCGGGGTGTTGTGCGCGGTCTTCGGATCGGCCTTCTTCCAGACCACCTCGTCCACCGTCCAGGCGGGGTCGGTGTTGGCGCGGCAGATGATCACCACCCCGCTCAGCGTCTCGCCCAGATAGGCGGTGTGCTCGAAGGTGCCGCAGAGCTCGCCGAGGCGCCGGTCGATCTGCCAGCTGACGAGGTCGAGATCGCCCTTGTGCTGGGTGACCGGGTTGGACCAGCGCTCGCCGAGTTCGCGGGGCGGGCGGGACAGGACTTCGTCGAGAGCGGTGTCCATGCTGCGCCGGTCGCTGTTGGAGATGTCGCTCTTCAGGCGCTCGGCGTAGATGTCGGCCATCGAGAAGGTCTGGTCGTTGAACTCTTCCACCAGCGCGCCGGTGGCCGGGTCCACCATGCCGTCCGCGTTGCGCACTTCGGGCTCGGGCGGCGTCGACTGGCAGGCGGAGACGAGCACTGCCGCGAGGCCGAGAAGGATGAACTTGCGTGACATGACGATCCCCTGATCAGAGTGACCGAACCGGCCGCCGCCTTTTGGCGACGGCGCGGGCCGGGGTGAGATCACCAGTCGTTCGGGTTCAGCTCGACCGGGCTGAGCTTGCGCGTCGGCACGCAGGCGACCCGGTACTCCAGCCCCGAGACCGTCACGCGGCCGGGATGGTTGGAGTGGTCGAGCATCTTGACGAGGTTGCGCTGCAGCTTGCCGGGGTTGATCGTCGAGATATACGACATGTCGCAGCGCGTCGCGGTGCAGCGGTCCGCCCGATGGTCGACATAGCCCTCGAAGATCACGAGATAGGGCTCGAAATCGGTGAGCGTGCGCTGCGAGCACTCCGAGAAGCGGAGCGAGTAGCGGCGCTCGAAGCCCGGACCGCCCGAGGCCACGGCGACGCCGCCCTCGGAGACCGGGACGCTGCCCGTCTCGACCGCGCCGGCGGGCCTGAAGTACTGGTCGAGCTTGTCGGCGAGCACATCGGCGAGGTCGATGCCCATCTGGCGGCCTTCCTCGGAGAGCTGCTCCTTCAGGCACTCCACGCTGCAGTTCACCGGCAGCTTGTAGGTCTTCGGCGTGGTGACGTCGAAGCTGCCGAGCGCACGGCCGCCCTGCGGGTCGATCATCCGGCCCGAGACGCGCATGCGCGCGAAGGTGGCGTAGGCCTGTTTGTCGAGCGAGGCGTAGACCTGGTAGGCGACGATGATGTCGATCACCGGGCTGTTCACCGAGTTGGCGACGGCGATCAGTTCCTGGTCCGTGCGGCGCACCCGGTCGGAGACGGTGGTCTCGCGGTAGCCGTCGATGCCGACCGCCTGCTCGTCATAGACGCGGTAGCCGCGGCCGGTCATGCGGTCGTTCATGCCGTTGATGATCCCGCGCTGAACGCGGCTGTCGCGGGGCAGCGTGTCCTTGTCGCTGTCCTCGACCATCACGAGGAGGTTGGGAACATCCTGGGCGGCACTTTGGGCAGGCGCGAGGGCGGTGCCGATCAGGGCAAGGCCAAGGGCGCCGAACGCGATGGTCTTCGAAAACATGGCGAAATCCTTCTTTCATGGAGCTTCTGGCATCCACCATGTCGCCGCCAGACCCGAAATTGCACCGACACGCTGAAATAGAGCCCGGCCGCAAGGTCACGCCCGGGAGTTGCAGAGTCAAGCTGACCGGACGCGACGGACGGGGCGTTCGCGTAACAATCTTCTACGGGCTGACCGATAGCGAGACAGATCGTGGCGTGCGGCCGGGTGTCTCCGTTTCGGGGGCGCTGAGCGTGACGGTGAGCGCGATGGCGCCGGGCGCGCTGCCGGCGGTGAGGTCCAGGTCGACGGCGCCGGTGGCCGGGTCGTGGCGGGGGGCGAGCGCGGTGCCGGCTCTCTCTACGGAGACCTCGATGCGGCTTCCGGGGGGCGCATTGCCGGGGCGGAACTGCAGGCCGCAGACGGGTGTGGTGAAGCTGCCGGCGATGCTGGTCTGGCCGGGGGGGACCGGGACGAGTTCGAGCGGCAGGGCACGCCCGCCGAATTCGCGGGAGAGCGCCACCGCCCGGCAGCCGCCATCGCCGCGATAGGTCTTGATGTAGATCTCCGGCTCCGGCAGCGCGACCGGGGCAAGTCGGATCGTCCCGTCGGCGGTCTCCGCTTCGCCGGCGGTGCCGTCTGTCGGCGCGGTGGCGGTGTTCCCGGCGGGCTCCGCTTCTGCGGCTTCGTCAACCGTCGTCTCCGGATCGGTCGTGGCGGTGGCGCCCGCCTCGGTCTCGGCCGAACGGTTCTGGGCCTCCTCCGTCTGAGGCTCCTCGATTTGCGTTTGCTCGATCGGAGGTGTCCCGTCCTCGGGCGAGGCGGGGGTGGCGGTTTCGACGGTCGTAACCGGGTCGTCGGACGGGGGCGCATCCGCTGGCCGGTCCTGCGCGGGGGCCTCGGTCTCCGCTGTGGCCCCGACGGGCGGCGTTTCGGTGGGCGTCGCCGGGGCCGCGGCCGGTACCGTGTCCTCGCCGGGCGGGGCCTCGACCGACGGCGCCGCGTTGGGCGCGTCGCTCCGGCCAGGGCCCTCGGGGGCCGACGGCCCGGCATCCGGCGCGTCCGCGGGATCTTCGGCGGGCGCATCCGTGCCCGGCACTGCGGTCGTGGAGGCCTCTGCCATTTGCCGTTGCTCGGGCGGTGGCGAGATGGTGCGCGCCGGGGCAGTGCGCTCGGCGTCGGGCGCTTCGGCCTCGCCGCCCGCGGTCTGCGCGGCAGCGGCGAGCGTGGGCGTGGCGTCACCGTCCGGGGCGGGATCGGCGGTGGCCTCCTCGGCTCCGGGCGGTGTCGACCCGTCCGGGGCATCGAGCCCGACGACGACGGCGGCACCGATCACGGCGGCCGTCAGGCCGAGGGCGAGGGCGAGGCGGGCCGGCCTGCGCCGTGCGGGGGGCGGGGCCGCAGCCGCCACGGCGGGCTCGGCCGTCGCCGCAGCCGGAAGCAGGACGCCGGCGAGCGCCTCGAGATCGCCGATCGGATGCACGGCCACGCCCTCGGGCGGCCCGGAGGCTTCGGCCGCATTGTCCGCGGGCAGCAGGAACAGCCGGTCGCCGGCAGGCACGGCGGCGAGGAAGGCCTCGGCGCGCTGCAGCTTCTCGGCGATCCCCTCCACCGGCTTGGCGTCCCAGCGATTGGTGCCGACCTGGCCGGTGACCACGGCACGGCGCGCGTCCCCGCCTTGGGCGGGTTCAGTCGCGAGCCGGCCGCGGGCGTGGAGCATATGGGCCGCGGCAAGGCCGAGCTGCCAGCTCGAGCCCGTGTCGATCTCCGCGTCCACCTCCAGGATCAGCGGATCTTCCGGCACCGCGAAACCCATCATGCGCAGGCGCCGGCGCAGCACCTCGTCGAAGCTGTGGAAATGGGTGTTCACGCCCACGGGCATATGGGCCTGCTCGAAGCGCACGATCTGCGAGCGCCGCGCCCCGTCGTCGAAGCCGAAGGCGCGGATCACCGACGGCCCGCCGGTGGTGGCGATCGCGAGCAGGGTTCTCCGCGCCATGCGCCCTCCATGACAGTCGGCCGTTGGCAACCGGCCGGGGTCCGGCGGCCCGGACCCTTCGCCTTTCGCCCGTTAGCGCAGGATCAGCGTGGAGCGCCGGTCGGCAAGGGCCGTGACGATCAGGTCCGTCTCGTCGAGCACCAGCTGTATCACGCCATCCTCCGGCGCGGGGAGATCGGATGCGGCATAGGCCTCGCCGATGGAGGCGAAGAGCAGCTTCGGGGCCGCGCGCCCGGCAGGCACGGTGATGGAGACGAAGCAGCGCCCGGGGCGGCTGCGCGAGCGGCTGAGCTCGATCGACCAGCCCTCCTCGGTGACGCGCGGCCCGGCCTCGCCGCTATCGGCCGCGCGCAGCGCGCCGAAGCTCGCCAGCGCGTGGCGGGAGAGGGCGGACTGGAAGGCGCGGGCCGTCGCGGGGTCGGCCGCGGCGGCGGCGCCCACGCGCGACAGCGCTGCGGGGTCGGCGAGCGCGGCGGCGCGCCAGATGTCTCCGGCCGTGGCCGTCGGCTTGGCCGGCGCGTCCGGGTCGCGCGGCGCGAGCGCGCTGAGGGCGCGCTCCGCTCTGCCGGCGCGGGTGAGAAGGGCGTCGCGCTCCTCCTCGGTCGGTGCGGGTATCCGCATGGTCAGGCGTCCTCCGGTTCACCATAGATCGCGCGGAACATCGCCTGAAAGCGCGGGCGGTCCGCAGCGTAGAGCCCATCGAGATCCTCCGGCAGCGCCGCGAGGAGACTTTCAGCGAGGGACGATAGCGTCGTGAGGGGGGCAATCGTGGCGCCGAAGGCCTCGCCGCGATCCGGATCCTCGAGGGCATCCTGGAAGCCCTCGCGGCGGAACCCGCGAAACGCCTTGCGCGCCGCAGCGGCATCGCCGGGCACCTCGAGGCCGGCATGGTGGGCGAGGACATGCGCGGCGGCGAGGCGCATGCGGCCGAGATGCTGCTTGGCATCGCGCCAGGCGGCGGCCTGCTCGGCGTAGCGCCCGCCCTCGGCCGCGCCGCCTGCCACG
>JBCBWF010000567.1:0-2618 GCA_039817245.1 Pseudomonadota bacterium | reverse complement strand
CTCCGTCGCGGGCCTGCTGATCACCACCGAGGCGATGGTCGCCGAGAAGCCGGAGCCGAAGCCGGCTGGCGGCGGTGCCGGCGGCGGCATGCCCGACATGGGCGGCATGATGTGATCACGCGCTGAGCGCAAGCCTACCGAGGGCCGCCCCACCGGGCGGCCCTTTTCCGTTTCCGTTGGCGGTTCCGGAGCCCGGAGCCCGGAGCGCGGCGCTTTCCTGGAGATCGTTCAGCGGAGCGTGGAAGCCCGCGACGCGCGAGAAGAAGCCGCTTTACCGAAAGGTGAACACCCGCACGCATGGTGTACACCATGGCCATGGGGGTGCGGCCCGGTGGGGGCGCAACACCAAGCGCGCCTGGGGCGACGATGCGCGGCGCGGGACCATGCACAAGAAGCATAGCCATGGGCTGGACTACACGCCGCTCTTCCGCTTTCTGCTCTCCAAGATCCGCGAGGGTTGGAGCGCCGCGCACCGCGAAGCGGTTGACCGGCTGGATCGCGAGGAGCCGATCTTCTGGCTGGTCGCGCGGCAGCGGGAAGATGGCCAGCCGTTCGTCCGCATCGGCGAGAGAACCTATTTCACCGGTCTCTATGTGGACGACGACAACCGTCTCGCGCTGGTCGACGCGGATCTCACCGTGGAGCAGATGACACCGTTCTGCCCGTGCTGCACCCACACTCTAAACGGCGTACCGTTCGTGCGCCGCTATGTCCCGCCGTCCTGAGCGGTGGAGCACCCCCTGCGCAGGATCCGGCAGTGTCGAACGACAGAACTCCAAAGTTGAACTGGTTCGAACCGGGGAGGGACGAGCTCTACGAGTTTGGCGCTGAAGAACCTGCATTCGTCGACGAAAAATTTTTGGTTCCACCTTGCAGTGCTGAGGGATCCTGGGGAGAGTTTAGAGAGCGTCTAATATGATAATGAGGGCGGCATCATTTAGTGTTATGAGAGTTTTAGTTGGCGTGATTCGAAAAATAGATAATGGTGCATATTTATGCTTGGATGTCCTCAAAGCCGAAGGGTCGGAGGAAAAGGCAATTCTTCTGAAATTCTGCGTGCTGACGGAGAAGGTTGCCATGGCCTTGCGGTTGGACGAACTTTAGGCATGCGCCGAGACCTGCGCAGAAGTGCGATCGATCTGCCTCGAGCGCAAAGAACAGCCGCGCTCGGAAACCGAGAATGTTGTCCTGATCTTCCTGACGGACGCGTTCCTAGCGGCGGTTCTGTCGGAGATGATGAGGCGGCATGTCGAGAGGTAGCGGTGCCTGCCCGCCTTGCGGCGCTGATCGCCGGCCCAGCCCTAACGATGGGGCGGCCCGTTGTGACGGCAGAGCGATTTGCGCTCGGCCGCACGGGGCGCGGACTTGAGCGCATGCTGGAGGGAGGACAGGCTGGCGGAGCTTGAAGCGGCGATATCGGCTTCTGAGCGGAGGCCGGCGGCCGCCGTTCGGTGTCGGGGCGGCCCGGGCAGCCGGCCGTGGGCGCGACGAGGCGCCACCTCACATTCGCGTGCCGGGGCCTGCCGCGCGGGCGATCTCGCGCATAGGCTGGATGGATTGTTGATGCGAGGGAGGAGACGCCAGATGCGAAAGCCCACGGACGCGGCCGAAGAGCGGTCTCCGAAACGAGCCCGGGGGGGAACTGTGCGGATCGCCGATGCCGGGCGTCCGCCCGGCATGGCGGAAAGCCTGACGGCCGCGTTGATCCTGGCGGCGATGCTGGTCGTCACATCGGCCCCGGCCCCGGCGCAGTCGCCTGAAGCTCCCGCATCCGAGGCGCCCGCCGGCGAGGCGCCGACCGAGGCGGCACCGGGACAGGCTCCGGACGCGAAGGCCGCGCCGCCCCCGCCGGTGCCTGCGGAGGGCAGCATGACGCTCGAGCGTGTCGGCGAGATAGTCGCCCGGCTCGACAGCGACGTGCAGGTGGCCCAGGGCGGGCGCATGTTGCAATTCGTGGTGGCGGAAAAGGCGGTGCTCTTCGTTTCCGATCCGACGCATAACCGCATGCGGCTGATGGTGCCTGTGAAGCCGGCAACGGACCTGAGCGCGGAAGAGCTTCTGCGTCTCTCGCAGGCCAATTTCGACAGTGCGCTGGATGCGCGCTACGCGGTTGCGCGCGGGGTGCTGTGGGCGGTCTATATCCATCCGCTGCGCGAACTCCATGAACGCCAGTTCATCGCGGCCGTGGGGCAGGTGGTGAATGCGGCGGAGAGCTACGGGACGAGCTACAGCTCGGGCCTTCTCAGCTTCGGCGGCGGGGACAGCAATGCGATCCGCCGCCGCGCCCTCATCGACGAGCTGCTGAAGCAGGGCGAGCCCATCTGAGGGCGCGCGCCCGTTCGCACAAGACGCCTCAGAGCGCCGCGCATTCCGTCCCGCCCGTGAGCCCCGCCAGGCCCGCGGCGGGCGGCTCACGCCTGTGCGTGTGGCGGGTGGCTGGAGGTTGCCGTCCTGGCCCCGCCACGGGCGCGGAGGCTGGCCACTCGCCGCGGGCGAGACGGAATGCAGGCGCGGGACAGGGGGCGCGGCGCTCTGAGGCTTCGTGGGTCGAGGCGGGTCCTGGCGGCATTTCCCGCCCGAAACTGCCTCGTTTTGGGGCAGTTTCTGCCGCTTGCCGT
>JBCBWF010000188.1:0-9234 GCA_039817245.1 Pseudomonadota bacterium | reverse complement strand
TGCAGCTTCGCGGCCAGTTCCTCCGGCGTCGGCTCGCGGCCGATCTCGTGCAGCATCTGCCGGCCCGTGCGCACGAGCTTGTTGATCGTCTCGATCATGTGCACGGGGATGCGGATGGTGCGCGCCTGGTCGGCGATCGAGCGGGTGATCGCCTGGCGGATCCACCAGGTGGCGTAGGTGGAGAACTTGTAGCCGCGGCGGTACTCGAACTTATCGACCGCCTTCATGAGGCCGATATTTCCCTCCTGGATGAGATCCAGGAACTGCAGGCCGCGATTGGTGTATTTCTTGGCGATCGAGATCACGAGGCGCAGGTTCGCCTCGACCATCTCGGTCTTGGCGACGCGCGCTTCCTTCTCGCCCTTCTGCACGGTGTGCACGATGCGGCGGTATTCGGGGATATCGACGCCGACGAGATGGCCGATCTCGCCGATCTCCGCGCGCACGCTCTCGAGGCGGTGGCGATCGCGCTCCACCATGCGCGCCCAGCCCTTGCCGGAGAGCTTGCCGACGCGATCGGTCCAGGTCGGGTCGAGCTCGGCGCCGCGGTACTGCTCGATGAACTCGCGCCGGTTGACCTTGTGGCTGTCCGCGACCTTCACGAGCTGGCCTTCCAGCGTGATGAGGCGGCGGTTGATGCCGTAGAGCTGGTCGATCAGCGTCTCGATGCGGTTGGCGTGGAGGTGCAGCGAGTTGACCATCTCCACGATCTCGCGGCGCAGGCGCTGGTACTCACGTTCCTGGTTCGCGGTGAAGGAGCGGTCTTCGTTGAGCGCGGCGCCGATGCGCTGGCTCTGGAGGGCGCGCAGGTCCTGATAGGCATGCGCGATGTTGTCGAGCGTCTCGAGCACGCGGGGCTTCAGCGCGGCCTCCATCGCGGCAAGCGACAGGTTGGCCTGCGCCTCGTCGTCGTCCTCACCCTCGGCAGCGCCAGTGCCGGGCTCGCCCTCGGCGCCCTCCTCCTGGTCCTCGTCATCGGTGTCGGTCTTGGCGGCGGCGGGCTTCGGGGCCGCGCCGTTCAGCGCCGCGCCATTGAGGCCGGCATTGAGGCCGGCGCCGTTCACGCCCGGTGCAGCGGCGCCGGGCTCGGCTGCGGGGGCCTGCGCCACCACGGCGGCGTCGACGACCGGCGCATCGGCATCGACCAAATCCGCCCCGTCCGTCGCCCGGCCGAATGTGGTCTCGAGATCGATGACATCGCGCAGCAGGATCTTCTCGTCCAGCAGCTCCTCGCGCCAGACGGTGATGGCCTGGAAGGTGAGCGGGCTCTCGCAGAGGCCGCCGATCATGGTGGCACGGCCCGCCTCGATGCGCTTGGCGATGGCGATCTCGCCCTCGCGCGACAGCAGCTCCACCGTGCCCATCTCGCGCAGATACATGCGCACCGGATCGTCTGTGCGGTCGACCTCGGTCGACTGCTGCGGCTGGGCAACGACTTCGCGCGATTCGGACTTCTTCTCGCCCTGTTCCTCTTCCGCCTCCTCCTCGTCCTCCACGACGTTGACGCCCATCTCGGAGAGCAGGCTCATCACGTCCTCGATCTGCTCGGTCGAGAACTGGTCGGAGGGGAGCACGCGGTTCAGCTCGTCGAAGGTGATGAAGCCCTTGGCTTTCGCCTTGGCCACCATCTTCTTGACGTCTGCCTGGCTCATATCGAGCAGGGTGGTCTCGTTCTCCGGGGTCTCGGTCTGATCTTCGTCCTTCGGAGCCATACTTCCCCTCGTGTCGCTGCCCGCGCGATGCGGGAATGCGGAACGGTCAACCACCCGGTCCATCGGCCCTTAGCCCCTGGCCGGGAGGGCGTGGACCCGTCCGGCCGCGACCAGGGTCGCACAGGCACAGAGATGGGGCCCCGCAAGCATGCCGCAAGGCCTGATTCGAAAAGGGCGCCAGCGGCAAGCCCGATAGCGCGATTTAGGGTGCCGCAACCGCCACCGGAAGGGCTGGAGTGTCGTTTTCCGGGAATCAGGCGCGCTCGCCGCCGCGGCGTTGCAGCACCCGCACAATCTTACGTGATGTTGCGGGCTTGCCGGGGCAACCGGGGCGAGTGTTCGTCATGCGGACGGGCATCGGCGCCGTGAGCGATTCGCAACGGCGTTAACCTTTGCCCCGCGTCGGGGCCGGGAGGGCGGGGGGCTCGTCCTCCTCGCCATCCGCGCGCTCGCCGGTGGCGTGGAGCGCGCGCTCATGCTCGGCGAAGACGCTGCGGCGGGGCGCGGTGAAGGCGGCGTCCTCGGCCTCGAGCGCGGCGCGCGCAGTGTCGCTCAGCCAGCTCTCCTCGCCGGCGGGGTCGAAGCCTTCGAGCGCATCGAGCCGGCGGGCGGCCACCTCGCGCCGGGCCTCCGCCTCGCCGGCCTCGAGGCTCTCGAGGGCCCGGTGGCGGCGGAGGAGATGGGCGAGTTCCGCACGCACCGCCTCCATCGGCGCACCGGGCCGCGCGAGGGGGTGCGCGGCGGCAACCGGCAGGCGCAGGAGCTCGGCGGGCGGCGGATCGTCCCCCCAGCGCGCGGGGCCGGGCGTGGGCTCGGCGTCCTCGTCCGGGGGCGGAGCGGCGTGGTCGGCCGTGTCTTCCGCCGCCAGGACGCGCTGGAGGAGCGGGTCGAGGAGGGCGGCGAGATCGGGCGTGGTGAGCGCGAGTTCCTCGAGATCGGGCACGATCTCCGCCGCGGCGGCCGGGTTGGCCCAGGCGATGAGCAGGATTGTCGCTTCGCGCGCGCGCACGGCCTGTGCGGCAGCGGCGCGGCCGCGGAGCGCTTCTGCTGCGCGCATGGTCTCCGGGCGCGGACCCTCGGGCGGGCGGGCGAAGCCGCGGCCGGGCCCGCTGCCGCGCCATTTGCCGCCCGCCTTCCGCCCGCCAGACCAGCCGCGAGCGCCGCCGCCGCCGGCGGACGGGCCCGGGCGTCCGGGCCGCGGCGGCGGGGCGAAGAGCGCCTGGCGACGGTCGCGGAAATCGGCGGCGTAGTGGCCGCGAAGGCCCGTGTCGGGGATGCGCTCGAGCGCGGCACGCAGGCGCTTGTCGAAGCCCGCCCGGCGTTCCGGCGTGTCAAGGGGGCCCGCCGCGACCTCGCGCCGCCAGAGAAGCTCGACAAGCGGCAGGGCGGCCGCGAGCGCCTCCTCCATCGCCTCCGGCCCGCCGGCGCGGATCAGATCGTCCGGATCCTGCCCCTCCGGCATCAGGCAGAAGCGGAGCGAGCGGCCGGGCGCGAGCTTCGGCAGCGCGAGATCGATCAGCCGGTGCGCGGCGCGCAGGCCCGCCTTGTCGCCGTCGAGCGCGATCACCGGCTCGTCTGTTACCCGCCAGAGCAGTGCGAGCTGTTCCTCGGTGATCGCGGTGCCGAGGGGGGCCAGCGCATGCTCGAAGCCGGCGGCAGCGAGCGCGATGACGTCCATGTAGCCCTCGGCGACGATGAGCCCGCCGAGCCGACCCGCGGCGCTGCGCGCAGGTCCGTGATTGTAGAGGACACGGCCCTTGGAGAAGAGCTCCGTCTCGGGACTGTTGAGGTATTTGGCCTGCGCATCGGCGGAGAGCGAGCGCCCGCCGAACGCGATGCAGCGGCCCTGCGGATCGCGGATCGGGAACATCAGCCGGTCGCGAAACCGGTCATAGGGAGCGCCGCCGCCCTCGGGCGCGATCAGGAGGCCGGCGGCGACCGCCTCCTCGAGTTCGCCCCGTTCGCGGAAGTAGCCGGCGAGAAAGCCGCGGCTGGCGGGCGCGTAGCCGAGCTCGAAACGCTTCAGCGTCTCGGCTGAGAGGCCGCGCCGGTCGGCATAGGCGCGGGCTCCTGCCCCCTCGGCCCCGCGAAAGCCGCGCCCGAAGGCGCGCACGGCCTCCTCCATCACGTCGTAGAGGCGGCTGCGCCGGTCGCGCGCAGCGGCGGCGGCAGGATCGCGGGCCTCCTCCGGCAGCGCGAGGCCCGCTTCGGCGGCGAGCCGCTCGACCGCCTCGGCAAAGCCGATATTCTCGGTCTCCTGCACGAAACGGAAGAGGTCGCCCTTCGCCTGGCAGCCGAAGCAGTGGTAGAAGCCCTTGCGATCATCCACATGGAAAGACGCGGTTTTTTCCTGGTGGAAGGGACAGGGTGCCCAGAAGTCCCCGCGCGCGGGGGCGGATTTGCGCCGGTCCCAGGTGACCTTGCGTCCGACCACGTCGGAGAGCGTGAGGCGGCTGCGCAGATCGTCGAGGAACGCCGGGTTGAATCGCATGCGCGAACCTCGCGCGTCTCGGCTGCTCTGGCAACCGCGGCCCGGGGCGGCTATCCTTGGGACGGCCGCGCGGGAGGGAGCCGATGGGGTCGCGACAGGATGCGTTCTTCGAGGCGGTCGCTTCGCGCCAGATCCCGCGGATCCGGATCGCGGGCCTCGTGGTGCAGGACGGGGCCGTGCTCGTGCAGCGGCCGGCAGACGAGCCGGGTTCGTTCTTCGCCTTCGTCGGCGGGGAGTACGAAGTCGGGGACACCTTCGAGAGCCGGCTGCGGACCGAATTCGAGGAAGAGACCAATGCGCGGGTGGTCGAGGCGCGGTATCTCTTCTGCGTGGAGAACCATTTCGTCTACAAGGCCAAGCGGTTCCAGCAGGCGGAGCACTTCTTCCTCGTGACGCTGGACCGGCGGGAGGTGGAGAGCCGGGAGGCCCACCTGGAGCAGCATTGGTTGCCGCTCCGCACGATCGGCGATGTCGATCTCCGCCCCACGGTCGTGCGCGATGCGCTGGCGACGGGGGCCTATCTGACTGAAACCTATCTCTTTCAAGCGGCTGGTTAGGGTGTTTTGAGAAGGAGGCTGATCCGCCTTTGCGGCCGCTCCCTCCCACGTCACAGTACGTCGGCTTTCGAGAACACATAGTGAACATCTTGCGTCGCTGTGAGAGTTCCCGAGGCGGCGAGAGCGCTCATCCGGTGTTTACCGTCGGTCGCGCAAAATGACGTGGGAGGGAGCGGCCGCACGAAGGCGGCTGTCGCCGCGTTGAAGGCAGGCATAGCGCTGCCGAGCTCCGCTTGACTGGCCAGGCGGCGTCTAAAGGCCGAGATAGCGGCGGATGGTGGCCTCGCAGGCGCTCCAGTCCTCCACCATCGCATCGGCCTCTCGGGCCGTGGGCAGCACCGGGCGGATATAGGGCGAGCCGCGGAAATGGATCCGTCCCACCGCCTCGGCACGCTTGGCTGCGGAAGCGATCTGCTGGGGACTGTCATCGACGAAGACGCAAGGCGCGTCGGCGCGGTCGGAGAGCCAGGCCAGGGCCCGTCCCTTGCCGCCCGAATTGGCCACGACCGGCACTTCGATGCCGAGGCCTGCGAGGTTCTGCACGCGGCTGAGGCGGGCATGGCGGGGAATGTTGGTGAGCACCACCACCTGCGCCTCGCGCGCGATGCGCCCCACCGCCTCGACCGCGCCTTCGAGGGCGCGCTGATTGCGGGTCTCCTCCTCGAAAAACATATCGATCAGCCGGATCGAGGCCTGGAAATCGAGCGGCACCGGGTCGCCGATCGGGTAGATCGAGCCCTCGAGTTCGTAGCGCTTCAGCCGCATCTCGTAGCCGGCGAGCTGCAGCCACTCCGCGAGATGCGCGGCGAAGGCGACGAGCACCTCGTCGGCATCGACCGCCAGGACCGGCCGGCCGCGCGCGATGCCGGCGGCCTCCAGATCCCCGATCACCTCGCGCGGCAGGGTGTTCGCCTCGGCCCGTTCCGCCATGGTCAGGTCCAGTTCGGCACGGCGCCGCCGGGAAGGCCGGCGCGGGCGCGCATCACGCTCTCCGGCGCGCAGCGCGCGCTCTCGGCGAAAGCGAGGAGGCTCTCTTCCTCCGAAAGAAGGAAGTCGAGCACGAAGCCGAGAAACTCAGGATCGCCGGCGCGGCTGCGCAGATCGTCTATCCCGGCGCCGCTCGCGGCGAGGAAGCGCTGGGCTGGCTCTTCCTGTGCGGCGAGCCAGGCAAGGGCCTGCAGCGCCAGCGTTTCCGCCGCTACCTCCGCGCCCGATGATCGACCAGTACTCTCTGTCATCGCGGGATCCTCCGCCCGGCTGGATGCGCCTCGCGGGTATGCACCTGTGCGCATGGAGCGCGGCTGGCAAGGATTCTTTAACTGCTCGGTACCAGATTGCCATGACACGAAGAGCCGGTTGGCGGGTCGCGATTCGCCCCTGACCGATGATACGGGGAGAACGGCTCGCATGGGCAGAACGGCGCTCCTGGTTGAGGATAACGCACTCAACTGCAAGGTTTTCCTGGAGGTTCTGCGGGCCTCCGGCTTCGAGGTCATCGCGGAGGCGGACGGAATGCGTGCCCTCTCCGTCGCGGAGGAGCGGCGCCCCGATCTCGCGCTGATCGACTTGCAGATCCCGGGCCTCGCCGGGATCGAACTCATCCGCCGCCTGCGCGCGAGCCGGTCCGCGGAGGATCTGCCGCTCATCGCCGTCTCGGCCCATGCGCTGACCGAGGACGGGCTCTGCGCCTATCAGGCGGGCGCCGATCTCTTCCTGCGCAAGCCCGTCGATGTCGACCGCCTGCGCGACGCGGCGTCCCGGCTCGCCGAGAAAGCGACGCTGCCGGCCGCCTGACGCAGCCGCGACACCGCGGTGCGTCTTCGGCACACGAGGGTGGTGGAGCGCTGGTGCAGACCGCCGTTGTTGTTGGAACAACCCCCGATCGTCATCGATCCGTTCGCGCTCCGGTGGGGACCGGAGCGGTCTCGTCCAGCATCGCTTGGGGCGCCAAGTGCGCCGCCCCTGTCACGCTGGCGGGGCGCTTTGAGCGCATCCGGTCGGGGCGCGGAGGGCGTGCTGCGGTCGCGTTAGTCGTTGCGGCCGCCGCGTGCTGCGGGGGCGGCCTCGGCGAGGCCGTGGCGCGCGGCCCAGCGCACGGTCATCCGCTCCAGCCGCGCGGCGAGTTCCAGGCGCTCCTCGACGGACATGCGCCCGGCGTAATCCCTCAGGCGCCGGTGCCAGTTGCGCTGAAGCTCGCCGCGCAGACGCAAACGCTCGCTGAAGGCCTGATCGAGTGCGGTGGGATCGTATGGCTCCGCCTTCACGGCCGCGATGATCGCGAGGTTTGCCCGGTGCATGCGCACCCGCACGCCATGCACCACCGGCCGGTCCGCCTTGATCGCGGCGCGCAGTTCCTGCTGGTAGGCCTCCGGGATCACCCGCAGCATGATCCGTTCGCCGCGCATCAGCCGCGGCGTCTCCGCCATCATGCTGCGCGCCATCTGGCCGATGAACACACCGGCCACGAGCAGGTTCGCCGAGAGCGACACCACGAGCAGGGCGGTCATCCAGCGCCGGCCGCGCCCGCGCTCGCGCGGACCGGTCTCCGGCGCGCCGTCCGGCCCGGTGTCAGCGGCCGCCATGCGCACCTCCCCGGCCCCAGGCCGATGGTGGGAGCGCCGCGCCCCGAATGCCCCGTGTCTCGATCATGGCCCGTCCTCTGCCCGGCCGCACATGTCGGCCGGCATACCATTCCGTTTCGCCCTCAGAAGGGCGCATCCCCTTCGAACAGCCCGTCGCCCGCATCGGCAAGCGCCAAGGGTCCGCCGAAGGCTTCGTTCAGGGCCGAGGCGACCGGCATGGCGCTCGCGCCCGGATCCGCGCCGGCGCCAAAGCCGAGCAGGATACCGCAGGCGAGGCTGGCCGCGAGGGCCGCGCCGGTGCGACCGCCCATCGGGCGGACGAGACCCGCAAGTGCCCGGCGGGGCGCGCTCCGGCCCGTTCGCGACGGGCGGTCTGCGCCCCCGATACGGCCCCGCGGCGCCGCAGGGGCGGGCGCCACAGGCGCGCCGGCCGCGGGGCCAGCAAGGGGCGAGGGCGCGACGGCCGCGGCATCCGCCAGGACCCGTGCCATCAGCGCCTCGCTCACTTCGGGGCGCGCCGTCGCCTCCTCCGCCGCCAGCCGGGCCAGCGCTTCGTCCAGCGCCGCGCAGGCCGCGCGGCCCTTGCCGGCGCCGGAGCCGCCCGGCGCATCCGTCTCGGGCTTCGTCATTCGTCCACTCCATCTTCCAGGCGCATCCGCGCCGATAGCTGGCGCCGGGCTCGGGCCAGCAAGCTCTCCACCGCCTCGACCGAGGTCTCCAGTCGGGACGCGATCTCCGGGTTCGACAAGCCGTCGAAATGGCGCATGACCAACGCATCTCGTTGGCGCGCCGGCAATTCCAGGATGGCGCGCGCCAGGGCGCGGCTCTCCTCGCTCGCCGCGATCCGCTCCACCACGGCAGGCACCGGATCGGCGGGTTCGGGCACGTCGTCGATATCCGCGGTGGCGCGGCGGCGGCGGAGACGGTCGATGCAGAGGTTGCGCGTGACCCGGTAGAGCCAGGTGGAGGCCTTCGCCTCGCCCGCGCGCCAGTTCGCAGCCTGGCGCCAGAACCGCAGCATCGCCTCCTGCGCGACGTCCTCGGCCTCCGACGCGTCGCCGAGCAGGCGCCAGGCCTGACGCTGCACGCCGGGCAGCAGCGCCTCCGCCAGCGCGCGCGCCGCCGCCTGGTCGCCAGACGCAAAGCGCGCGATCAGGAGCGCCTCATCCTCCAGAAAGCCGGTACCGTCGAACATCGCCGTCATCCGCTCTGTCCCGCGCCCCCACCCCGCCGGCCGAGAGGCGCGGCGGCCGTCTCCGGCCTGCCATTTCGCACCGCGCCCGTCGCCGAGCCCCCCACTGGAGGTCGAGTCGGCGCCCCCGGCGGAGCCCCCGTCGAGACCCCTGCCGGGTGTCGGGCCGGCCATCCCTCCATCCTCGGGCCGGACCCCGCAGGCGGCGCGGCAATCGTCACGCCGCGGGCATTACTCCGCCGGGCCCGCCCGCCGGCGCGCCGCTGCTGTCTCGGCCTCCGTGCGCGAGACCATGCCGTCGCCGTTTGCGTCGAACCGGCCGAAGCGGCGCTCCTGGATAACGGCGAACTCCGCGCGGTCGATGCGACCATCGCCATCGGCATCGAGGCGCGCAAATGATTTCTGGGCGCGGCGCGCGGCGCGGCGTTCGGCGAGGGCGACAAGCTCCGTTTCGCTCAGCCCGCCATCGCCGTTGGCGTCGGCGCGGCCGAACATCCGCGCGCTGAGCCGTTCGGCCTCCGCGAAGCTCACCTGTCCGTCGCCGTCGCGGTCGAGCTTGTCGAACATGCGCGCGACCACGCGGTCGCCCGTCAGCCCATCCGTTGCGTCGCCCGTGGCCTGCGCGCATGTTCGACAAGCTCGACCGCGACGGCGACGGACAGGTGAGCTTCGCGGAGGCCGAACGGCTCAGCGCGCGGAT
>JBCBWF010000387.1:0-4878 GCA_039817245.1 Pseudomonadota bacterium | reverse complement strand
GGAAGAAGTCCGCGAGCGCCTCGCGCGGGAGCCCGCCCTCGGTTTCGTCGATCCAGAAGTTGAGGCCCTCGAGATCGATATCGCCGTCGCGGTCGAGCCCGGTCTCGTAGAGCAGGGCGATCTCGATCACTTCGTCCTGCGTGAGGCCGGCCTGCCCGGTGGCCTCCAGCCCGTCCAGAAGGTCGAAGGCGACGAGGCCGTTGGCCTCGAAGGGCCGGCCGGAGATGTCCTCGACGAAGCGCTCGTCGATCCGCTCGCGGTCGAGGAACTGCAGGACCGTTTCGCCCTCGTTCGGCGCGGGCAGCGTTTCGGTGTCCGCGGGGATCAGATAGCTGAGCTCGAAGCTGTCGGTGTACTGGAAGGAATCCTCGTCGTAGATCTGCGCGAAGGCGACGGTCTCGCCGGAGGGCAGGCGCCAGTCGAAGACGGCGACGAAGTCGATGTCGAACGCCTGGCCGGTGGCGAGGTCCGTGACCACCACGGGCAGGTCGTCGGGCACGTCGCGCACCGGCAGCCCCTCGGTGAGCGTCTCGATGCGCAGGCGCGTGGTGCCGGCATAGGTCAGAAGGTCGTAGACCTGTGCCTCGATCTCGTAGCTGAGCGCCATGGCCGTGCTCCCGTCGCGCTTCTCTCCCCGACCGGGAGCTTAGGCGATGGCGCGCGCCGCGTCAGCCCGGGCCTTCGGCGCCGGTCCAGACCGTGCGGTAGAGATCGGGCCGGCGGTCGGCGAGGTTGCGCACGGCCCCCTTCTCGCGCGCCCAGTCGAGCCGGGCGAGGTCGAGATCGGCGGCGGCGACCATCTCCACGTTCTCGGAGGTCTCCGCCGCGATCCCGTCGCGCGCGAACGGCATGTCGCACGGGGTGAGGAGGGCGGACTGGGCGTACTGGATGTCCATGTTCTCGACGCCGTCGAGATGGCCGACGGTGCCGGCAGTGACCACATAGACCTGGTTCTCCACCGCGCGGGCCTGACAGCAGTACTTCACGCGCAGATGCCCGTGGCGGGTGTCGGTGCAGTAGGGCACGAAGAATAGGCGGGCCCCCTGGTCGACGAGGCGGCGGCTGAGCTCGGGAAACTCGCTATCGTAGCAGATCATGACGCCGATGGGGCCGCAGTCGGTCTCGATCACGTCGATGCTGTCGCCGCCGGTGATGCCCCAGACCGCGCGCTCGTCCGGCGTGGGGTGGAGCTTCTCGCGGGCATGGACCGTGCCGTCGCGCAGGGCGACATGGCAGACATTGCGGATGGCGCCGCCGGCGGTGCGGGTGGCATGCGAGCCGCCGATGATGTTGATGCGGTGGCGCCGGGCGATGGTGCGCAGGGTCTCGACCAGCTCCTCGGTGTAGCCGGACATGGCGTCCATCGCCTCCGCCGGCGCGAGCATGCGGCCTTCGGAGGGGAGCATGGCGAAGGTGAAATGCTCCGGGAAGACCACGAAGTCGCTCTCATAGGCTGCGGCGGCCGCGGCGAAGCGTTCGATCCGGGCGTAGAAGGCGGCGCGGGTCTCACAGGCGCTGAGGGCGAACTGGACGGCGGTGACGCGCACGCTGGCCGGCAGGGCGGGGCGCGCCTCAGCGGCTTTCTCGGCGGCGGCGGGCTCGACCGTGCGCATCTCCATGGCGGGGCTCCTCGGTTCACGGGCGTTTGGCGGTAGGCTGGGCCCCACAGTCCCCAAACTGGCGATTCGAACCAGAGGCAGCGATGAGGGGGCGCGAGCGCAGGGGGCCCGATGATCACGATCCATACCGAACGCCACCGGCTGCGCGCCGCACGGACCGAGCTTTATGGCGGCGAACTGGTGGCGCCGTTCGAATGCCCGGAGCGGGTGGAGCATATCCTCGCGCGGATCGCAGAGCGGCGGCTTGGGCCGGTGGAGGAGCCGGCGGCGCATGGGGAGGCACCGCTGCTGCGCGTGCATGATGCCGGGTATCTGCGGTTTCTTGCCGGTTGCTGGGAGGACTGGGTGTCCGCCGGCTTCAAGGGCGAGGCGATGCCGACCGTCTGGCCCTCCCGCCGGATGCCGCGCCAGGTGATCCCGGAGGATATCGAGGGGCGGATCGGCTGGTACGCGCTGGCCGGCGAGACCGCGATCGCGCAGGGCACCTGGGAGGCCGCGCAGGCGGCGGCCGATGTGGCGCTGAGCGGCGCGGCGCGGGTGGCGGAGGGCGCGCGGGCGGCCTTCGCGCTCTGCCGCCCGCCCGGCCACCACGCGGCGCAGGACATGTTCGGCGGCTACTGCTTTCTGAACAATGCGGCCATCGCGGCGGAGGCGATGCGGGCCGCGGGCGCCGCGCGGGTGGCGGTGCTGGACGTGGATTTCCACCACGGCAACGGGACGCAGGCGATCTTCTGGGAGCGCGCGGATGTGCTCTTCGCCTCGCTCCACGGCGATCCGGCCCATGCCTTCCCGCATTTTCTCGGCGGGGCCGAGGAGACCGGCGCGGGCGCGGGCGCGGGCTTCACCGCCAACTACCCGCTCGCGCCCGGCACCGGCTGGGAGGGCTGGTCGGCCGCGCTGGAGGATGCCTGCGGCCGCATCGTTACCGCGGGCGCCGAGGCGCTGGTGATCTCTCTCGGCACAGATACCTACAAGGACGACCCCATCAGCTTCTTCCGCCTCGAAAGCGCGGATTTCACGCGGATGGGGGCGCGCATCGCTGCCCTGGGCCTGCCCACGCTCTTCGTGATGGAGGGCGGCTACGCGGTCGCCGAGATCGGGATCAACACGGTCAATGTGCTCGAAGGCTTCGAGGGGGGCTGACGCAACGGCCGCCCTTTGTCACGGTTCCAATCCGCCACGCCCGGGAGTAGGCGTGTGGCAGGCGCTGCGACGAGAGGGACCGCCGGCCTTGGCCATCACGCAATCGACCGGCTTTGGAGCCCTGCGCCGCCTCGGCGTGCTGGGTCTGGTCTGCGCGGCGCTTCTGGGCTGCGCCTCGCAGGACTTCGAGGAGCCGGTCGAGTTCGATGCGCCACAGACCTCGGTGGACTATGAGCCGGAGATCCGCGGCGCGCCGGACGAGGCGACCGAGGCGCTCCTGTCCGACTCGCTCCTGATCTTCCGCCGGGCCGATGACGGGGCGCAGAGCCTCGCCTTTCTCCGCCGCCGGGCGGAGGGCGATATCGCGACCACGCAGAAGGTCCTGCGCTCCTTCGGCTACTACGGCGCGGAGGTGCGCGCCGAGGTGGAGGCTCCGGAAGGCGCGGACCCTACGGATGCGGAGAGCGTGGCCGCGGCCGAGGGCCCGGCCATTGCGCGGATCGTCATCGAGGCGGGCCCGGCCTTCACGCTCCTGCGCCACAGCTTCTCGCTGACGGGTTTCGAGCCCGGCACGGCGCCGACGCTCGGGCCCGCGGAGGCGTATGGCTCGCCGGTGGGGCGCGCGGCGGAGGCGGCGGCGATCCTGTCGGCGGAGACGCGCGCGGTGGCCGATCTGCGCGCCAATGGCCGGGTCTATGCCGAGCGTACGGGGCGCGACGCGGTGGCCGACCCGCCGGAGGCCACGCTGGAGGTGGAGACATCCATCGATACCGGCCGCGCCTATCGCTACGGGCCCATCGGTTTCAGCGGCGCGCCGAATGTCGATACCGCCTACCTGCTCACTTACCTGCCGTGGAAGGAGGGCGACGTGATCGACACGGCCAAGCTCTCCGAGTACCAGCGCGCGCTGCTCAGTACCGGGCTCTTCCGTTCGGGCCTGGTGACGGTGCCGGAGGAGCCGCCGGAGGGCGAGGTGGCGCCGGTGAGCGTCGACTTGGAGGAGGCGCCGTTCCGCTCCGTCTCCGCCGGCGGGCGGTTCAGCACGGATGAGGGCCCGTCGGTGCGGCTGAGCTTCGAGCACCGCAACCTCTTCGGCGCGAACGAGCAGCTCCGGCTCACGCTGGATGCGGGCACGGAGGAGCAGCTCCTCAACGCCACCTTCCGCAAGCCGCAGTATTTGCGCCCGAACCAGGATCTCGTCGGCGAGGCGGAGCTGCGCCGCGTGGAGGACGATGCCTTCGACGAGCTCGGCGGCACGATCTCGCTCGGCCTCTCGCGCACGCTGACCGAGCGCTGGACGGTGGGCTTCGGCGGGCTGATCGAGATCAGCGACATCGATGACGGGGAGACGGAGAGCCTCGCGGTCCTCGGCGGCATCCCGCTCTTCGCCGCCTACGATTCGAGCGACGATCTGCTCAACCCGCGCACCGGCGAGCGGCTGCGGCTCGATCTGATCCCGTTCTTCGGGATGTTCGACGACGAGCCGACCGCGTTTCTCAGCATCGACACGCGCGCGAGCCTTTACCGCAAGCTCGATACCGAGGGGCGCTTCGTGGGCGCGCTGCGCGGGCGGTTCGGCTCGATCCCCTCGGGCGGTCTCGACCGGGTGCCGGCCACGCGCAGGCTCTATGCGGGCGGCTCCGGCTCGGTGCGCGGCTTCGCCGAGGACTTCGTGGGCCCGCTCGACGACGACAACGACCCCGTCGGCGGCCGCTCCGTGCTGGAGGCAGGCGCGGAGCTGCGCTTCCCCATCTTCGGCGATCTCGGCGGGGTGGCGTTCGTGGAGGCCGGCAGCGTCTCCACCGCCGTCTTCCCGGATTTCGACGAAGGCGTGCAGTATGCTGCGGGCGGCGGTTTCCGCTACTATTCGCCCGTGGGGCCGATCCGCTTCGATGTGGGTTTCCCCATCAACGGCCGCGAGGCGGACGACACCTTCCAGTTCTACATCTCGATCGGGCAGGCCTTCTGATGATGCGAACCCTCCGCCGCCGCGCCGCCCTCGTCCTCCTTCTGGGGGTGCTGCTCGTGGCCCCCGGGGCGCAGGCGCAGCTCTCCTTTCTGGGGCTGAAGAACAACCTCGTTCAGTTCGTGCTCGACCAGATCAGCGTGCCCGGGG
>JBCBWF010000664.1:0-1717 GCA_039817245.1 Pseudomonadota bacterium | reverse complement strand
GGCAATCGGCGGTCTGTGGCCCGATCCTGCCCTCCACCGATTGTGTCGATGCCGCAGTCAAACGTCCGCTTCAAACCATCCGCCGCCTCCGCTAACTCGGAGAGGGGCCAGAGACGGGCGTGCGGACGACGCGTCCCACCGGCGGAGATCTGAACCCGTGTCATCTGCCAAACTCGGAAGCGTTCGATCACGGGTCTACGCCGCGATAGGTCCGCTCGTCGATCGGGGTGCGCTCGATGCCGTCGATGATGATCTCGAGGAGCGCGGCCTCAGCACGATTGAGCCGTGCACCGGGATGCCAGCAGAGGTGCACGTCGATCGCCGGCGGGTCCTCGTAGGGCGGCAGGCGCCAGAGCGCACCAGCCTCGGTGTCGGACTGGGCGACGTGGAGCGGCAGCGGCCCGATCCCCAGACCGGCGACGACCATTCGGCGGACCTCCTCGAGATGTGCCGAGGTTCCGACGATGCGCTCGTCGAGCCCCATTTGCGCGCGCATCAGCGCCACGGGTCGCAGCGCATCGTCCATCTGGTCCGTGACGAAGCTGACCGACTGCTGCCCGGCGAGGTCGGCAACCTTAAGCCCACGGCGCCCGAAGAGCGGATGGCGCGGGCCGCAGAACAGGCCGAAGAACTCCCGGTAGAGGCGGCGGTACTCGATGCGCGGGCTGCGTTCCTGCACGAGGCAGACGGCCATCGTCGCGCGCCGCGCCGCGGCGGAGGCGAGCGCGTCCCGGCTGCGCATGATCTCGATCGACAGCGTGGCGCGGGGATGACGTTCGTGAAAGCGCGTGAGCGCCTCGTCGAAGAGCGGGCAGACCACGTGGCTTGCCATGGCGATCTGGACGTGGCCCGTGACCTCGTCGTCCACATCGCGAATGACCGTGGCGATGCGTCGGATCGCCCCCTGCACTTCCACCGCCTCCTTGTAGAGGGCCTCGCCAGTGGGCGTGAGCCTGTAGCTGCCGGGCGAGCGGTTCACAAGGCGCTTGCCGAGACGGTCCTCAAGCCGCTTCAGCGCGCTCGACACCGTCGGCTGCTTCAGGCGCAGCCGTTCGGCGGCGTCGCTGATGCTGCGCGCCTCCGCGATGGCGACAAAGGTGCGCAGGAGGTTCCAGTCGAGATCGCGCGCGAGGCGCGCGGCGTCATCCGTCTTGGCGACCGTCAATATCGCCTCCTTCAATATCGAGGATTGCCATTATCTATTTGCTGAATGGGGTGCGTCTTGCAACGGTAACGCTCGCCGAACCGCTGAGGACCGCAATGACCGTCGAGGCGCGCGAACGCCGACAGCCTTGGATCCTGCTGTCGCCCGCCTTGAGCGCGGTGCTCCTTCTGCTGTTCGTGCCGCTGCTCTTCATTCTTGTGTACTCGTTCTGGCTCAGAACGGCGACAGGAGCCGATCAGGCCGGCTTCTACCTCGACAACTGGTCAGAGGCGCTGACGGATCCGTTCTACCGCGACATCCTGCTGAACACGCTCAAGATTGCGGCTGTAACCACGATCGTCTGTGCGGTGATGGGCTATCCCGCCGCCTATTTCATCGCGCGCTCAAGCGGCAACAAGGCGATCCTGCTGCTGCTCCTGATGCTGCCCTTCTGGATCAGCTACATCATTCGGACGATGTCGTGGATCAACATTCTCGGCGTATCGGGCGCGATCAATTCGGGGCTGATGGCAATCGGGATCATCTCCGAGCCGATCCAGATGCTCTACAACG
>JBCBWF010000459.1:0-4006 GCA_039817245.1 Pseudomonadota bacterium | reverse complement strand
GCCCGGGGGACCGGAGGGGGCCGAGCCCGTCGGCATCCTCCTGCCGGCGCCGGCCAATCTGCACAGCCACGCCTTCCAGCGCGCCATGGCCGGCCTCTCCGAGCGTCGCGGCGAGGCGGGGGCGGACAGCTTCTGGACCTGGCGCACGCTCATGTACCGCTTCCTCGACCAGCTCGACCCGGAGGATGTCGAGGCCGTCGCCGCGCTGGTGCAGATGGAGAGCCTGGAGGCCGGCTTCGCCTCCATCGGCGAGTTCCACTACCTCCACCACCGCCCCGACGGGGGCGCCTACGAGAACCCGGCGGAGATGAGCGCGCGCATCGTCGCGGCGGCGGCCGAGACCGGCATCGGCCTCACGCTCCTGCCGGTGCTCTACGAGCGCGGCGGCTGCGACGGGCGCGCGCTCGGCGCAGGCCAACGCCGGTTCGGCAGCGATCCGGCCGCCTTCGCGCGCCTGCATGAGGGCGCCGGCGCCGCGCTCGCCGCGCTCGACCACGATGCCCGCCTCGGCGTCGCCCCCCATTCGCTGCGCGCCGTCTCCCCCGCGGGGCTGAGCAGCGCCGCCGCGCTCGCGGCCGAGGCGCCCATCCACATGCATATCGCCGAGCAGCAGGCCGAGGTGGCCGAGGTGGAGGCCGCCTATGGCGCGCGCCCCGTCGCCTGGCTGCTCGACGCCATCCCGGTCGATGCGCGCTGGTGCCTCATCCACGCGACCCATATGAGCCCCGCCGAGACCGAGGGGCTTGCGCAGAGCGGCGCGGTGGCCGGCCTCTGCCCCGTCACCGAGGCCAATCTCGGCGACGGCCTCTTTCCCGGCCCCGCCTTCCTGGAGGCGGGCGGGCGCTTCGGCGTGGGCAGCGATTCGAACACCCGCATCGACCTCGCCGAGGAACTGCGCACCCTCGAATACGGCCAGCGCCTGCGCGATCTCGCCCGCAACCGGATGGCCGACGCCACCCGCTCCACGGGCCGTCTCCTGTTCGAGACCGCAGCCGGTGCCGGGGCCGCGGCCCTCGGGCGCGATGCGGGCACCATCGCCGTCGGCCGCCTCGCCGATCTCGTCGCCCTCGACGCGGAGGCGCCGGACACCGCTGGGCGCAGCGGCGACACGCTGCTCGACAGCTTCGTCTTCGCCGCAGGCCAGGGCCTCGTGCGCGAGGTCTGGTCCGCCGGGCGCCACATGGTGCGCGCGGGCCGGCACATCGCGCGCGACATCCTCCGCGCGCGCTACGCCACGCGGATCGCAGCGCTGCGGGACCGGCTGTGAGCGAGGAGGCGCTCGCCTCCTGGCGCGGTGTCCGCGCCGAGGTGCTGCGCCGGATCTCCGCCCGGATCTGGCGCCCCGGCGATCTGATCCCCGCCGAGGCGGCGCTCGCCGCCGAGCTCGGCTGCGCGCGCTCGACCGTCAACCGCGCCCTGCGCGACCTCGCCGCCGCTGGGCTCCTCGATCGCCGCCGCCGCGCCGGCACCCGTGTCGCCCGCGAGCCCGTGCGCCGCGCGACCGTGGAGATCCCCATCCTCCGCCGCGAGGTGGAGGCGACCGGTGCGCGCTACCGCCACGCCGTTCTCGCCCGCCGCGAGACGCCCGCGCCCGCGCCCATCGCCGCGCGCCTCGGCCTGGAAGCGGGCACGGCGCTGCTCGCGCTCGAAACGCTGCATCTGGCGGACAACCGGCCCTGGGCGCATGAGCGGCGCTGGGTGAACCCGGCCGCCGCACCCGGCATCCGCGAGGCCGACCTCGCCGCGACCAGCGCCAATGAATGGCTGGTGCACCACGCGCCCTACACGGCCTGCGACCTCGTCTTCTCCGCGGAGAACGCCACGCCGGAAGAGGCAGCACTCCTGGAAGCCGCTCCGGACGCGGCGCTCTTCGTCACCGAGCGCACCACCTGGATGGCCGGCACCGGCATCACCCATGTCCGCCTCGCCGCCCCCCCGGGGTACCGCATGCGCACGCGCCTCTAGCGCGCCGCGGGGGGCGACGGCTCCTATTTGCGGCCGCTCCCACCCACGTCATTATGCTGCGGGAAGCGCGAATATAAGGTGAACAAAAAAAGATCGTCTGCGCATCCCGGAAACATGCCGACGCTCATCGATCATTCAGCCTTCCGTGACCAAGATAACGCGGGTGGGAGCGGCGCTCCCCATGCGCAGTGTCGCCCAGTACCAGTCGGCCCACGGTAGAACGGCCCCTGTCAACGATTGCTCTGAGAAGACTAAAACCGATAGGAGCGTGCAGTACCATTTATAGAAACAGGTAACCACAATTACGCACGACATGTTGGCTGAGATTTTAGAATACTCTATATCATGAAAATTATAACTGTAAAATTCTTAGAAAAATCAATTGGCCCAATTCTCCTGAACAAATGCGAATGACAAAATCCGGCACCCGTTCGACAAGCCCTGCTACACCAGCACACGGACACATCGTCAAAGCTCAAGACAAAGCCGAACCAACCACGACGAGCCTCACCCACACCGCACCCGTCCCCCACACCGCAAACGCCGCGCAACACCGCAAACGCCGCGCAACGGTTGCGCCACCCCCGCCCGATGGCCGAGGCTCTTTGCGCAGCAACGAGGAGTCCCCGCCATGCTCGACCGCCAGAAGACGCCCCCCGAGCCCGCGTCGCCCCAGTCGGACTGGGTCGAGCGCGCCCGCCGTGTCCTGCCCGCCGGCGGCTTCGGCAATTTCGACCCCGCCATCGTCATTCGTGAGGGCCGCGGCGGCCGGGTTTGGGACGAGACGGGCCGCGAATTCGTCGACTACCTCATCGGCTCGGGCCCCATGCTCGTCGGCCACGGCCATCCAGAGGTGCTCGAGGCGGTCCAGGCCCAGCTCCACCGCGGCTTCACCTTCTTCGCCAGCAACGCCGCCGGCATCGAGCTCGCCGAAGTGATCTGCGAGGCCGTGCCCTGCGCCGAGCAGCTCCGCTACGTCTCCACCGGCTCGGAGGCGGACATGTACGCCATGCGCCTCGCCCGCGCCTTCACCGGCCGCGAGAAGATCCTCAAATTCGAGGGCGGCTATCACGGCATGTGCGGCGAGGCGCTGATGAGCCTCGCCCCCGCCCGGCTCGAGAACTTCCCCCGCGCCGTGCCCGACAGCGCCGGCATCCCCGAGACGGTGCGCAACGCCATGCTCATCGCCCCCTTCAACGACATCGAGGCGGTCCGCGGCCTGCTCGACGCCCATGGCGACGCCATCGCCGCGGTCATCGTCGAGCCCCTCCAGCGCCTCATCCCACCCGCCCCCGGCTTTCTCGAAGCGCTCCGCGAGGAGACCGCCCGCCGCGGCATCGTGCTCATCTTCGACGAGGTGGTCACCGGCTTCCGCCTCGCCTGGGGCGGTGCGCAGGTGCATTACGGCGTGACCCCCGATCTCTGCACCCTCGGCAAGACCATCGGCGGCGGCTTCCCCCTCGCCGCCATCGCAGGCCGCGCCGACATCCTCGCCCATTTCGACAAGGCCAAGGCCGGGCCGGAGGGCTTCACCTTCCAGGTCGGCACCCTCAGCGGCAACCCGGTCGCGGCCGTCGCCGGCCTCAAGACCCTCGAGATCCTCCGCCGCCCCGGCGCCTACGAGGCGATCCGCGCCACCGGCTCGACGATCATGGCCGCCCTCGGCGAGGCCTTCGCCCGCGTCGGCATCCCGGCCCAGGTCGTCGGCGATCCGGTCCTCTTCGACGTGGTCTTCACGGCGGACCGGGTGGTGGACTATCGCGGTGTCTTCCACGCCGATGCGGACCGGCTCGCCGCCTTCAACGCGCATATGCTGGCGCACGGGATCCTGAAGCCGCCGAGCAAGTTCTACCCCTCGCTCGCCCATGATGCGGCCGATATCGCGCAGACCCGCGCGGCCATCGACGCCGCGGCCGACGCGCTGGCCGCCTGAACACCGGCGGCGCGAAACCTGGCCGACTAAGCGCTCAGGTCCCGCAGAACGTGGCGCGCACCGTCTCCTCCGGCCGGGCCGGGGCGGCGTAGCGCGCCAGCTCCGGGC
>JBCBWF010000258.1:0-7376 GCA_039817245.1 Pseudomonadota bacterium | reverse complement strand
CTCGCGCCCGACGAGGGCCGCGCGCACCACGGGTTCCGGCGCGAGCACGGCGGCCATGGCGCCGTTGCGCGGCAGGCTGCCCATGAGGCGCGCGCGCTCCGCGATCAGCGCGAGCGCGTCCTCCAGGCTGAACACGCCGGCCACGCAGGCGGCGACGTATTCGCCCACGCTGTGCCCCATGGCCGCCGTGCTCGCGCCGGAACCCGTGGTGCGCGCGGCCCTCGTCGGGCGCGAGGCCGATTGCGCGGTCGCCGCCGTCAACGGGCCGGAGAACACGGTGATCGCGGGCCGGACGGAGACGGTGGAGGCCATCCTCGAGGCGCTCGCCGCAGAGCGGATCGCGGCCCAGCGGCTCACCGTCTCCCATGCCTTCCACTCGCCCCTGATGGATCCGATCCTGGCGGAGTTCGAGGCCGCCGCCGCAGGGATCGCGTTCTCCGCCCCGGAGATCACCCTCATCTCCAACGTCACCGGCGGGCTCGCGGGCGACGAGATCCTGACGCCCGGCTACTGGCGGCGCCATCTGCGCGATGCGGTGCGTTTCTCCGATTCCGTCGGCACGCTGCTGGCGGAGGGGTATGAGAGCTTCCTCGAGATCGGCCCCGCCCCGGTGCTGAGCGGCATGGCGCGCCATTGCCCGGGCGCGGAGAAGGCGCGCTGGCAGGGCTCGCTGCGCAAGGGCCGGGGCGAGCGGGCCACCATGCTCGCCGCCGCCGCCGCGCTCTATGCCCATGGCGCGGAGTTCGACTGGGCCGCGCTCCAGGGCGGCGGGCGCCAGCCGCGCAGTCGCTGCCGGCTGCCCACCTATGCCTTCCAGCGCGAACGCTACTGGCCCGATTTCGACACGCGGCCCTCGTCGGTCGCGGCGTCGCGCTCGGGCCATCCCTATCTCAGCGGTGCCGCGAGCGGGCCGGTGCGGGTCTTCCGCGCCACGCTCGATCTCTCGCAGACCCCCTGGCTCGGCGATCACCGGATCTACGGCTTCGCGCCCTTCCCGGCCGCCGGCTTCGTGGATCTGGCGCTGACCGCGGCGGGCGAGGCCCGCGGCGGCGCGGTGGAGCTGCGCGACGTGGAGCTGCGCGACAGCCTGATGCTGCCCGATGAAGGCGCGGTGGAGATGCAGGTGATCGTCGGCCCGGCGGAACGCGGCGTGGAGCGCGTGCGGATCTACAGCCAGGAGCCCCTGCCCGAGGGCCGCGCCGACGGGGGCGAGAGCCCGGAGCCGCAGTGGCGGCTCCATGTGGTGGCCTCGGTCGGCGCTCGGCGCAGCGCGCCGGCCAAGGCGAACGGCCAGGCCGAGCGCTGGACGGCCACGCCCGCGGCTCCCGCGGACGCCACGGGTCTCGATGTCCGCGCCTATTACGACTGGCTCAGCGATGTGGGCGTGGACTACGGGCCGGCCTTCCAGGCGATCGAGACGATCGAGCACAGCGGATCCGAGGTCTGGGGCGATGTCCGCCTGCCCGAGCATCTCTCGCCGCAGGGCTTCGCCGTGCATCCGGTCATCGTCGATGCCTGCTCGCAGATCATCGGCGGCCACCAGCTCGACCCGGACGACCCCGATCTGAGCGCCGGCGCCTCCATGCCCGTCGCCATCGGCGCCATCCGCGTGCTCGCGCCGGTGCCCCGCCAGGCGCGCTGCCACGTCATCGATCGCGAGACCGGCGACGAGGACCTGACGCGCTGCGACTTCGCGCTCTTCGACACCGAGGGCGCGCTGGTGCTCGAAGTCGAAGGGCTCGAATACCGCCGCGTGAGCCGGGACGCGCTGAACCGCATCGCAAATGCCCGCGCGCAGGGCGAATGGCATTTCGAACTCGACTGGGAGGCGCAGCCGATCGCCACCGCCGCGCGCAGCGAAGCGCCCGGCCGCTGGCTGCTGCTGGCCGACGAGAGCGGCGTGGCCGACCGGCTCGCCGCGAAGCTGATCGCGCAGGGCGCCACGGTCGCCTTCGCCCGGCGCGGCGAGGGATTTTCGCGCAGCGAGGCGGGCTGGGTGCTCGACGGGCGCGACCCCGGCGCGCTCCATCGCCTCGTGGCCGAAGCGGAGCAGGACGGCCCGCTCGCCGGCATTGTCGATCTCTGGCCGCTCGATCTCGCAGGCGCCACGGCGCTCGAGGGGCCGGACGCGCTGGAGGCCACCCATGCGGGCCTCCTCGCCCCGGCGCTCGGCCTCGTCCAGGCCGCCGCGGGCAAGGGGACGCGGATCTGGTTCGTCACGCGCGGTGCGCAGTCCGTGCAGGGCGAGGGGCCCGATCTCGCACAGGCGCCGCTCCTCGCCTTCGCGGGCGTCGTCGCCACGGAGCAGCCCGACACGCCCACGGTGCGCATCGATCTCGACCCCCGGCCCGGCCCGGCGGAGGACGCGCTCCTCTTCGACGCGATCTGGACGCCGGATGACGAGGACCAGACCGCCTTTCGCGGCGAGACCCGGCTGGCCGCCCGCCTCGCCGTCGGCACGCGCCACGCCGCGCCGGAGAGCGAACCGGTCTTCCTCCACATCACCGAGCGGGGCGTGCTGGAGAACCTCACCCTCGCCCCCCTCCCGCGCTCCGCACCGGGGCCGAACGAGGTGGAGCTGCGCGTGGTCGCCACCGGTGTCAATTTCCGCGATGTCCTGAACACGCTCGGCATGTATCCGGGCGATCCGGGCCCGCTCGGCAGCGAATGCGCCGGCGTGGTCTCGGCCGTCGGCGCGGCGGTGGAAGGCTTCGCGGTCGGCGACGAGGTCGTGGCCATGATCGACCGCAGCTTCGCCACCTTCGCTAAGGCCGACGCCTCGCTGGTCGTCAAGAAGCCGGCCACGCTCAGCATGGCGGAGGCCGCGGGCACGCCGGTGGCGTTCCTGACGGCGGACTATGCGCTGCGCGAGCTCGGCAAGGTGCAGCCGGGCGAGCGGGTGCTGATCCACGCCATCACCGGCGGTGTCGGCATGGCGGCGGCCCAGATCGCGCGCAGCATGGGTGCGGAGGTCTACGGCACCGCCGGCACGCCGGCCAAGCGCGCGATGGCGCTCGCGCAGGGCGCGATCCAGGTGGGCGACTCGCGCTCGCTCTCCTTCGTGGAGGACCTGCGCGCGGCAACCGGCGGGGAGGGCGTCGACTTCGTGCTGAACGCGCTCGCCGGCGAATTCATCCCCGCCAGCCTCTCGCTTCTGCGCGAGGGCGGCCGCTTCGTCGAGATCGGCAAGACCGACGAGTGGGACCAGGCGCGGATCGACCGGGAGTATCCGGGGCGGCGCTACGCGCAGCTCTATCTCGGCGACATCACCGAGAGCCGACCCGATGCGGTCTGCAAGATGCTCGAACGGGTCTATGCCGATTTCGACGCGGGCGTTCTCACCCCGCTGCCCCATGCGAGCTGGCCGCTGGAGCGCGCGGAGGATGCGTTCCGCTTCATGGCGCAGGGCCTGCACACCGGCAAGATCGTCCTGACCCAGACCCGGCCGGACCGGGTGCGGGAGGATGCGAGCTACCTCGTGACCGGCGGCCTGCGCGGGATCGGGCTGCGCACGGCCCAGTGGCTCGCCGCCTCCGGCGCGCGGCATCTCGTGCTGGTCAGCCGCTCCGGCCCCGGCGCCGAGGCGGCCGCCGCGATCGAGGCGCTGGAGGCCGAGGGCGTGCGCGTGCGCACCGCGGCGGCGGATGTGGCGGATGAGGGCGCGATGGCCGCCCTCTTCGCCGAGATCGCCACCGAGATGCCGCCGCTCGCCGGGATCGTCCATGCCGCCGGCGTGCTCGACGATGCGATGCTGGCGGACCAGACGCCGGAGCGCTTCGCCACGGTGATGGTGCCGAAGGTGCGCGGCGGCTGGATCCTGCACCGGCTGACGGAGCGGATGACCCTCGACTTCTTCGTGCTCTTCGCCTCCGGCGCCGGCCTGATGGGGGCGCCGGGGCAGGCAAATTACGCGTCGGCGAACGGGTTTCTTGACGCACTTGCGCATCACCGCCGCGCACTCGGGCTGCCGGCGCTCAGCGTCGACTGGGGCAGCTGGTCGGAGGTGGGCATGGCCGCCGGGCTCGGCGAGCAGCACCATCGGCGCTGGTCCGCCATGGGCCTCGGCATGATCGCGCCGGATGACGGCGTGCGGATGCTGGGCGACGCGCTCTTCGGCGGGCTCACCGCGCAGGTCGCGATCATTCCGGTGCACCGCGCCCGCCTGCCCGCGAGCGGCGGCCCGCTCTTCCGCCGGATCGCAGCCCCCCAGAGCGCCGATGCCGAGGAGGAGGGCGTGGATATCGCCGCCGCCCTCGCCGAGGCCGCCGCGAAGGATCGTCCCGCGCTGCTCGGGGACTGGCTCGGCGGCCAGGTGGCCCGCGTCCTCGCGCTGGATGCCACGCAGGCCGAGGACCGCAACCGCTCGCTCATGGAGCTCGGCATGGACTCGCTGATGGCCATGGAGCTGCACAACCGCATCAAGGCCGCCCTCGGCGTGACCGTCAGCGCGGGCGAGCTCCTGACCGGGCCGACCGTCAACCAGCTCGTGGAGACGGTGCAGGGCCTCCTGCCCGAGCCCGCCGCGGGCGCCGGCGCAAACAGCGCCGAGATCGAATGGGAGGAAGACACGATATGAGCGCGCTCTCCCGCAGCCTCGTCGACCTCTTCGTCATCCATGACGAGCGGCGCGCGATCCTGCTCATGGCGCTCTTCGCCGCGGGCTGGTTCGTGGTGGAGGACATGCTGGGGCGCGCGCTCACGCAGCCCTACAATCTCCTCCAGATCGTGTGGTTCCGGTACCTGGTCCATATCGCCCTCGTGGCGCTCGTCTTCCGGCGCGAGGCGTTCTGGAAGACCGGGCGGCGCGGCTACCAGCTCGGGCGCTCGGCACTGATGCTGGTGATGCCGGCGAGCTTCGCGGCGGCCTACTACATGGCGGGCGGGCCGTCGCAGATCTGGGTCGGCTTCTGGTGCGCGCCGCTGATGGTGCTCGGTTTCGGCTGGCTGATGCTCGGCGAGCGGCCCGCAGCGCTGCACTGGATCGCGACCGGTGCGGCGTGTCTGGCAGCCATGATCGCCTCGGGCGCGAAGCTGCCCTCCGACCCGATGGTGCTGCTCGGCGCGCTCGGCATGGCGGCCTCGTTCGCGCTCTATGTCGTGATGACCCGGTCGCTGCGGACCGAGCGGGTGGGCGTGAACCTCTTCTACACCGCCGTGGTGCCCTTCGTGATGCTGACGCCTGCGATCCCGTTCGTCTGGAGCACGCCGACGCTCTGGGACGGCGCGGTGATGGCGGGGATCGGCGGCTTCGGGCTCGTGACGCTCTATCTGCTCGACCGCGCGGCGGCCGCCGCCCCCGTCGCCGTCTCCGCCGCAGCGATCCCGCTCCTCGCCGCGCTCTCGGCAGGCGCCGGCTGGGTCACCGGGAGCCACTGGGTGGGGCGGCGGATGCTGGCGGCGAGCGTCGGGGTGCTCGGAATTCTCGCCGCGCTCTGGTGGCAATCTCAGGGACGCGGGGCACTGGCACGGCCCAATCCCGGCTGAGCGCCAGCCGGGTTGCCTTGATGCACGTCAAGGCTGAGCGACACTCCTGAATGTCAATCTTGGTTGACATTCAGGGAGGGCGTCCATGCGCATCGTGCTCATCCATCCGAACTATCACTCGGGCGGCGCGGAGATCGCCGGCAACTGGCCGCCGGCCTGGGTCGCCTACCTCGCCGGTCCGCTGAAAGCCGCGGGCTACACCGATATCCGCTTCATCGACGCGATGACCAACGACCTCTCGGACGAGGCGCTGCGCGCGGAGCTGGCGAAGCATCCCGCGGACATCATCGGCGCCACGGCCATCACGCCCTCCATCTACAAGGCCGAGCGCGCGCTGCAGATCGCCAAGGAGGCCCATCCGGAGGCGGTGACGGTGCTGGGCGGCGTGCATGCCACCTTCATGTTCAAGCAGGTGCTCTCCGAGGCGCCCTGGATCGACGCCATCGTGCGCGGCGAGGGTGAGGAGATCTTCCGCGACTTCGTGCGCGCGGTGGACGAGGGGCGCTGGCCGGCGGATCGGCGGCGGATCAAGGGCCTCGCCTTCCGCGAGGGCGACGAGATCGTGGCCACCCAGGCCGCGCCCACGGTGAAGGACCTCGAGGGGCTGCACCCGGACTGGTCGCTGCTGGAGTGGGAGAAATACATCTACATCCCCCTCGGCGTGCGCGTCGCGATCCCGAACATGGCGCGCGGCTGCCCCTTCACCTGCTCCTTCTGCTCGCAGTGGAAGTTCTGGCGCGATTACCGGATCCGCGAGCCGGAGGCGGTGGTCGACGAGATCGAGACGCTGGTCAACGAGCACCAGGTGGGCTTCTTCATCCTCGCGGACGAGGAGCCGACCATCAATCGCAAGAAGTTCACCGCCTTCTGCGAGGCGCTGATCGCCCGCGGCCTGCCCGACAAGGTGAAATGGGGGATCAACACGCGCGTGACGGACATCATGCGCGACAAGGATCTCCTGGGGCTGTGGCGGCGCGCCGGGCTCGTGCATGTGAGCCTCGGCACCGAGGCGGCAGCGCAGATGAAGCTCGACCGGTTCAACAAGGAGACCAAGGTCGCCAACAACCGCGAGGCTATCCGGCTGCTGCGCGAGGCCGATATCTTCACCGAGGCGCAGTTCATCGTCGGGCTCGACAACGAGACCGAGGAGACGCTGGAGGAGACCTACCGCTTCGCGCGCGAATGGAACCCGGATCTCGCAAACTGGTCGATGTACACACCCTGGCCGTTCTCACCGCTCTTCCAGGAGCTGGGCGACAAGGTGGAGGTGTTCGACTTCGAGAAGTACAACTTCGTGACGCCGATCATGAAGCCGGAGGCGATGGACCGGGCCACCTTGCTGGACCGGGTGATGCACAACTATCGCCGCTTCTACATGAACAAGGCCTTCTTCCACTATCCGTGGCGGGGAACCGGGTTCCGGCGGCGTTACTTGCTCGGCTGTCTGAAGGCGTTCCTGCGCGCGGGCTTCCAGCGGACATTCTACGACCTCGGCAAGGTCGGCTACTGGGGGCCGCAGTCGAAGAAGAGCGTGGATTTCCATTTCGACGAGGAGCGCAAGATCGCGCCGGCCCAGCTCGCGGACTGGGAGGCGATGGCCGATCGCAAGGCGCGCGCGGCAGAGCGGCGCGCAGCGCTGAAGGAGCAGGTGAAGGCCGCGAAGGCGGAGGAGCGGATCACGGCCGCGAAGGCCTGCGGCGGGGGCGAGGAGCAGCTGGCCGAGAGCCTCGAAGACGCGCGCGCCGCCCGCGTGCCGGCGGAGTAGCGCGCGGATGGTAGCGGTGGCGGCCGAAGCCGGGCGCGCCCCGCTGGGGCCGGCCGCCGCGGGCGCGGCCCTGGTCGGCCCCAACGCGGTGCTGCAGACGGCGCAGGCCCTGCGCGCCCATGGCGGT
>JBCBWF010000273.1:0-6988 GCA_039817245.1 Pseudomonadota bacterium | reverse complement strand
TCCAGAAGTTTTCTGAAAGATGCGGGAGCAGTCAGGCTCAGCTGTCGAGCTTGTCCCAGCCGAGGGCCCTGCGCACCGCCCAGATATAGGCGCGGTTGGGCAGGAGGCCGACAGTGCGCAGGATGAGCGCGAAGCGGGCGGGGAAGCGGATCTCGAAGCCCGGCGCCTCGAGCCCTTTGACAATGCGCGCCGCCGCGGCTTCGGGGGACATCAGGAACGGCATGTCGAACTCGTTGACCGAGGTCGCATCGGTTTCGACGAAGCCCGGATTGATCACCGAGACGCGGACGCCGAGATCGACGAGGTCCATCGCGAGCGCCTCGGCCATGGAGATCACCGCGGCCTTGGTGGGCGAGTAGGCCACCGCGTTCGGCAGGCCGCGATAGCCGGCGACCGAGGCCATGAGCGCAACATGGCCCGCGCGCCGGGCGATCATATGGGCGAGGACGGGCTCGAGCGCGTTGGCGATACCGTTGACGTTGACGTCCATATGCCGGCGCACGGTCTCGGCGGAGAAGGCCTGGGCGCGCATCGGCGTGTAGATGCCGGCATTCAGGATGGCGAGGGCGAGCGGGCGGTCGGCCATGACCGCCGCGGCGATGCGCGCCATGCCGTCGGGATCGGTGACGTCGCCTGGCTGGGGCACGATGCGCCCGCCGGCGGGGTTGGCGGCAAGCGCCTCGGCCGCGAGCACCTCCAGCGCCTCGATGCGGCGGGCGGTGGCGTGCACGGTCCAGCCGCGGGCCGCGAGGGACAGGCAGAGCGCGCGCCCGATGCCGCCCGACGCGCCGGTGACCCACGCGACCCCGTCATCGGGGCGGGCGATCTGCTGCCAGACGCTGCTCATGGGCGGGCTCCGTCAGTTGACTGCCGGCGCGGGGAGCCGGGAGGGCGGTGGGCGGCCGGCGCGGGGCGCCGGGAGGGGTGAGCCGCGCCCCGGGCGCGGGGGCGCAGACCTGATCGGCGGTGGGCGTGCCCGGGCTCTGGCTCAGGCAGCGGCCCAGAGCGGGGCGATGGCGCCGCTCTGCTCCACAAGCTCGTAGCGGCCCGGCTCGCCGCCTGCATCGAACTCGCAGCCGACCCATTCGCCGCCCGTATCGTAGATGAGCGCGGTGGTGAGCTCGCCCGTGACCTGCCAGCGCTCCCCGCCCGCCGCGGTGCCGCGCGCGAGCGCGACATCGAGCGGCTTGCCGCTCTGCGTCGAGATCCAGGGGCGGCGGTCGACGAAGGCGCGCTGATGATAGCTGGTGGTGACGGCTTCGACCGGCGCGGTGCCGGAGAAGCCCGACCCGTCGATTTCGAGCGCGGCGCCGGTGCTGCGGATGCGCGCATACTCCGCCGTGCCGTCGTCGTTCACTGTGCTGTTCACGGAGACAAGCTGGCCGCCGGCCCAGATCTCCTGGTTGGAGAGCGTGTAGCGATAGGCGGTGATCCCGAGGATCCGCACGCGGATATCGACCTCGATATCGATCTCGAAGCCCTTCGGCCCGAGCCGGGCGGCCAGGCTGTGCCGGCCGATATCCGACCCGTCGCGCAGAATGCGGAAGACGCGCGAGGCGCCGCCATCCGCAAGGGCCGCTGCCGATATGCCGGACAGCGCAACGCTCGTCGCGCCGCCGGCGATGAAATCCCGTCGTCTCATGATGTGTCTCCCCAAGGGGTGGCGTCCTCTTGTGGGAAATAGTTCAGCAAACGGCCGCGGCTACTCCGCGATGAGATTCAGCGCGCGGGAAAACCGGCCTGTGAAGCGGAGATTGCCGTCCATCACCACGAGGCAGATGCAGGTCTCGTCGCCCATGATGAGCGGGCGGTGATCGTCCTCTTCCGCGTTGATCGCAAGATCGCCGGGGCCGTAGAGCTCGCCGCAATCCTCCATCACGCCCTGCAGGATAAGGGTGATCTCGGTGCCCTCATGGGTGTGCTGGGGAATGCCGGCGCCGGGGCGTGCGCGCAGCAGGCTCACCCGTTCGGAACCGTAGCCGGGCAGCACGTATTCCGACACGCCGGGCAGGCGGAACTGCCACGGGACGGTGTTTGCATCGAGGCCGCCGAGCGCATCGCGCAGCGGCTGGGGCAGTGCGGTCTCGGCCTGCGGGGCAGCGGCCGGTGCGGGCGCCTCTCCGGTCTCGATGGCGGACCAGATCGAGTCGAGCGCCGAGGCGGACATGGCTACGGCCGGCTCGTCCGCCAGCAGGGCACCGCCCACGGTCTCGAACGCGCCGACACGCGCACGGCTCTCGGGGCTGTAGGTGAGATGGGAGGCAATCACGAGCGCCACTCCCGGGCTCGCCGCGCCGCTCGCGTAGTCCGCCAGGATCTCATTCGGTGGCAAATGATTCGGCTTGGTCGACACGTCTCTTTCTCACTTCGCTGCCCGTCCAGCACCCTTAACCGGTGCTTGGACAGAGATACGGTATTGCGACGGTGTCGGATCACCACCCGCGCACCGTCAGCATAGAAAGAGCGCAAAACTTGTGTCAGGCAAGCCTGACACCCGAACATTCTCGCCTCGTCGAGGCGCCGCCCTAACCTGACCGTCAAGATAGCGGAAAGGCGTTCCGAAGTGAAACCCATCTTCTTTTACGGAACTCTGCGGGATCGCGTGCTGCTGGGCCTCGTGGTGGGCCGGAAGCTTGCGCCGGAGGAGGCGTCGGCGGCGCGCGCGCCGGGCTATCGGGCCTGGCGTGTGGCGGGCCAGGCCTACCCGATGTTGCGCAGTGTGGAGGACGGCGTGGCCGAGGGGCTCCTGTTCCGCCCGGCGGGCCCGGAGGACATCGCGGCGCTGATCTTCTACGAGGAGGAGGAGTACGCGCTCCGGCCCCTCTCGGTGGAGACAGCCGCGGGGCAGGAGGCCGCCGAGACCTTCGCCGCGACCGAACGGCTGGCGCCGGGCGGGGAGCCTTGGGACTTCGAGCGCTGGTGGCGCGAGGACCGGGCGGTGGCGATGGAGGCGGCGCGCGAACTCATGCCGCACCGCGCGACGCTGGATATGCGGGCGATCAACACCGTGTGGCCCGGGATCATGAACCGCGCCCGCCAGCGCGCCCGAGCGGCCGCCTCGACGCCCGTGCTCGGCAGCGTGCGCACGGGGTTCCGGCTGGAGGAGGATGTGCGCTGGGTCTCGCATGAGAACGCCTATACGAGCTATCTTTCCGTTGAGGAACATAGGCTTGAGCATCGCCGCTTCGATGGCGGATGGTGCGGGCCGATCGGGCGGACGACGGTGGCCTGGGGCGATGCGGTGACGGTGCTGCCCTACGATCCGGTGCGCGACCGGGTGCTGATGATCGAGCAGTTCCGCGCCGCCGCGGCCGCCCGCCACGACCCCAATCCGTGGTGCATCGAGGTGCCCGCCGGACGCATCGACGCCGATGAGGACGACGAGACGGCGCTGCGCCGGGAGGCCGAGGAGGAGGCCGGCGTGACGCTCGGGCGCATCGAGAGGCTGCCCGGCTACTACCCGACGCCGGGCCTCGCGAGCGAGCATCTCGGCGCCTATCTCGCCGAGGCCGATCTGCCGGACGGCACGGGCGGGCATTTCGGCGTGGCGCATGAGCACGAGGACATCCGCGCCTTCGTGCTGGGCTTCGAGGAGGCGATGGCGGCGTTGCGTGCCGGCGCGGTGAACACGGGGCCCGCGCAGATCCTGCTCCTCTGGCTCGCGGTGGAGCGCGCGCGGCTGCGCAGGGACTGGGCCGGGCCTCGGCCGGCATAGATCGGGCATCGATGCGGACGCAGCGGCGCGGCATCTGGGGACTTGAGACGGCTGGCAGGCTGCCCTAGGTCGGAATGCCGCAGCACGGCGCCGCCCCCATCGGGGTGTAAGGCACGGCGCGGCGGGGCGGGGCGGGCGATGCCCGGCCGAGCGAGTACCGGACGGGCCGGCCCTGCGGCGGGAGGGCCCGCGGAGCGAAGGGAGAAGCCCGCGATGCGCATCTATCAAGACCTGCCCGCGGCGGTGGGCCAGACGCCGCTCATCCGCCTGCGCCGCGCCTCGGAGGAGACGGGCTGCGAGATCCTGGGCAAGGCCGAGTTCATGAACCCGGGCCAGTCCGTGAAGGACCGCGCGGCCCTCTGGATCATCCGCGATGCGGAGCGGCGGGGCCTCCTGCGCCCGGGCGGGATCATCGTGGAGGGCACGGCGGGCAACACCGGCATCGGGCTCAGCCTGGTGGGTGCCTCCCTCGGCTACCGCACGGTGATCGTGATCCCGGACACGCAGAGCCAGGAGAAGAAGGACATGATCCGCCTCTCCGGCGCGGAGCTGGTGGAGGTGCCGGCGGTGCCCTACCGCAACCCCAACAACTTCGTGCGCTATGCGGGCCGGCTGGCCGCGCGCATGGCCGAGACCGCGGAGGCCGGCGCGATCTTCGCCGAGCAGTTCGACAACGTGGCCAACCGCCAGGCGCATGTGGAGAGCACCGCCCCCGAGATCATGGAGCAGACCGGGGGCAAGGTGGACGGCTTCGTCTGCGCCGTCGGCTCCGGGGGCACGCTCGCCGGCGTGGCGGAGGGGCTGCGCGCCGCCAGGCCCGGCGTGAAGATCGGCATCGCGGATCCGATGGGAGCCGCGCTCTACAGCTACTTCACCACCGGCGAGCTGAAGGCGGAGGGCTCCTCCATCTCCGAGGGGATCGGGCAGGGGCGGATCACCGCCAATCTCGAGGGGCTGAAGGTGGATTTCGCCTACCGCGTGCCGGATGCGGAGGGGCTGCCCATCGTCTTCGATCTGCTGCGCGAGGAGGGGCTCTGCCTCGGGCTCTCCTCCGGCATCAATATCGCCGGTGCGATCCGCCTCGCGCGCGACCTCGGCCCGGGCCACACCATCGTGACCATTCTTTGCGACTACGGCACGCGTTACCAGAGCCGGGTGTTCAATCCCGCCTTCCTGCGCGAGAAAGGACTGCCGGTGCCGGACTGGCTGGACGCGCCGGCCGGGCAGGGGGCCGTGGGCGAGATCCCGGCGGTGTTCGAGGACGCCTGATCCCCGCCCGGCACGCCGGCAGAGGCAGGCCGCGCCCTGCAGGGCGCGGCGGGCGAGAGGACCGAACGGGATGCCGCGACAGGGGACGCATATGGGCCGCGGGCACGCAGGGGTGATGCGCGTGGCTTGGCCTGCCCTGATCGCAGCCCTCCAGGCCTGCCTTCTGGCCGCTGTTCTTGCCTGCGCATTTCCGGCCGGGCCCGCCGGCGCGCAGGAGATGGAGGATGCGGCGGAGGCCGTCCAGGTCCCCGAGCCGCCGCCCGCCTCGATGGACGCGCTGATCGAGCACTACAACAAGCAGGCGACGCGGATCGAGGAACTCATCGCCGAGGGCGGCATGGAGAACGCGGTCGTCTCCTCGCTTCTGGCCACGCTCGTGCAGCAGCGCGAAGAGATCCCGCCGAGTATCGAGACGCTGGACAGCCAGATCGCCCCGGTCAAGGTGCAGCTCCGCGCGCTGGGGGCCGCACCCGAGGAGGGGGTGCAGGAGCAGGAGAGCGTGGCGCGCGAGCGCGGGGCGCTCACATCCCGGCTGGCCGAACTGGAGGGCACGCGCCGGCGTCTCAATCAGGCCAATGTCCGCGCGAGCGCGCTCATCGAGCAGCTCAGCATCATCCGGGGGACGCTCTTCCGGGAGCGGCTGCTCGACCGCCAGGCCAGCGTGCTGGAGGCGTGGATCGTCCGGGACGGGGTGACGGCGATCAGCGGCGTCGCCTCCGCGATCTGGTTCGAGACGACGTTCCGGCTCACCAACCAGCAGCTTCTCGGCCCGCAGCTCATCGGCCGGCTGATCGCGCCGGTGGGGCTCACCATCGTTGGCTGCTTTCTGCTCTTCGGGCTGCGGCGCGCGGCGCTGGGGCGGCTGCTGGCCGGGATGGACCGGCCGATGCCGACCTCGCGCAAGATCGTCGTTGCCGCGGGGATCACGCTGACGCGGGTGCTGATCCCGCTGATCGCGCTCATCCTGATCGTGCTCGGCGCGCGTATCAGCGGGCTGCTCGGTCCGCAGGGGCAGGGGCTGCTGGACGGGCTCGGCGAGACGGCGCTGATCGTCATCGCCGCCTATGCGCTCGGCGGCACCTTCTTCGCGCCCCGCCTGCGCCAGCTGCGCTTGTCCCATCTGGACGATAGCTGCGCGATCAACGCGCATCGCTGGTTGATGGCGCTCGCCGCCGTGGTCGGGCTCGACCATGCGCTGCTGGGCGAAAGCACCAGTTTCCGGATGCCTGTGGACGGGCTGCCCTTCGTCAACATCGTGCTGCTGGTGCTCGGCGGGATCGCGCTCTGGCGCTTCGAGCGCGCGCTGCAGACCCATGACCATGCGCGCGACGACCCCGTGGAGACCGAGGCGGCGGATCCGGACGACGACGACACGCCGGAGGAGAGCTCCGGCCCGGGGCTGCTGACCCTGCTGGTGCGCTTCGGCTCGACCCTTCTGCTGAGCGTTGCCGTGATCGCGCCGATCCTCGCGCTCGCCGGCTACTTCGCGGCCTCGCGCTACGTGTTCTACACGCCGGTGCTGTCGGCCGCGCTCATCGGGTTCTTCGTGCTCCTCTTCACGGTGGTGCGCGAGGTGGTGGAGACGCTGGCGACGCCCGATGGCGCAAGCGCCACGGCGCGCCAGAGCCCCAACCGGCTGCGGCTCATTCCGGTGCTGGTCGGTTTCGTGCTGATCTGCCTCGCCGTGCCGCTCACCGCGCTGATCTGGGGCGCGGATATGGGCGAGCTGATCGCGGCCTGGCAGGCGGTGCGCGAGGGCTTCCAGGTCGGCGAGGTCGTGGTTTCGCCCATGGATTTCGGCGGCTTCATCCTGGTCTTCGTGGTCGGCTATGTGCTCACGCGCGTGGCACAGGGCGTGGTCGGGCGCTCGGTGCTGCCGCTCACCGGGCTCGATGCGGGCGGGCGCGGGGCGATCGTGGCGGGCCTCGGCTATCTCGGCGTGACCGTCTCGGCGCTCGCGGCCGTGGCGGCGGTGGGGCTCGATCTCTCGAACCTCGCCATCGT
>JBCBWF010000082.1:0-15936 GCA_039817245.1 Pseudomonadota bacterium | reverse complement strand
CTCCAGCGCTTCGGCAGCGCGCGCCGCGCGGCGGAGGCTCTGCCGGAGCTTGCGGCCCGCGGCGGGCGGGGGGATTATGCCACCTGCCCGCGCGAAGCCGCAGAAGCGGAGCTTTTTCAAGGGGTTCGGATCGGCGCGCGGCTCGTGCTCCTCGGCGATGCGGCCTATCCGCGCCGGCTTCTCGCGATCGACAGCCCCCCGCCCGCGCTCTGGCTTCGCGGCGATATCGAGGTGCTGACGGGTCCGACCGTCTCCATCGTCGGCGCGCGCAACGCCTCGGCGCTCGGCCTGCGGCTCGCCCGGCGGATGGCGCGCGAGCTCGGCGAGGCGGGGCAGATCGTCGTCTCCGGCCTCGCCCGCGGGATCGATGCCGCCGCCCATTCCGCCGCCGCCGAGACCGGGACGGTCGCGGTCCTGCCCGGCGGGATCGACTGTCTCTATCCCCCTGAAAACGCGAAGCTTGCCGAGGAGATCGTCGCCTCGGGTGGGCTCCTGCTCTCCGAGACCCCGCTCGGCCTCCAGCCCACCAGCCGCCATTTCCCGCGCCGCAACCGGCTGATCTCGGGCCTTGCGGATGCGGTCGTGCTGATCGAGGCCGCCACCCGCTCCGGCAGCCTCATCACCGCCCGCGCCGCCCTCGACCAGGGCCGCGAGGTGATGGCCTGCCCCGGCGCGCCGGACGATCCGCGCGCCGGCGGCTGCAACAGCCTGATCCGCGACGGCGCGGCCCTCGTGCGCAGCGCGGCGGATGTGCTCGAAGCGCTCGCCCCGCTGCGCAGCCACGGCCTCGCCGAGGAGGGCGCGCACTTCAGCCCCGCTCCGCCCGCGCCGATGGTGCCCGCGCTCGGCCCCGAGACCGCCGCGCGCGACGCCGACTTCGCCGAGCATGTGCTTTCGCTCATCGCCAGCGCGCCGGTGGAGGTGGACGAGCTCGCCCGCGCCGCCGGGGCCGAGCCCTCGCGCCTCTCCCTCGCCCTCCTCGAGCTCGACCTGGCAGGGCGCATCACGCTCCTGCCCGGGGGGCTCGTCGCCCGTTCAACCGAGGAGGAAGAAGCCTTTCCCTGACAGGCTCCTTCAAGGGGGTGCGTTGACAGCGTGCCACCCCGCCTCCATGTTCCATCGCCGCGCGACCTCGCGCGGGGTGAAGGAGCAGACCATGGCCGTTGTCGTCGTCGAGAGTCCGGCGAAAGCGAAGACGATCAACAAGTATCTCGGTCAGGGCTACACGGTGCTCGCCTCCTACGGCCATGTGCGCGATCTGCCGCCGAAGGATGGCTCGGTGCTGCCCGACCAGGGTTTCGAGATGTCCTGGGAGGTGGACAGCAAGTCCGCCAAGCATGTCCGCGCCATCGCCGATGCCATGCAGGGCGAGGACCGTCTGATCCTGGCGACGGACCCGGACCGCGAGGGCGAGGCGATCTCCTGGCACCTCCTGGAGGCGCTGCGCCGCCGCCGCGCGGTGAAGAAGGACACCGCCGTGGAGCGCGTCGTCTTCAACGCCATCACCAAATCCGCGGTGACCGAGGCGATGAAGCACCCGCGCGAGATCGATATGGAGCTGGTGGAGGCCTATCTGGCCCGCCGCGCGCTCGACTATCTCGTGGGCTTCAATCTCTCGCCCGTGCTCTGGCGCAAGCTGCCGGGCGCGCGCTCGGCGGGGCGCGTGCAGTCCGTGACCCTGCGCCTGGTGGTTGAGCGCGAGATGGAGATCGAGGCGTTCCAGCCGCGCGAATACTGGCAGGTCAGGGCGCAGTTCACCGCAGCGCCGGGGGAGAGCTTCGAGGCACGGCTGGTGACGCTGGACGGGCGCAAGCTCGACCGCTTCGATCTCGCCACCGCGGAGGATGCGGCCGGTGCGGTCTCGGCCGTGGCCGCCGGCGCGTTCTCGGTCGCCTCCGTCGATGCCAAGCCGCTCACGCGCAATCCCGCGCCCCCCTTCATGACCTCCACCCTGCAGCAGGAGGCCAGCCGCAAGCTCGGCTTCGGCGCCCAGGTGGCGATGCGCGCGGCCCAGCGGCTCTACGAGGCGGGCCACATCACCTATATGCGGACGGACGGGTTAGACATGGCGCCCGAGGCCGTCGCCGCCGCGCGCGCCACCATCGAGAGCCGCTACGGCAAGGGCTACCTGCCGGAGAGCCCGCGGGTCTACAAGACCAAGGCCAAGAACGCGCAGGAAGCGCATGAATGCATCCGCCCCACGGCGATGGACAAGGCGCCGGGCGATCTCAAGCTCGAGGACGACGAGCGCCGGCTCTACGAGCTGATCTGGAAGCGCGCGGTCGCGAGCCAGATGGCCGCCGCCCGCCTGATGCGCACCACGGTCGAGATCGCGGACGCCAATGGCCGCGCGGGCCTGCGCGCCACCGGCCAGGTGGTGGATTTCGACGGCTTCCTCGCGGTCTACGAGGAGGGGCGCGACGAGAAGGCGGAGGAGGACGACACCCGCCGCCTGCCGAGCCTCCAGCAAGGTGCCACGCTCGCCTTCGCCGCAGGTGCCCTCTGGGCGGACTACGACAAGGCGGTGGGCGCGGAGAACGACCCCGTGGAGCGTCCCCGGCCGAGCGGCCTCATCCGCCATGAGGCTGCGGTGATGAGCGAGGAGGCGGCCGTGCTCGGCCTGCAGAGCTTTACCCAGCCCCCGCCGCGCTACACCGAGGCGACGCTGATCAAGCGCATGGAGGAGCTCGGCTTCGGCCGACCCTCCACCTACACCTCGGTGGTCACCACGCTCCAGGACCGCGCCTATGTGCGCAAGGACAAGAACCGCCTGATCGCCGAGGACAAGGGCCGCCTCGTGACGGCGTTCCTGATGAACTACTTCCCGCGCTATGTGGAGTACGACTTCACCGCCGCGCTGGAAGAGGAGCTCGACGACGTCTCCGGCGGGCGGATCGACTGGAAGGCGGTGCTGGAGAAGTTCTGGAAGGACTTCTCGGCAGCGCTCGGCGAGACCGCGGAGCTGCGCATCTCCGAGGTGCTGGACACGATCAACGAGGCGCTCGGCCCCCATCTCTTCCCGGACAAGGGCGACGGCACGGATCCGCGCGCCTGCCCCCTCTGCAGCACCGGGCGGCTCTCGATCAAGACCTCGTCCAAGACCCAGTCCGCCTTCATCGGCTGCACCAACTACCCGGAATGCCGCTACACCCGGCCCTTCGGCGTGCCGGAGAACGATGAGGAGATCGCGAACCCGGACGGCAAGCTCCTCGGCACCTGCCCGGAGACGGGGCAGCCCGTGAGCCTGCGCTCCGGCCGCTTCGGGCCCTATGTGCAGCGCGGCGAACAGGAGGAGGGCGGCGAGAAGCCCAAGCGCGCCTCCGTGCCCAAGGGCAAGCCGCTCGATGCGATCACCCTGGAGGACGCGCTCGACTGGCTGAAACTGCCCCGCGAGATCGGCAAGCACCCGGAGGATGGCGCGCCGATCGAGGCCGGGATCGGCCGCTTCGGGCCCTATGTGAAGCACAACCGCCTCTACGCCAACATCGACAAGGACGACGATGTCCTGACCATCGGCATGAACCGCGCCATGGAGCTCATCGCCCAGAAGGCCGCGCGCGGACCGGGGCGCGGGGCCGCGGCGAAGCCGCTGCGCGAACTCGGCGAGCACCCGGATGGCGGCACGATCGGCGTCTATAGCGGCCGCTACGGGCCGTATGTGAAATGGGAGAAGGTGAACGCGACCCTGCCCAAGGAGACCGCGCCCGAGGCGGTGACCCTGGAGGAGGCGCTCGCCCTCATCGCCGCCAAGGCGCCCGCCAAGAAGACCCGCAGCAAGGCCAAGCCCAAGGCCGAGACCAAGCCCAAGACTGCGAAGAAGGCCGAGGACGAGACCGCCACGAAGGCCCCCCGCGCGAAGGCGAAGGCCAAGAAGCCCGCCGCACGCAAGAGCGCGGCCAAGAAGACCGATGCGCCCGCGCCCAAGGCCGTCGGCGGCGAAGGGGACTGAGGCTGCCGCGCCGCGCCCCGACAGCGCCCGTGCGCTGCCTGCCCCGCCCCGCCGCGTCGCATGGCCGCGACCCCTGTGCATCGGGCGCGCCGCGATACATCCCTCCCTGTCCGAGCGGAAGGGAGACCGATGATGATCGCGGATACGGTGGCGCTCTACAGCCTCACGCTGGCCTTCGGGGGCATGGTGTTCTTCTCGGCCGTGTTCTCGCCGCTGGTCTTCACCAAGCTGCCGGGCGACGTGGCGGGGCCGTTCATCCGCCAGGTTTTCCCCTGGTACTTCCTTGCAGTGGCGGCGACACTCGGGCTCGCGGGGCTCGCCATGCTCGCCCGCGCCCCGGGCTGGGGGGCGCTGCTCCTGGCGATGGCGGCACTCGGCGTGGCCAATCGCGAGGTGCTGATGCCGCGGATCAACGCGCTGCGCGACCGTCAGCTTGGCGGAGACGCGGCGGCGGGGCGGCGCTTCGGCCAGCTCCACGGTCTCTCCGTGGCCATCAATCTCGCGCAGATGCTCGCGGCTGCCGCGGTGCTCACCGCCTTTCTCTGAGGACGGCGACCGGACCCTGCGCGTCCGTAGCGGCTCGCCTCGCGCCGAGCCGCATGCTACCCCATCGTCATGGTTGAGATGCCGAGCAAGGCCCAGATTTTGGACTGGGTGCGAGAGAACCCGGACCAGAGTGCCAAGCGCGACATTGCGCGGGCTTTCGGGATCAAGGGCGCGCAACGGGTGGAGCTGAAGCGCGTTCTGCGCGAGCTCGAGGACGAGGGTGCCATCGAGCGCACGGGCCGCCGCGTCCGCCCGCCGGGCCATCTTCCGCCGGTGGGTCTCTTCGAGGTGCAGCGGCCGGACGCCTCGGGCGATCTCTTCCTGCGCCCGAAGGATTGGGACGCGGAGACGCCGCCGCCGCCCGTGCTCTTCCAGCCCCGCAGCTCCGATCCGGCCCTCGCCGAGGGCGACACGGTGCTGGTGAAGATCCGGCCCAACCACACCGAGGAGGGGCTGGCCTATGAGGCGCGGCTGATCCGCCGGCTGACGCAGGGCGCGCCGCGCATGCTCGGCATCTTCCGCAAGGGCGCCGAGGGCGGGCGGATCCTGCCGGTCGACAAGAAGTCCGACCGCGAATGGGAGGTGGCCGCAGGCGCCACCAACGGCGCCGAGGACGGCGAACTGGTGGAGGCGGAGCGGGTGAGCCGCGAGCGCTTCGGGCTGCCGCGTGCGCGCATCCTGGAGCGGCTGGGCGATCCGGGCGCGCCGCGCTCGGTCTCGCTCATCGCCATGCGCCAGCACGCCATCGCCTACGAGTTCGACGAGGCCGTACTGGCGGAGGCGGAGGGCGCGCCACCCGCAACGATGGACTCGCGCGAGGACCTGCGCCATCTGCCCCTCGTGACCATCGACCCCTCAGATGCGCGCGACCATGACGACGCCGTGGCCGCCCTGCGCGACGAGGACCCGGCCAATCCCGGCGGCCATGTGGTCTGGGTCGCGATCGCGGATGTCGCCTGGTATGTGCGCCCGGGCTCGGCGCTCGACCGCGAGGCGCGCCGGCGCGGCAACTCCACCTATTTCCCCGACCGTGTCGCGCCGATGCTGCCGGAGCGGCTCTCCGCCGATCTCTGCTCGCTGGTGGAGGGCGAGGACCGGCCCTGCGTGGCGCTGCGCATGCAGATCGCGCCGGACGGCTCCCGGCTCTCTCACCGCTTCACGCGTGCGATGATGCGCTCGCCGGCAGCGCTCTCCTACGAGCAGGCCCAGGGCGTGGAGGACGGCACGGCCGAGGGCATCGCCGAGCCCGTGGCGGCCGTGTTGCGCACGCTCTTCGCCGCCTACCGCACGGTGGCCGCGGCGCGGGACCGCCGCCAGCCGCTCGCGCTGGAGCTGCCGGAGCGCCAGGTGGTGCTGGACGAGGCCGGCACCGTCTCCGCCGTACGCCAGCGCGCGCGCTTCGATGCGCACCGGCTCATCGAGGAGTTCATGGTGCTCGCCAATGTCTGCGCGGCAGAGACGCTGGAGGCGCGCAAGGCGGGTTTTCTCTACCGCACCCATGAGGAGCCGGCGGAGGAGAAGCTGGAGGCGCTGCGCGAGGTGCTGGACAGCATCGGCCTCGTGCTGCCGAAGGGCCAGGCGCTGCAGACCCGCCAGCTCAACGCGCTGTTGCGCGAGGCGGCGGAGGGGCCGCATGCCGAGATCGTCAATCTCGCCGTGCTGCGCGCACAGACACAGGCCTATTACGCGCCGGAGAATTTCGGGCATTTCGGGCTCAATCTGCAGCGCTACGCCCATTTCACCTCGCCGATCCGGCGCTATGCCGATCTCATCCTGCATCGCGCGCTGATCGGGGCGCTGGGGCTCGGCGAAGGCGGCCCGGGCCCGGAGCTGCGCGGGCCCGAGGCGCGCGCGAGCCTGCGCGAGACGGCCGAGCATGTGTCGCGCACGGAACGCATCTCGATGGAGGCGGAGCGCGACACCACCGATCGCTACCTCGCCGCCTATCTCGCCGACCGGGAGGGGGCGGAGTTCCGCGGCCGCGTCTCGGGCGTGCAGCGCTTCGGCCTGTTCGTCGCGCTCGACGAGACGGGGGCGGACGGGCTCCTGCCGGTGCGCGGGCTCGGCGACGAGTTCTTCCACCACGATCCGGACCGGCAGTGCCTCGTGGGCGAGCGCAGCGGCATGACCTACGGGCTCGGCCAGCGGCTGGTGGTGCGCCTGCGCGAGGCGGTGCCGATCACCGGCGGGCTCCTCTTCGAGCTGGTGAGCGCGGAAGCGAGCCCGGCCCGATCCCGTGGCCGTGCCGGCCTCGGCCAGGGCCCGAGGCGCAAGCTCGCCCGCGAGCGCATCGCCCGCGCCAAGGCGGCACGCAAGGCCCGCCGCCGCTAGGGCGACGCGGCTTGGCCAGGAGGTTGCCCCGGCCTTGAGCCGGGGCCTCCCTGAGGCTCCCCGCTCTCGGCGCGTCGCGGAATGGTCGGCCGCTCAAGGAGGTCCCGGGTCAAGCCCGGGACGCCGAGAAGCCTCCTGCCCCCCTCCATCCGGCTGCCCTGCGGGCGGCGCTCAGTCGAACGGTTCGTCCACCGCCCGGATCAGCTTGCGCTCGAGCACGCGCAGCACCGTCGGCAGGTCGCGCCCGCGCTTCAGGATCCGCCCGTCCATGCCGAGCACCGAATAGGCGCCCTGGCGCTGCGCCTCCTTGGGGCGCTTCTCGATCCGGTAGATCGGGTGCTCGGCGGCCCGGCGGAACACCGAGAAGACCGCGCGGTCCCGAAGATGGTCGATCGAGTAGTCCCGCCACTCCCCGGCGGCGACCATCCTGCCGTAGATGTTCAGGATCACGCCGAGTTCGCGGCGGTGGAAGGCCACCACGGGATGGAGCGGTGCCGAGTTCGGCGGAAGACTGTGAACGCTCATGCATTCCATGTTGCACCGAGCTCCGGCGCAAACAAGATGTCAGCCCAGCCTCCGCCGCCTTTTTCGTCCCGCAGGCTGGCGCCGGCGGCCGTGCGGGGCTAAGCCGCATACACGGCCAAGGCGGCCGCGATCCCGATGCCACCCGCCACAGGACCTCTCAGATGCGCGACTTCCACCTCCCCGGCCGCTCGGCCGTCTATGTCAGCAACGCCATCTGCGCGAGCTCGCACCCGGTCGCGGTCGATGTCGCGCTGGAGATGCTGAAGCGCGGCGGCAATGCGGTGGATGCCGCGATCGCCGGCGCCGTGGTGCTGGGGCTCGGCGAGCCGGCGATGACCGGGCTCGGCGGAGACATGTTCGCGCTGGTGAAGCCGGCGGGCAGCGAGACCATCGTCGGGCTCAACGCCTCCGGCCGCGCCCCGGCCGGCGCGTCGGCCGACGCGCTGCGCGCGCGGGGCTGGAGCGAGATGGACGAGGACGATGCCGCCAGCGTCGTCGTGCCGGGCGCCGTGGCCGGCTTCGCGCGGCTGGCGGAGGACCACGGCAAGCTCGGCCTCGACACCCTGCTGCAGCCGGCGGTGGACTATGCGGAGGAGGGCGTGCGCGTCGTGCCCCGTGCCGCCTTCGACTGGCGGCTTGCCGAGCCGCGCTTCCGCGGCGCGATGCGCCGGCACTATCTCATCGACGGCCGCGTGCCCGAGCCCGGCGATCTCTGGCGCCAGCCCGGGCAGGCGGAAGCGCTCCGCCGCATCCAGAAGGAGGGGTCGAAGGGCTTCTACGAGGGCGAGGTGGCCGCCGACATGGTCGCGAGCCTGCGCGCAGCGGGCGGCGCGCATACCGAGGCGGATTTCGCGGCCTGCCGGGCCGATTACGTGGACCCGATCGCGGGGCCCTATCGCGACCACGAGATCGTCGAGCTGCCGCCCAACGGGCACGGGGCGACCGCGCTTCTCATGGCGCGGATCATGGAGCGCTACGACATCGCGGCCCTCGATCCGCTCGGCGCCGAACGCGCGCATCTCGAGGTGGAGGCAGCCAAGCTCGCCTATGCCGCACGCAACGAGGCCATCGCCGATCCGGACCACATGACGCTGCCCGTGGAGGAGCTGATCGGCCAGGCGCTGGCGGACCGGCTGGCCGCGCGCATCGACCCCGCAGCGGCGATGGACTGGCCCGCAGACCCCATCGCCGGCACGCCGCATCGCGACACGATATACATCACCGTGGTCGATCGCGACCGGATGGCGGTGTCGCTCATCTACTCGGTCTACCACTCCTTCGGGGTCTGCCTCGCCTCCGAGCGGTTCGGGATCAACTACAACAATCGTGGCGCGGGCTTCACGCTGCGCGCGGGCCATCCGAACGAGTTCGCGCCGGGCAAGCGGCCGATGCACACGATCATCCCGGGCATGCTGCGCCGCGCGGGCAAGGTGGTGATGCCCTTCGGCGTGATGGGCGGGGGCTACCAGCCGCACGGGCATGTGCGCCTCGTCTCCAACATCCTCGACTACGGCATGGATGTGCAGGCCGCGCAGGATCTGCCGCGCGTCTTCCACGACGCCGGCATCACGCATCTGGAGCGCGGCTACCCGCATGAGGCCTGGACGGGGCTCGGTGCGCTCGGCCATCGCTGCGGGCCGCGGGTGGTGCCGCTCGGCGGCAGCCAGGCGATCTGGATCGACCATGAGCGGGGCTGCCTGGTCGGCGGCACGGACCCGCGCAAGGACGGGCTGGCGCATGGCTACTGAGCGCGGCGCGGCCCCCGGCCGGCGCGGCGCTCAGTGGCAGCGCTCGGGATCCAGCAGATAGTGCTGCCCGTCATGCGCCGCGAAGAAGTCGGGGATCTGCGGATGCTCGATCGGAAGCCCGCTGTCGTCCGGCAATAGGTTCTGCTCGGAGACATAGGCCACGTAGTAGCTGGTCTCGTTCTCGGCGAAGAGGTGGTAGAAGGGCTGGTCCTTATGCGGACGGACATCCTCGGGGATCGAGAGCCACCACTCCTCGGTGTTCGCGAACACCGGGTCGACGTCGAAGATGACGCCACGGAAGGGGTGGAAGCGGTGCTTCACCACCTGTCCGATCCTGTACTTCGCGTCGGCGTGCATCATGCGTCGCCTGTCTCCCACCCCGCTTCAAGCGTTCCACATAGCGGCCCCGGCCCGCGCTGTCGACATTTCGCTGCGCGAGCGAATGGGCTCGGACGGGCATGATCGAACAGATCTTCTCGATCACGGCCCCGGTCTTCCTGCTCGCCGGCGCCGGATATGTCTGGGCGCGGTCCGGCGCACCCTTCGATCTCGAATTCGTGACCCGCATGAGCCTCAGCTTCGCGGTCCCCTGCCTGATCTTCGCGACGCTGGCCAGGGCGGAGATCGACCCGCAGGCCTTCCGCGACATCGTGCTGGCGACGCTCGCTGCCTATGGCGTGGCGACGGTGCTGCTGATCGTGCTGCTCGCTCCCTTCCGGCTCTCGATGCGTGTTTGGCTCGCGCCGACAGTGTTCGGTAACACGGGCAATGTCGGCCTTCCCGTCGCGCTTTTCGCCTATGGCGAGCCGGGGCTGGCGCTGGCCATGGTGGTCTTCGCGACCATGGCGATCCTCTCCTTCACGATCGGGCTCTACATGGTGGCAGGCACCGGGCGGCCAATGGAGGCGCTGCGACAGCCGATCCTCTACGCCTCGCTCCTCGGCGGCGCCTTCGCGCTGATGGATTGGGACCTGCCCGGCTGGGCAATGGCCTCGCTCTCGCTCGCCGGCCAGATCGGCATCCCGCTGATGCTGCTCACGCTCGGCGTCTCCATCGCGCGGCTGCCCTGGGGCGGGATCGGCCGGGCTTTCGGGATCTCGGTGCTGAAACTCGCGGCGACGGGCGGCGCCGGTGTGCTGGTGGCCTGGCATTTCGGGCTGACGGGCGCGGCGCTGGGGGCGCTCGTGCTGCAGCTCATCATGCCGGCTGCGGTGACGAGCTACCTGCTGGCCGCGCGCTACGATCGCGATCCCGATGCGGTGGCGGGGCTCGTCGTCGCCTCCACGCTCCTCTCCCTCCTCGCAATCCCCGCGGCACTTGCACTGCTTCTGGGGAACCCGGCTCTCCCCTGAACCGCCGAAATGCGCTACCATGTCTCAAAAAAGACGCAGGCATATCAAAAGAAGACGCGGGCATAACGGGCAGAACAACGTGAAAGCGATCAGGCGCGCCGCCGCGGCGGCGATCATAGTCGTTGTCGGGTCGTGCTCCTCCGAGCCGGAGGGGCCGCCGAGATATGTGGACAATATCTGCGCGATCTTCGCGGAGCGGCCCGGCTGGCGAGAGGCGATGGAGGCCTCCGCGCGGCGCTGGGGCGCGCCGGTTGCGGTGCAGATGGCCATCATCTGGCGGGAGAGCTCGTTCCGAGCCGCCGCCCGTCCCCCGAAGACCTACGCGCTCGGCGTGATCCCGACGGGCCGGGTCTCCTCCGCCTATGGCTACAGCCAGGCGATCGACGGGACCTGGGACTGGTATCAGAAGGATAGCGGCAATCGCAGCGCAGACCGGACCGATTTCCGCGACGCGGCGGATTTCGTGGGCTGGTACATGTCCAAGACTGTCGCCTCGAACGGGCTCACGATGCAGGACGCCTACAACCAGTACCTCGCCTATCACGAGGGCCATACGGGCTTCAGGCGCGGCAGCTGGCGCCAGAAGGCGTGGCTGCAGCGCGCCGCGGGCCAGGTGGCTGCGCAAGCACGGCGCTACGACCAGCAGCTCACGCTCTGCGGGCGCGACGCCTGAGGCGCATCGCCTCGGACACGGACGTGCGGGCCGGGGACGTGCAGCCTGGAGGTCTTGCGTCGATCGGCTGGTGCGCTGAGCGACTGAGCAGGCTTGCGGCCGCTCCCTCCCACGTCATGCTACCGCTGGCTTCAAGAACATATTGTGAACAAAAACCGAGGTGCAACCGTTTCTAGGAAGGGTTGGGCCGCTCACCGGTCCTTCACGAAGCGGCCGTCAGAATGTCGTGGGTGGGAGCGGCCGCACCGGCGTGTCACCGCGATCCCGAAAGGCCCTGAGGTCCCCCTAGCCGGAGATGAAGCGTCGGATGCGGCGGAAGAACCGGCCGATCGCGTTGGTGTGGGCGTCGATCTCCTCGTCAACGCTCTGCAGCACGGGATCCACATAGCGGTTGATGAGGAGCAGGATCACGCGGCGGATGATGAGCAGCAGGAGCACGATGCCGGAGATGATCGCGATGTGACGCCAATAGGTCAGCTCCTCATCGGGCCCCGTCGCCTTGCGAAGCGAGATCGCGTTCGGGAACCACGAGAAGACCTGCACGCGCCAGCCGTAGTGCGTAACCACCGACCAGCGCGGGTTGTCCACGGTCGAGATCTGCTCATGCGCACGGGCATCGAGATCCGCGCTGTCGAACTTGAAGTAGAGCGTCGCGTCCTCGTTGTTGAAGACGCGCGGATCGCCGTCCGTATCCGTGCCCTTGATCTGGCGGACATCGCGGGTGCGGACGACCGTGTTGCCCTGGGCATCCGTGGTCTCGTAATCGACCCGGATCACCTCCGTCCCGGTCACGCGGACGATGCTGCGCTGGGGCACGTAGTAGTGCAGCGCGGCGATGAAGGCGAGGAGCAGCATCACCGCCAGCGTCGGTTTCACATAGATCATGGCAGACATTCCTCCACGCCTCTAAGGCTGCAGGTCGGGGGCTACTTGGCGAGCAGGGCGAGAAGCCCGATGACGGCGAAGGGGATCACGAAGATCCCCAGGAGCAGCTTCTTTTCCGTGGAGCGCTCGTATTCGGCAAGGCCTTTGTCGATGAAGTCCTCACGGTTTAGCCCTCCGCCCTCGCCGGCATCGTGACGCTGGCTCAGGCGGCGCGCCGTATCGCGGCGCAGCCAGATATCGGCGGCAAGGTAGAGACCGTAGAGGACGACGAAGAGCACCACCGAAAGGATGAAGGCACGAACCGGCATGGAACACTCCCTGAGATCCCGCACAGGATATAGCCGGCGCGCGGGGTCTGCGGAAGCGGCTCAGCGCAGGTTGAGCAGAATGACGCTGGAGAGCTTGCCATCGATCTGCTGCGGCGTGAGCGCACCGCAGCGTTCGGCCGCCTGCCCGGCCCGGCGCCTCAGGCAGAAATCGTAGCTGCCCATGTCGAGATTGAGCGCCATGAGCGGGGCGCGCTCGGAGACGAGGCGGCGGGCGGCAGCATCCAGCGTGAGCGGGCCGCGGGACTGCCAGACGCCGAAACCGGCAGCGTCGGTGAAGAGGATCCGGCGGCGGCTGCGGGGCGCGTCCTCCACCGCGCGCGTATCGGCCTTGCCGTCGATCACCAGGAGGTGGCTCTGCACGACGGAGAGGCCGGCGGCCGAGGCGGCGGCGATGAAGGCGCTGCGCTGCTCGAGGGGCGAAAGATCGTAGCGTCGGCCGTCCAGATCCACGCTGCTCCGCCGCTCGAGCCGGAGCGCGCCGGGCTCGGGGCCGAGCACCAGGATCCCGTCCATCCGCGCGATGTTCCGCCCGACCACCTCGCCCTTGCGGATCATGAGGCCGACAGGGGCGGGGCGGCCCTCATTCCGCGGCACCCGCCCGGTATAGCCGCCGGTGACGAGGAGGCTGAGGCTCAGATCGTCGGGTTCGGGCAGCGGCAGATCCTCGGGCAAGAGCAGGAGCTGCGCGCTCCCCTGCCCCCAGCAACTGTGGAAGATCAGAGCGGCCGACGGCTCGGGGCACACACCTCCGGCCATGGCCCCCGCCCCTGTTCCGCAGACCGCGAACAGCGCGGCGAACAGGGCCAGGGCCCGGTTCGCTGCGCAGCGGATCACGGAACCCGTCTCGTCATTGCGGAGACATGCCTCTCAGTTTCTCCGACCGGCGACGCAGCAGCTCCACGGTTGTCAGGAGCGCAATCGAGATCACCACGAGGATCGTCGCCACCGCAAGAATGGTGGGCGAGATCTGCTCGCGCAACCCCGTGAACATCTGCCAGGGCAGGGTCTTTTGTGCAGCCGAGCCGAGGAAGAGCACGACCACCACCTCGTCGAAGGAGGTGATGAAGGCGAAGAGGCCGCCGGAGATCACGCCCGGCACGATCAGCGGCATCTGCACCCGGAAGAAGGTGGTCACCGGGTCGGCGCCGAGATTGGCCGCGGCCCGGGTGAGCGACTTGTCGAAGCCCACCAGCGTCGCCGTGACGGTGATGATGACGAAGGGCGTGCCGAGCGCGGCATGCGCCAGAACCACGCCCCAATACGTGCCCTGCAGCCCGATGCGGCTGTAGAAGAAGTACATGCCCGCTGCCGAGATGATCAGCGGCACGATCATCGGCGAGATCAGCACCGCCATGATCGCCCCACGGAACGGGACATGCGACTGCGAGAGACCAATCGCGGCCAGGGTACCGAGCGAAACGGAGAGGAGCGTCGCCATCGGCGCGATGCGCACCGAGTTCGTCACCGCCGTCTGCCAGTCCGGGTTGTTGAAGAAGTCGTCGTAGTGCTTCAGCGAGTAGGCATCCGCCTCCAGCGCCAGCATGCCCGGCGTGAAGGTGAAGAAGTCCTCGGCGTTGAAGCTCAGCGGGATGATCACCAGGATCGGCATGATCAGGAAGAAGAAGATCAGCCCGCAGATCACGCGAAAGCCGTACCACCAGATCTTCTGGCCCTGCGTGGCGTATGGGGGAAGCGCTGCCATCGTTTCCTCCTCAGCCGAGCTTCACGTTGTCGATGCCGACGATGCGGTCGTAGGTGTAGTAGAGGATCAGCACCGCCCCGAGCAGGATCACCCCGAGCGCCGCCGCCAGGCCCCAGTTGAGGCTGGAGGAGATGTGGTAGGCAATCCGGTTCGAGATGAAGATGCCGCTGGTGCCGCCCACCAGCTCCGGCGTGATGTAGTAGCCGATGGCCAGGATGAAGACGAGGATCGCACCGGCCCCGATTCCGGGCACCGAGAGCGGGAAGTAGACGCGCCAGAAGGTCGTCCAGTCCGTCGCGCCGAGCGACTTCGCCGCGCGCACATAGGAGGGGTTGATCGTCTTCATCACCGAGTAGAGCGGCAGGATCATGAAGGGCAGCAGGATATGCGTCATCGCGATGATGGTGCCGGTCTCGTTGAACATCATGGAGAGCCGCCCGTCATCCGACAGGATCCCGATCGCGACCAGCGTGTCGTTGATCACCCCCTGCTGCTGGAGGAGCACGATCCAGGAGGAGGTGCGCACGAGCAGCGAGGTCCAGAAGGGCAGCAGCACCAGAATCAGCAGGAGGTTCGAGGTGCGCATCGGCAGGTTCGCCAGCAGATAGGCGATGGGATAGCCGAGCAGCAGGCAGGAGAAGGTGATGGTCACCGAGAGCAGCAGCGTGCGCCAGAAGAGCTTGAGATAGATCTGGTCGAGGTCGGACTTCATCTCCACCCCGTCCGGCCCGCGCTTCATGTCCACCGCGCTCAGGAAGTAGCCGTCGGTGTAGTTGCCTGAGAAGCGCTGGATCGTGGCCCAGACCGCCGGGTCGCCCCAGTCCTCGTCGGCCTTCAGGAACTGTTCCTTGTAGGGCCCGCTCTCCATGCGCTTCACCCGCCGGCCGGTCTTGCGCATCAGGCTGGCCATGCCCGATTCCTCGTAGTTGAGGCGCGAGCCGAGGCGGGTATGGATCTTCTGCTCCACCGCGACGAGCAGATCGGCATGGAGCGCCTCGAAGACCGGCTCGTCCGGCGCCTCCCCCGAGGTCGGATCCCAGTCCTGCAGGGCCACGACAGTGCGCGGCAGCGTCTCCGGCACGATGCTGTTCTCGACCGAGCGGAACAGCATGTCCGCGATCGGGGCGACGAAGCTGATGAGGATGAAGAAGAGGAGCGGCGCCACGAGCATGAAGGCGCGCAGCTTCTCGCGCCGGAGCGCGCGGGCAAGGCTGGCCTTTAGCGGTGTGCCGTCCGCGGCGAGCAGGCGGCCGCGGCTGTCCACGTTGTCCGCCTTGGCTGCGGCGGAGCCTGGGCCCGAGGCCGGCAGGCTGCCCGGCTGGGCGGTCGCATCTGTCGGGCTCATCGCTCAGTCTCCGTTCCCGTGAGCGGAGGGAGGAGCCGCCCCGAAGATCCCATGCAGCGCCTGTGCTGCTGCGCAGAGCGGGAGGAGACCCCCGCCCTGCCGTCTCAAAGCCGCCGTGGCGGGCGCTTACTGCGCCAGCCAGGCCTGGAACTTCGCGTCCAGATCGTCGCGGTTATCCGCCCACCACTCGTAGTTGTAGAGGAAGGTGTTCTTCGCGTTCTCCGGATCGGTCGGCATATGCGGCGCCATGTCGATCCCGAGCTCGGCATGCTTGCCGACGAGCGGGGCCGAGGAGGCGCGGGCCGGGCCGTAGGAGATGTACTTCGCCTGATCGGCGAGGCGCTGCGTGTCGGTGGCGAAGAAGATGTAGTCCAGCGCCTGGGCCTGACGCTCCTCGCTCAGACCGGTCGGGATGATCCAGCCGTCGAGATCGAAGACCTGCGCGTCCCAGAGCATGGCGACCGGCTGCTTCTGCTCCTCGATCAGCGCGAAGAGACGCCCCAGCGCCTCGCCGACGGCGAGGTGGTGATCGGCTCGACCTATAACGGCCG
>JBCBWF010000090.1:0-14268 GCA_039817245.1 Pseudomonadota bacterium | reverse complement strand
GCGGCCGGAGCGCTGGAGGCGGAGACGGCGCTTGGCACCGTGGTCTTCCGCGCGCATGCGCTCGGCGCCGCGCGCTGGCAGGTGCAGACGGGCGCGGAGAGCCTCGTGGTGCATCTGCATACCGGAAGCGACACCGCGGGGTGCGTGCGCACGGTGAGCCTGGCCCGGCCGGGGCGGCGCATCCGCTTCGAGCGGGAGGATCCGCAGGCGCGCGGGGCGGAGGATGCGGCCGGCGACAGTGTGGCCGCCCCCCTGCCCGGCCTCGTGAAGTCGCTGGCTGTCGCCCCTGGCGATGCGGTCGTGGCCGGACAGGTGCTCGCAGTGATGGAGGCGATGAAGATGGAGCACAGCCTCCTCGCGCCGCGCGACGGGCGCGTGGCGGATGTGGCCGCCGAGCCCGGCGAACAGGTGGCCGAGGGCACGCTGCTGGTGACGCTGGAGCCCGAGGCCGGCGACGAGCCCGGAGCGGAGGGCTGACGATGGCACTCTGGCGCAGCAACGAGCCCACCGAGCCGATCGCCGAGGCCATCGCCAGCTCGTCGGAACGCGCGCGCTTCGCGATGCTGCAGGAGGCGGACGGGCGCGCCGGGCTGCGCTTCGCCTCGGTGGTGGAGATCGCGCCTGAAGTGGCGGCGCGGAGCCTTCTGTTGCGCAGCCGCATCAAGGACCTGCGGCTCAAGTTTCAGGAAGACGGCAACCGGGCGGTGAGCGGCTTCTACGGGCTGGTGATGCTGACCGTGGCGGTGGCGATCTTCGGGGTGCTGGCCAGCGCCGGCAGCGCGCTCAGCCGGACGGATGGCTCGACGGGGCTGGCGATCAGTGTCGCCATCGGCGCCGTGGCGGCGATCGTGGCGGCGGCGAGCCGGGCGGTGGGCCTGCATCAGCGCTATCAGGCGCTCTTCCGCGCGCGCTGGATGATGAACCGGCTGCTGCTGGCGCTCGACCACCGGCTGCACGACATCGCGCTCGATGTGGCCGCGGGGGGCGACGAGGCGGCGCTGCGCGACCGGCTGGACGAGACGCTGGGCGCGACACTGGCCGATTTCGAGCGCGCGATGGAGGCGTTCGGGGACGGTCACGGCTCGTCGCTTACGCCCATCGCGCTGCCGCGGCTGCCCGGGCTGCGGGGCAAGCCTTGAGCACCGGGGACGCGGAGATCACCATCGTCGAGGTCGGCCCGCGCGACGGGCTGCAGAACGAGCCGGTGGCGATCCCGGCGGCGCGGAAGATCGCGCTGGTGGATGCGCTCTCGGCCGCGGGGTTCGCGCGGATCGAGGCGGCGAGCTTCGTGTCGCCGCGCTGGGTGCCGCAGATGGCGGACGGTGCCGCGGTCATGGCGGGGATCGCGCGGCGGCCGGGGACGCGGTATGCGGCCCTGACGCCCAACCTCAAGGGCTACGAGGCGGCGCGGGCGGCGAAGGTGGACGAAGTGGCGATCTTCGGCGCCGCTTCCGAGACCTTCTCGCAGCGGAACATCAACGCCTCGATCGTGGAGAGCCTCGCGCGCTTCGCCCCGGTGGCAGAGGCGGCGCGGGAGGACGGCATCGCGCTGCGCGGCTATCTCTCCTGCGCGGTGGTCTGCCCCTATGAGGGACCGGTGGCTCCGGCCGCGGTGGCCCGCGTGGCGGAACGGCTGGCCGCCCTCGGCGCCTATGAGATCTCGCTCGGCGACACGGTCGGCCAGGGCACGCCCGAGACCGTGGCGGCGATGCTCGATGCGGTGCTGGCGGTGCTGCCGGCGGAACGGCTGGCCGGGCATTTCCACGATACGAACGGGCGGGCGCTTGAGAGCGTGGCGGTGGCCGCGGAGCGCGGGTTGCGCGTCTTCGATGCGGCGGCCGGCGGGCTCGGCGGCTGCCCGTATGCGCCCGGTGCGGCCGGCAACCTGGCGACCGGCAGGCTCGCGGACTGGTGCGCCTGTGCCGGGCTTTCCACCGGTCTCGACCGCGCGGCGCTGACCGCCGCCGAGGCCTTGGCCGGCACGCTGAGGCAGAGCGCCGGGGCAGAGAGCTGAGTTTGGGCGCCGGACTTGGGCGCCGCTTGTGAGCGCTGGAGATAGGGCCCCGATGACCGACGAGACACTCCGCCTTGAGACCGACGCCGACGGCGTCGCCCGCGTTACCCTGGCCCGGCCGGAGCGGCACAACGCCCTCGACAGCGCGCTGATCGGGGCGCTGGCAACGGCGGCAGCGCAGCTCGCTCGGGACGGCGCGGTGCGCGCGGTGGTGCTGACCGGCGAGGGGGAGAGCTTCTGCGCCGGCGCCGATCTCGGCTGGATGCGCGCGCAGATGGGAGCGGACCGCGCCCGGCGCATCGCCGAGGCCACCGCGCTGGCGGAAACGCTGCGGGCCCTCGATACGCTGCCGAAGCCGCTCATCGCGCGCGTGAACGGGCAGGCCTATGGCGGGGGGCTGGGGCTCATGTCCGTCGCCGACCTCGCGATCGCTGCGCGCCCCGGCCGTTTTGCCTTCACAGAGGTCCGACTCGGCCTCACCCCCGCCACGATCTCCCCCTATGTTGTTCGAAGAATGGGGGAACCGAGGGCGCGTGAGGTGTTTTTCTCCGGGCGTTTTTTCGATGCGGACGAAGCCGTGCGGCTGGGATTGGCCGCGAGCGCTGTGGCGCGAGACGCGCTGGACGAGGCCGTGACCGGGGCAATTGCGCCCTATCTTTCGGCCGCTCCCGGCGCGGTGGCCGATGCGAAGGCGCTCGTGGCGCGCCAGGCAGGCGGCGTGGACAGCGAGACGATCCGTGCGACGGCGGAGGCGCTGGCGGACCGGTGGGAGACCGCCGAGGCCCGCGAGGGCATCGCCGCCTTCTTCGAGAAACGCCGCCCTTCCTGGCGCCAGAATGGGAGTGGCCGCGGATGAGGAAGCGTAAGAGGACGAACCCGGCCCGCGGGCTGTTTTGGCTGGGCGTTGCAGCGGCGCTCGGCGCGGCGGTGGCGCTGGCCCCGCATGCGCTGGCCAACGATGTGTGGCTCGAGGCCGAGGCGGCGGCGGCCAAGGGGGATTGCGCCGCGGCCGAGCCGCTCTACCGCGCCGTGCTCGACACCGAACCCGAGGCCGCGCGCCAGATTGCAGCCACCCAGTCGCTCGCGCTCTGCGTCGCCCTCGGGGAGACGCCCTGGGAGGCGCGCGAGCTGATGGCCAACCTGTTGCCGGTGGTGCAGGCCCAGAGCGGGCCGCGCAGCGGTGCGCTGGCCCGCCATCACGGGCTCTGGGCCGAGGCAGAAGTGCGCGCCGGCGCGCTCAACGTGGCCTGGCGGCGCTCGGAAGCGGCGGTGACGGCGCTGCGCGCCGCCGGCAAGCTCGACCCCTTCGATCTGGCCTCTGAGCTCTACCGGCTCGCGGCAATCCAGCTCGCGCGGGGCGAGGGCGATGCGTTCCTCGCCTTTCTCGCGGCCGAGCGGCAGCGTCTGGCCAGTGCCGTCTGGGCGACGGACGGGGACGATGCGCTGTTCGACGAGCTGATGGGCACGGTGCCGGCGCCGGGCGATGCGGCGGCGCTCTTGGATTGGACTCGCGCGGGGCTCCAGGAGTTCGATCCGCGCCCGCTCTATCTCGCGCTGATCGGGGAGACGCCGGCGTGAACGCGCTCGGCGCGGGCTGGCGCCCGCGCGCAAGCCGGGTCGGCAGCGGAAGTGTGAGGATCCGCACAGTCCGGCACCGCGCCATGCGCCATGGAGGGCGGCGAACACCCGATAATCGCGCGCGCGAGGACGAGCCGGAGATGGCGCTGAGACGACCGAGCTTTTCCGAGATTGCGTCGCGCCTCGGCGGCGGTGGCACGGCGCCGGTTCCCGCTGGCGCGCTCGCCTGGGCGCTTGCGGAGACGACGCCGGGGCTCTTCGGCCGCGGAGCACCGTATGCAGAGGCTGCAGATGCGCAGGGCCTGGCACGCCGTCTCGCGGACGCGGCGACGGGATGGCCGTATCTGCGGCTGGCTGGCCTCGATGCGGCGGGCACGCTGGGCACGCAGGGGCTGCTCTTCGTGAAACGGCGTGAGGCGGCAAGGGAGCGCGATGTCTTCCTGCTCTGGTATGCACGCTCGGATGCGCCGATGCCTGCCCTTGCCCTGCAGGAGGAGACGGTCGCGTATCTGATGTTCTGGGAGCTGGCGCGCGGCGTACCAGCGATGCAAAGACAGCGGTTGGACGTGGCGACCGGACGGAAGGGTGTCGAGGCAAGGCTGCACGACGCACTCCATCCGGGCTGAGGCGGATTCTGAGAATACCGGATCGCGGCCGCTCCCACCCACGACATTGTGACGTAAGAGAAAAGAACATACTGTGAACGCCGAGTAGTGCGCGGCGCATTTCGGCTAGCGCCAGCATGGTCAATCGGTGTTTACCGTTCGCCCTGCAGGATGACGGGGGTGGGCGCGGGCGCGGCGCCGGCCGGGTGTCCCGGGCTTGACCCGGGACCTCCTTGAGGCCCTCGTACCATCCCTGAACCACGCACCTTCCGGCGCAGACAAGTTTCCGTTCCTGCGAGACCCGATGGACGGCGCGTTCGCTCTCCGTTTGCGAGAAGCTGATCGGCCAGTCAAAGCCGCGCCGGCGGCCCATTATGCCGCCTCGCCCAGGCGCTCAGGCTCGATCGCTCAGTACTCGGTGTCGTAGTCGCGGAAGCCGGAGACGAGCCATAGGGCGAGAGGATAGTCGCGGTCGGCATGCGTCGCAAAGCGGTGCTCGTCGACGAGCCGGGCCTCCTCGAAGGCGGCGACCACCGGGGCCGGGTCGCCCATCACCGCGAGGAGCATGAGGCGGCTGTCTCCGGGAAGGAGGGTCGCGACCATCTCGTGATGGTTTTCGGCGGCGATCTCGGGGTTCCAGACGGCGATCTCGTCCCAGCCGAGGCCGCCGAGGAACATGCATTCGCTGAGCCGACGGCGATCGTTGGAAAGGAGGACCTCGGCGCCCTCCTCCGCCATGGCGGCGAGCGCGGGGCCGCAGAAGGGCTCGGCAATGCGCATCTTCTTGAAAGGATCGCCCCAGCGCGGCAGCTCCCCGGCGCGGTCGGCATAGAGCGCGGCGGCCGCCCAGACAGCGAGCGCGGCGACGACGCCGATCCCGGCCTGAAGGCCGAGAAGCCGTGGCCGTCCGGAAATGAGGAGCCAGCGCGTGGCAAAGAGGCAGCCGGCGATGTAGGCGGGGGCCGCCCAGTTCGGCTGCGCGCGGGTGACGAAGGCGAGGCCGAGGATGGCGAAGAGGAGGAGCCCGGTCTGCCAGGCGAGGAGCCGCATCCGCCAGTCCCCCACCCAGTCGCGCCAGTGCCAGAAGGCGGCGAGGATGGCGAGGAACACCACCGGCCCGATCACCCCGAGCTGGGCGCCGGCGAACTCGGCGAGCTTCAGCGGATTGAAGTAGCCCTGCCCCGGATCCGCGTCCTCGGCCACATGGGTGACGGTGGCAAAGCCGTTGGCCGCGTTCCAGAGGAGGTTGGGCGCAAGTACGAGGAGCCCGACCCCGCCGGCGATCATCATGCCGCCGAAGGCCCGGCCGCGCGCGGAGAAGAGGCCGTAGGCGAAGGCTGAGGCGGGCATGGCCAGCATGGTGTATTTCGCGAGGCTGCCAAGGCCGATGGCGAGCCCGACGCCGGCCCAGGCGAGGCGCGCATCCCGGCCCGCCGCCTCGCGCTCCATGGCCGCCACCATCGCCAGGAGGCCGAGCGCCCAGGCAGCCATCATCACCGGGTCGGTGGACATGATAAGCGCCGAGACGCTGACGCCGGGCGCCAGGGCATAGGCGAGCGCCGCCCAGAAGCCGGTGCGTGCATCGAAAAGCCGGCGCCCGAGCGCGAAGAGGGCGAGCGCGATCACCGCGTGGCAGAGCGGGCTCGCGAAGCGCATGGCAAAGAGCGTGTCGCCGCCGAGATCGGTGGCCACGCGGATCACGACGCCCACGCCCGGAGGCTTGGAAAAGTAGCCCCAGGCAAGCTCCTGCCCGTAGGCCCAGTACTGCGCCTCGTCGAAATGCACGGGGATGAGATCGGCGGCGTTGACGGTGAGGCGCAGGACGGTGATGGCGCCGATCAGGACAAGCGCCATGAGCGCCCAGGCTGTTGCCGAGAGGCCGCCCTCCTCGGCTGCGCCGCGCCCGCGCCCGGCGCCGCGCGCGCCCGCTTTCGGCTTGGCCGCACGGCCTTTGCCGGCCTTCGTCGTGCTGCGCCGCGCCGAGCCCTGTTTCGCTCCGGCCATGGGAGCCTGCCTCTCGCTCGATTGTGCCGCGCCCGGCGGCGCGCGCGGCTCCGGTCTAACCAAGGATCGGTGCTCTAGGAAGAGCTGCCGTGGCGGGCTATGTCGGAAGCATCACCTGCAGCGGAGGCAGAACCCATGCGCCCGGACAGCCAGCCGACCCGACAGGACGCCGTGCGCCTGGCGGACTACCGACCGCCGGCTTGGCTGGTCGAGCATGTGCGGCTCGAGTTCGACCTGAGCGCGACGGCGGCGCGGGTGCGTGCGCGGGTGGCCTTCCGCCTGAACCCCGAGCACGATGCGCGCGCCGGGCTGCCGGAGCTGCGGCTCGACGGGCGGCGGCTCACGCTGGTCTCCGCGGCCGTGGACGGGACCGCGCTGCAGGACGACCCGCGCCTGACGGTGGACCGCGAGGGGCTGACCGTGGCGGCGGAGGCCCTGCCCGGCCCCACCTTCGCCTGGGACTGCACGACCGAGATCGACCCCGAGGCGAATACCGAACTCGAGGGCCTCTATCTCTCGAACGGCATGTTCTGCACCCAGTGCGAGGCGGAGGGGTTCCGCAAGATCACCTACTACCCCGACCGCCCGGACGTGATGGCGCCCTTCGATGTGCGCATCGAGGCGCCGGTCGAGAGCTGCCCGGTGCTCCTCTCCAACGGCAATCCCGGTGCGACCGGGCCGCTCGGCGAGGGGCGGCATTTCGCCGAATGGCACGACCCCTTCCCCAAGCCCGCCTATCTCTTTGCGCTGGTGGCGGGGCAGCTCGTGGCGCATCGCGACCGGCTGGTCACGGCCTCGGGGCGCGACGTGGCGCTGAGCCTCTGGGTGCGCCCGGGCGACGAGGGCAAATGCGCCTATGCGATGGATGCGCTCAAGCGCTCGATGGTGTGGGACGAGCGGACCCATGGCTGCGAGTACGATCTCGACATCTTCCAGATCGTCGCGGTGGACGACTTCAACATGGGGGCGATGGAGAACAAGGGGCTGAACATCTTCAACTCGAAGTATGTGCTCGCCAGCCCCGAGACGGCGACGGACCGCGATTACGAGCTGATCGAGGGGATCGTCGCGCATGAGTATTTCCACAACTGGACGGGCAACCGGATCACCTGCCGGGACTGGTTCCAGCTCTGCCTCAAGGAGGGCCTGACGGTGTTCCGCGACCAGTGCTTCTCGGAGGACGAGCGCTCTGCCGCGGTCTGCCGGATCGACCAGGTGAAGGCGCTGCGCGCGCGCCAGTTCCCGGAGGATGCGGGGCCGCTGGCGCACCCGGTGCGGCCCGAAAGCTATATCGAGATCAACAACTTCTACACGGCCACGGTCTACGAGAAGGGCGCGGAGGTGATCCGCATGCTGCGGACGCTGGTAGGGCCGGAGGGATATCGCCGCGCGCTCGACCTCTACTTCGAGCGGCATGACGGGCAGGCCTGCACCATCGAGCAGTTTCGCCAGTGCTTCGAGGATGCCTGCGGGCGGGATCTGGCGCAGTTCGCGCGCTGGTGGAGCCAGGCGGGCACGCCGCGGCTGGGCGTGGAGGAGCGCTGGGAGGACGGGACGCTCACCCTCACCTTCCGCCAGCGGCTGGCGGCGACACCCGGGCAGCCGACGAAGGCGCCGATGGTGATCCCGGTCGCCTATGGCGTGCTCGGCGCGGATGGGCGCGAGCTGGTGCCCACCACCGTGTTCGCGCTGGAGGCGGAGGAAGCGAGCGTCTCCCACGAACTGGGCGATGGCGCAGGCCGGCCGGTGGCGTCGCTCCTGCGCGACTTCTCGGCGCCGGTGGTGCTGGAGCGCGAGACCGAGGACGAGACCCGCGCCTTCCTGCTGGCCCACGACACCGATCCCTTCAACCGCTGGGAGGCGGGGCGAGCCTATGCGCTCTCCATCGCGCTGCGGCTGGCGGCGGAGGGCGGCACGGTGGAGACGCTGGCGGCCGCGGTTCCGGAAGCCTGGTGCGAGAGCCTCGGGCGGCTCGTCGGCGACGAGGCGCTGGACCCGGCCTTCCGCGCGCTGGCGATGGAGCTGCCGGGCAATGACGAGATCGCCGGCGAGATGGCAGCGCGGGGGGCGCTGGCGGATCCGGATGCGATCCACGCCGCGCTGAGCGCGATGCGCCGCCAGCTCGGACGCGCACTCGACGCGCAGCTCACGGCGGTCTCTGAGGCCATGGCGGTGGACGGGCCCTATCGCCCGGATGCGGCGCAGGCGGGGCGGCGGGCGCTGCGCAACCGCTGTCTGGCCCTACGGCTGGCCACGGATGCGCCGGCCGCCCATGCGGCAGCGGAGGCGCAGTTCGACGGCGCCACCAACATGACCGACAGCCTCGCCGCCCTCGGCGCGCTGGTGCATCACGCCGCGCCCGGGGCAGCGGCGCGGCTCGCCGATTTCCGCGCCCGCTGGGAGGCGGATGCGCTGGTCATGGACAAGTGGTTCGCGGTGCAGGCGACTGCGCCCCTGCCGGATGCGCTCGCCCGCGTCGCCGCACTCACCTCGGACGAAGCCTTCTCCTGGCGCCGGCCCAACCGGTTCCGCGCCGTGGTGGCAAGCTTCGCGCTGGGCAACCCGGTGGGCTTCCACGCGGCCAACGGGTCGGGCTACCGGTTCGTGGCGGACTGGATCCTGCGCCTCGATGCGCTCAACCCGCAAACCGCGGCGCGGGTGGCCGGCTGCTTCGAGAGCTGGCGGCGCTACGAGCCGAACCGCCAGGCGGCCATGCGCGCTGCGCTGGAGGGGCTGGCCGCGCGCGACACCCTCTCTCGCAACACCCGCGAGATCGTGGAGCGGGTGCTGGCGGACTGAGGCAGCGGGCTCAGCCGATCTCGAAATGCTGCCAGAACGTCCAGTCCGGCGGGCGGCCGAGCCCGTTCAGATGCGTGACCACGTCGCGCGCACCGAAGGCCGTGGGCGGGCCGAGCGCCAGCAGGACCGCCTCCATCAGATGCGCCCAGTGCACATCGAGCCGCCCGCCGGGATTGGCCGGCGTGTTCAGGCGGTGCGTATGGCCGAGCGGCACGCCGATGCGGCTGACCTTGTCCTTGCCGAGACGCACATTCATCACCCGGCCGGCCTGGTTCGAGGCGGTCGGCAGATCGCCGCGCGGCCGCAAGGTGCGATGCGCGAAATAGCCGGTGACCGGGTTCGTGGAGGCGATGGTGGTCACCATCCCCTGCGCGAGATGGGCATAGGCGCCCTGGCGCAGATTCGGCGCGTTGAAGGCCACCGTCGCCGCCGGCGGCTCACCGGCGCGGGTGAGCACGAGGGCCGCGTATTTCGCGAGCGCACCGCCGAGCGAGTGGCCCGTGAGCATCACGCTCTGCGGACTGGCCCCGTGGGCCATGATCATCCGCACCGCGAAGTCCTTCGCCGGATCGAGCTGGGTGTCCGCAGAGTAAAGGCGGAAGTTGGTGCCGAGCCAGTCCGTCGAATCGTTACTGCCGCAGAAGGCGATGACCAGCGTGCCATTGCACTCGTAGGGCGCGGCGAAGAAGCCGCGATCGGTCCGCGGGCCGGACTGGCCCTGCAACCGCCGGATGCGCTGGCCCGTGAGCGCGCTCTGGTTGTTGTAAACATCATCCGCGATGACCGCGAGGTCGTAGTAGCTCGGCATGGACAGTCCTCCCCTCAGCCCCCCGGCTGAATGCGTAGCAGGGAGCTTGGCCCGTTTCGGGGCAGAGGTCTGCAAGAGCCGTCACAGACAGCCGGGACGCGCCTACCAGCCGATGGCCTCGGGCAGCCAGGTGGCGATGCCGGGGAAGAGGAAGAGGAGCGCCAGCGCCAGAGCCTGGATCCCGATGAAAGGCAGCACGCCGCGATAGATCATCGCCGTCGTCACGCCGGGCGGAGCCGCCCCCTTCAGGAAGAAGAGCGCCCAGCCGAAGGGCGGCGTCAGGAACGAGGTCTGCAGGTTGAGCGCGATGAGGGCGGCGAGCCAGACCATGTCCGTGCCCGCCTCGCGGAAGAAGGGCAGCAGCAGCGGCAGCGCGATATAGCTGATCTCGATCCATTCGAGGAAGAAGCCGAGCACGAAAAGCAGCACCATCAGGAAGATGAGCGCACCGGTTTCCCCGCCGGGGATGAAGGCGAGGGTGTCCTTCACGAGATCCTCGCCATTGAGACCGCGAAAGGCGATGGAGAAGACCTGGGCCGCGACGAGGATGAAGAAGATCATGGCGGAGATCCGGAGCGCGCTCTCCCCCGCCTCCCAGATCATCCGCAGGCCGAGCCGCCCATAGAGGGCCGCGATCAGGATCGAGAGCACCGCGCCGACGCCGGCGGCCTCGGTGGGTGCGGCAAAGCCTCCGATGATGGAGCCGAGCACCCCGCCCACGAGCAGGAGCGGCGGCAGAAGGGCGCGCACCGCCCGGAAGGCCAGCACCGGGCCTGAGAGGGCGGCGCGCTCCGCCTCCGGGATCGGCGGCAACAGCCCCGGCCGCGCCCGCCCCAGCGCATAGAGATAGGCGATGTAGAGGAGCGCCAGCGCCAGCCCCGGAATGAGCGCCGCCGCGAAGAGCGTGCCCACGCTCTCGGCCATGATATCGGCGAGCAGGATCAGCACCAGCGAGGGCGGGATGATCTGGCCGAGCGTACCGGAGGCGCAGATCGCCCCGGCCGCCACGCCGCCATCATAGCCGCGCCGCAGCAGCACCGGCATGGTCAGGAGCGTGAGCGTCACCACCGTCGCCCCCACGATCCCCGTGGAGGCGCCCATCAGCACCCCCACCACGATGAGCGCGATCGCCATCCCCCCCGGCAGCCGGCCGGAAAGATGGCCCACCACCTCCAGCATGTCCTCGGCCACCCGGCTCTTCTCGAGCATGACGCCCATGTAAACAAACAGCGGGATGGCCAGGAACTCGTACTTCGTGACCACCCCCCAGATCCGGGCGGGTGCGAGATTGAAAAGGAAGTCGCCGAACCCCGCCCAGCCGAACAGGAAGCCTGCGAGCGCGATGCCGATGCCCACGGGCATGCCGATGAGCAGGAAGCCCATGAAGGCCCCGATCATCCCGATGGCGAGCCACTCGTCAGGCGACATCGCGGCCCCGCTCGCCCGCCAGCGCCGCGGCATGGCGAATGGCCCCGGCCAGGCATTGCAGGCTGAAGAGCGCGAAGCTCGCCGGGATCACGGCCTTGAGAATGTACCGCCCCGGCAGCCCGCCCGGATCGGGCGAACCTTCTCCGAGCGCCCAGGAACTCTCCACGAACCCCCAGGAATACTTGATGAAGAGCACCCCGATCGCGGCCCCCACCAGCATGGAGACGAGATCCAGCGCATGCTGCGCGCGCACCGGCAGCCGCTCATAGACCATGTCCACCCGCACATGGCCCGTCTCGAGCATCAGCACCGAGATGCCGAGGAGGGCGATCGGCGGCAGGAGATGCCATTCGAGCTCCTGCAGCGCCACGGGGCTCGTGCCGACGATGTAGCGCCCCACGACATTCCAGCCGACCAGCGCCACCAGCGCCAGCAACAGCGCCGTCGCAACCTTGCCGAGCAGGCGCGTCACCGCATCCACCCCGTCGGCGAACACCAGAAGCCGTCTCATCCGCCCCTCCGGGCCTCACGCAGAAAGGGCCGGCGGGCGGGCGAAACCCCGCGCCCGCAGGGGCGCCGGGGTGAGTCCCGTCCCGCCGGCCGGCAGGGCAGGCTCAGCCGCGCAGCTGGCTGTGCCAGACCTCCTCCGAGGCCGTGGCCCAAACGTCATGCTCCGCCTTGAAGGCGAAATAGCTGTCCATCACCTTCTTGAAGAGCGGGTCGTCCGCGGCGAGCTCCTCATAGACCGGGGCCATCTCCTTGCGCAGGCCCTCGATCACGTCGGCCGGCAGCACCCGCACCTCGGTGCCCGTCTCGCGAAACTCCTTCAGCGCCGCGGCGTTGTTCGCCTCCGCCCAGGAATGCGCCACCACGTTGCAGGCGGCCGCCGCGTTCTGCACGATCGCCTTCAGATCGTCCGGCAGCGCGTCCCACGCCCCCTTGTTGATCGCGAACTCGGTCACCGTGGTCGGCTCGTGCCAGCCGGTGGTGTAGTAATACTTGGCCGCCTTGTTCAGCCCGAGGATCTTGTCCTGCGCCGGGCCCACCCATTCGGCCGCATCGATCACGCCGCGCTCGAGCGCGGGGAAGATCTCGCCGCCGGGCAGGAGCTTCACATCGACGCCGATCCGCGCATAGGCCTTGGCGGCGAGGCCGGGGATGCGCAGGCGCAGGCCCTTCATGTCCTCGAGGCTGTTGATCTCCTTGTTGAACCAGCCCGTCATCTGCACGCCGGTGGCGCCGACCGGGAAGGCCACAAGGCCGAGCGGCTCATAGACCTCGTGCCAGAGCTTGATCCCGTCGCCCACATAGAACCATGCGTTCTGGCCCTGGGTCGACATCCCGAACGGCACCGCGCCGAAGAACTGCGCGGCCGGCACCTTGCCCGCGCCGAAATAGCTGACCCAGCCATTGCACTCGACGATGCCCTGGCGCACCGCATCGAAGCCCTCGAAGGCCGGCACCAGCTCGCCGCCATGAAAGACCTTGATGTCGAGCCGTCCGTCAGACATCGCGCGGATCCGGTCCGCCAGATCCGTCAGCGAGCCCGGGCCGATCGAATAGAAGGGCTGGCCCGGCGGAAAGGCGGTGGTCATCTTCCACTGGATCGTCTGGGCGCGCGCCACGGCGGGGGCTGCCAGCGCCGCGGCACCCGCGGCGGCCCCGGTCATACCGGCTCCTGTCAGAAACTCGCGACGTTCCATGATCGGCTCCTTCTGTCCGTCGGTTCGCGCCTAGAGCTGCCGCCCCGCTGGGCGAGTTCAACCCGAAACCGTCATTTTGCATGCAATTCTGCTGGACTGCCGTTCTGATAGGCAAAAATCTCCGCATGACGCGCAAAGTTCCGGCATAGCGCCGTGGCGCAGAGCGGCTAGGATCGCCCGCATGACGAATCTCGCCGGCCATGACCGCTATCCCTTCTCCGCCATTGCCCACCGTCCGGTCTTCGATTGGCCGGGCGGGCGGCGGCTTGCCGTCTATCTCGGGATGAACCTCGAATGCTTCGCCTTCGGGGAGGGGCTCGGCGCCGAGCTCGCCCCCGGCGGTCCGCAACCGGATGTGCTGAATTATGCGTGGCGGGACTACGGCAATCGCGTCGGCGTCTGGCGGATGCTGGATCTCTTCGACCGCCTCGCCCTGCCCACGACGGCGCTCGTCAACAGCGCCATGTACGCCCATGCACCGGAGGTGGTCGCTGCCTTCCGCGCGCGCGGCGACGAGATCGCGGGCCACGGGCGCAGCAATGCCGAGCGCCAGGGCGTGCTCGACGAGCCGGCCGAGGCCGCGCTGGTCGCCGAGGCCACGGCCGCCATCACCGCGGCCGAGGGCACCGCACCCTCGGGCTGGCTCGGCCCCTGGATCAGCCAGAGCCGCGTGACGCCGGATCTCCTGCACGAGGCCGGCTACGAGTACCTGCTCGACTGGTGCCACGACGACCAGCCGGTCTGGATGCGCACGCGCCGGGGCCGCATCCTCGCCGTGCCCTACCCCCAGGAGCTGAACGACATCCCCCAGATCGTCGGGCGCAAGCGCGAGGGCGTCGACTTCGCCGACATGATCGTGGACGCCTTCGACGTGCTCCGCGCGGAAAGCGCCGAGCGCCCGCTGGTGATGGGGATCGCGCTGCACGCGTATCTGATGGGCCATCCGCACCGCCTGAAGCATCTCGCCCGCGCGCTCGGGCATCTGCGCGCCGTCGGCGGCGAGCGGGTCTGGTTCACCACCGCAGGCGCCATCAACGCCCATTTCCGCAGCCTCGAGAACAGCGCCCCCCGGCCTCAACCCCCTGAAACTCCTGACTTTGCCCCATGAGCGCCACCACGGAGCGCGCGATCCTGTTTCGTTTCGGGACGGAACCGTCAGTCATAGATTCGTGTCTTTGAGGAAGGGACGGCGGGCGTGTAGGGTCGCGCGCGCGGTTCGTTAAGGTTGTTTTTCCGTCGGATGTGGCGAGGGGTGGGTGGCTGCCATGGACATGATGGACGGTGCGCATGGGGATCACATGGCGGTTATGGCGCTGTTGGATCCTTCGG
>JBCBWF010000081.1:0-16095 GCA_039817245.1 Pseudomonadota bacterium | reverse complement strand
TCAGCGCGGTGTCCGCCAGACCCTTTCGCGCGCCATGCGTCGAGTTGAAGTACTCGAGCACGGTCAGGCCTTCCTTGAAGTTCGAGACGATCGGGGTCTCGATGATCTCGCCGGACGGCTTGGCCATCAGGCCGCGCATGGCGGCGAGCTGGCGCATCTGGGTCGGTGAACCGCGCGCACCGGAATGCGACATCATGTAGACCGAGTTCGGCTCCAGCTCGCGGCCCGTATCCGGGTCGCGGCGCACGGCCTTGATCTCGTCCATCATCTCGCCGGCGACCTTGTCTGTGCACTTCGCCCAGGCGTCGACCACCTTGTTGTACTTCTCGCCCGAGGTGATCAGGCCGTCCTGATACTGCTGCTCGAACTCCTTCACCTGCGCGCGCGTGGTGTTCACGATGTCCCACTTGCGCTCCGGGATCACCATGTCGTCCTTGCCGAAGGAGATGCCGGCGCGGAAGGCCTCGCGGAAGCCGAGGCTCATGATCCGGTCGCAGAAGATCACCGACTCCTTCTGCCCGCAGTGCCGGTACACCGTGTCGATCACCTCGCCCACCTCGCGCTTGCGGAGCGCGCGGTTGATGAGATCGAACGGCACCTTCGGGTTCCGCGGCAGGAGGTTCGCCAGAAGCATCCGTCCCGGCGTGGTCTCCACACGCTGCACGATCGGCTCGCCGAGATCGTCGACGGTGTGGAACCGCGTGACGATCTTGGTGTGCAGGTTCACCAGCCCCGCCGCCAGCGCATGCTCGATCTCCGCCTGGTCGGCCAGCAGCATGCCCGCGTTCGGCTCGCCCTCCTTCATCAGCGAGATGTAGTAGAGGCCGAGGATCATGTCCTGCGAGGGCACGATGATCGGCTTGCCGTTGGCGGGCGAGAGCACGTTGTTCGTGCTCATCATCAGCACGCGCGCCTCGAGCTGCGCCTCCAGGCTCAGCGGCACATGCACGGCCATCTGGTCGCCGTCGAAATCGGCGTTGAAGGCGGAGCAGACGAGCGGGTGCAGCTGGATCGCCTTGCCCTCGATCAGCACCGGCTCGAAGGCCTGGATGCCGAGGCGGTGCAGCGTCGGTGCCCGGTTCAGCATCACCGGATGCTCGCGGATCACCTCATCGAGGATGTCCCAGACCTCCGGGCGCTCCTTCTCCACCAGCTTCTTCGCCTGCTTCACGGTGGAGGACAGGCCCTTAGCGTCGAGGCGGCTGTAGATGAAGGGCTTGAAGAGCTCGAGCGCCATCTTCTTCGGCAACCCGCACTGGTGCAGCTTCAGCTCCGGCCCGGTCACGATCACCGAGCGGCCCGAGAAGTCCACGCGCTTGCCGAGCAGGTTCTGGCGGAACCGGCCCTGCTTGCCCTTCAGCATGTCGCTGAGCGACTTCAGCGGGCGCTTGTTGGCACCGGTGATGACGCGGCCGCGGCGGCCGTTGTCGAACAGCGCGTCCACCGCTTCCTGCAGCATGCGCTTTTCGTTGCGGATGATGATATCCGGCGTGCGCAGCTCGATCAGCCGCTTCAGGCGGTTGTTGCGGTTGATGACGCGGCGGTAGAGATCGTTGAGATCCGAGGTCGCGAAGCGGCCGCCATCGAGCGGCACCAGCGGGCGCAGCTCCGGCGGGATGACCGGCACGACCGTGAGGATCATCCACTCGGGACGGTTGCCAGATTCGAGGAAGTTCTCGACCAGCTTCAGCCGCTTGATGATCTTCTTCGGCTTCAGCTCACCGGTCGCCTCGGCGAGGTCGACGCGCAGCTGCTCCGCCTCCGCCTCCAGGTCGATCTCGGCCAGCATCTCGCGGATCGCCTCCGCCCCGATGCCGGCGCGGAAGGCATCCTCGCCGAACTGATCCTGGGCATCGAGGTACTCCTCCTCCGTGAGGAGCTGGCCCTGGGACAGTTCGGTCATGCCCGGCTCGATGACCACATACTGCTCGAAGTACAGGATCCGCTCGAGATCCCGCAGCGTCATGTCGAGCATGAGGCCGATCCGGGAGGGCAGCGACTTCAGGAACCAGATATGCGCCACGGGGGCGGCGAGCTGGATATGGCCCATCCGCTCGCGCCGCACCTTCGCCAGCGTGACTTCCACGCCGCATTTCTCGCAGGTAATGCCCTTGTACTTCATGCGCTTGTACTTGCCGCACAAGCACTCGTAGTCCTTGATCGGGCCGAAGATACGCGCGCAGAACAGGCCGTCCCGCTCCGGCTTGAAGGTCCGGTAGTTGATCGTCTCGGGCTTCTTGATCTCGCCGAAGGACCAGCTGAGGATCCGCTCCGGGCTCGCCAGCGAGATCTTGATCTCGTCGAAGGACTTCGGCGCCTCGGCGGTCTGGAAGATGTTGCTCAGTTCCTGGTTCATCACCGGTCTCCCTGGCCCCGGAAGGGCCGTAACAGATCATGCACGACGCATGCACATTCAATATGCGTGCCGTGCCCCGGACCGCGCCGCCCTTCGGCGCGGTCCCCGGTCGTTCGTCACTCGTCGCTGTCGCTGTCCATGAGCTCGACATTGAGGCCGAGGGAGCGGATCTCCTTGACGAGCACGTTGAAGCTCTCGGGGATGCCGGCCTCGAAATTGTCCTCGCCCTTGACGATGCTCTCATAGACCTTGGTCCGGCCCGCCACGTCGTCCGACTTCACGGTCAGCATCTCCTGAAGCGTGTAGGCGGCACCGTAGGCCTCGAGCGCCCAGACCTCCATCTCGCCGAAGCGCTGGCCGCCGAACTGCGCCTTGCCGCCCAGGGGCTGCTGGGTGACCAGTGAGTAGGGGCCCGTCGAGCGCGCGTGGATCTTGTCGTCCACCAGGTGATGGAGCTTCAGCAGGTACTTGTAGCCCACCGTCACCTTGCGCGCGAAGGTCTCGCCCGTGCGACCGTCGAAGACCGTGGACTGACCGGACTCGTCCAGCCCCGCCATCTTGAGATGCGCGTTGACATCCGGCTCCTTGGCACCGTCGAAGACCGGGGTCGCGATCGGCACGCCGCGGCGGATATTGGCCGCGGCCTCCGTCAGCTCCTCGTCGTTCATGTCCGCCGTCGCCTCGTCGAACACGTCCTCGCCATAGACGAGGCGCATCGCGTTGGTCACCGGCGTCATGTCCCCGTGGCGGCGATAGGCGTCGAGCGCATCGCCCACCTGGCGGCCGAGATTGGCCACGGCCCAGCCCATATGGGTCTCGAGGATCTGGCCCACATTCATGCGGCTCGGCACGCCGAGCGGGTTGAGTACGAGATCCACGGCCGTGCCGTCCTCGAGGAACGGCATGTCCTCCTCCGGCACCACGCGGGAGATCACGCCCTTGTTGCCGTGCCGGCCCGCCATCTTGTCGCCGGGCTGGAGCTTGCGCTTCACGGCGATGAAGACCTTGACCATCTTCATGCCGCCCGGGGGCAGATCGTCGCCCCGGCGCACCTTCTCCACCTTGTCCTCGAAGCGCGCATCCAGCACGCGCTTGGCGGCATCGAACTGCTTGTTGAGCGCCTCGACGCCGGCGGCGTCCATCTCGTCTGCCAGCGCGAGCTGCCACCAGAGGCCGCGGGAGAGCTGGCCGAGCACCTCGTCGCTCACCACGGTGCCGGAGCGGATGCCCTTCGGCCCCTTCACGACCTCCTTGCCCATGACCATCTCGCGCAGGCGCGCATAGATGTTGCGCTCCAGGATCGCGAGCTCGTCGTCGCGGTCGCGGGCGAGGCGCTCGATCTCCTCGCGCTCGATCTGCAGCGCGCGCTCGTCCTTGTCCACGCCGTGGCGGTTGAAGACGCGCACCTCCACCACGGTGCCGTAATCGCCCGGCGCCATGCGCAGCGAGGTGTCCCGCACATCCGAGGCCTTTTCGCCGAAGATCGCGCGGAGCAGCTTCTCCTCCGGCGTCATCGGGCTCTCGCCCTTCGGCGTGATCTTGCCCACCAGGATGTCGCCCGGCCCCACCTCGGCCCCGATATAGACGATGCCCGCCTCGTCGAGGTTGCGCAGCGCCTCCTCGCCGACATTGGGGATGTCGCGGGTGATCTCCTCCGGGCCCAGCTTGGTGTCGCGCGCCATCACCTCGTATTCCTCGATATGGATCGAGGTGAAGATGTCGTCCTTGGCGACGCGCTCGGAGATGAGGATCGAGTCCTCATAGTTGTAGCCGTTCCAGGGCATGAAGGCGACGAGCACGTTCTTGCCGAGCGCGAGCTCGCCGAGATCGGTCGACGGCCCGTCGGCCACCACATCGCCGGCCTGCACCCGGTCACCCACCTTCACCAGCGGGCGCTGGTTGATGCAGGTGTTCTGGTTCGAGCGCTGGAACTTGCGCAGGCGATAGATGTCCACGCCCGGATCGCCGAGCTCCATCTCGTCGGTCACGCGGATAACGATACGCATCGCATCCACCTGGTCGATCACGCCGCCGCGCCGGGCGGTGATGGCCGCCCCGCTGTCGCGCGCCACCTTGGCCTCCATGCCGGTGCCGACAAGCGGCGCCTCGGCGCGCAGGAGCGGCACAGCCTGGCGCTGCATGTTCGAGCCCATGAGCGCGCGGTTGGCGTCGTCGTTCTCCAGGAACGGAATGAGTGCGGCGGCGACCGAGACAAGCTGCTTGGGGCTCACATCGATCAGCGTCACATTCTCGCGCGGGCTCAGCATGAAGTCGCCGCTCTTGCGGGTGGAGACGAGGTCGTTCTGGAACGTCCCCTCCTCCGTCAGCCGCGCGTTGGCCTGGGCGACGGTGTGGCGCATCTCCTCGGTGGCAGACAGGTACACGACCTCATCCGTCACCTTGCCGTCCACGACCTTGCGGTAGGGCGTCTCGATGAAGCCGTACTTGTTCACCCGCGCGAAGGTGGCGAGCGAGTTGATCAGGCCGATATTCGGCCCTTCCGGCGTCTCGATCGGGCACATGCGGCCGTAGTGGGTCGGGTGCACGTCGCGCACCTCGAAGCCCGCACGCTCGCGGGTCAGACCGCCCGGGCCGAGCGCCGAGAGGCGCCGCTTATGCGTGACCTCCGAGAGCGGGTTGGTCTGGTCCATGAACTGGCTGAGCTGCGAGGAGCCGAAGAACTCGCGCACCGCCGCTGCCGCCGGCTTGGCGTTGATCAGGTCCTGCGGCATCACCGTGTCGATCTCCACCGAGCTCATGCGCTCGCGGATCGCGCGCTCCATGCGGAGCAGGCCGACGCGGTACTGGTTCTCCATCAGCTCGCCCACCGAGCGCACGCGCCGGTTGCCGAGATGGTCGATATCGTCGATCTCGCCCTTGCCGTCGCGCAGCTCCACGATGGCCTTCACCACCGCCAGGATATCGTCCTTGCGGAGCGTGCGCTGCGTGTCCGGCACATCGAGATCGAGGCGCATATTCATCTTCACGCGGCCGACGGCCGAGAGATCGTAGCGTTCGCTGTCGAAGAAGAGGCTCTGGAACATCGCCTCGGCCGCTTCCAGCGTCGGCGGCTCGCCGGGGCGCATCACGCGGTAGATGTCGAGCAGCGCGGTCTCACGCCCGGCATTCTTGTCCGCCGCCATGGTGGTGCGGATGTAGGGGCCGACATTCACGCTATCGATGTCCAGCGTGTCGATATCGGTGAAGCCCGCCTCGATCAGCGTCTCCACCTTCTCCGGATCGAGTTCGTCGCCGGCCTCGACATAGATCGCGCCGGTCTCCTCATTGATCATGTCCACCGCGGCGAAGCGGCCGTGGATCGCCTCGAAGGGCGCGGTGATCCGCTCCACGCCCGCCTCGGCCATCTGGCGCAACTTGCGCGGCGTCAGCTTCTGGCCGGCCGGCGCCATCACCTCGCCGGTATCGGCGTTCACGATCTCGAAGGTCGGCGTCGTGCCGCGCATGCGCTCCACATTGAGCGGGATCGCCCAGTGCTCGCCCACGCGCTCGTACCGCACGCGATCGAAGAAGTAATCGCAGATGCCTTCCTGATCGAGGCCCAGCGCATAGAGCAGCGTCGTCACCGGCAGCTTCCGGCGCCGGTCGATGCGGGCATAGACGATGTCCTTGGCGTCGAACTCGAAATCGAGCCAGGAGCCGCGATAGGGGATCACCCGGCTCGCGAACAGCAGCTTGCCGGAGCTGTGCGTCTTGCCCCGGTCATGGTCGAAGAACACGCCGGGCGAGCGGTGCATCTGGCTCACGATCACCCGCTCGGTGCCGTTCACGATGAACGTGCCGTTCGAGGTCATGAGCGGCATGTCGCCCATATAGACGTCCTGCTCCTTGATGTCCTTGACCGACTTGGCGCCCGTCTCCTCGTCCACATCGAACACGATGAGGCGCAGCGTGACCTTCAGCGGCGCGCTGTAGGTCATGTCACGCTGCTGACATTCCTCCACGTCGTATTTCGGCGCCTCGAGCTCGTACTTCACGAACTCGAGCAGCGCGGTCTCGTTGAAGTCCTTGATCGGAAACACCGACTGGAACACGCCCTGGAGCCCCTCGCCATCGACGGGGGCTCCGGTATCGCCGGACTCCAGGAAATAATCGTACGATCTCTTCTGAACCTCGATCAGGTTCGGCAGCTCCGCCACCTCTCTGATCTTTCCGAAAAACTTCCGAATACGCTTCCGTCCGGAAAACATCTTGCCCATGGATCGCCTCGGGTCCTTTCTCGACGGCGCGTCCCACGGGGCTGCAGGAGCGTCGCCGGTTCCGATGGAGCGCGGGTCCCATCCCAGCCTTCGGCGCCCCAGCCGATGGCGTCTCGGACCCGCTCCCCGCGTCCGTCGAGCCCCTCACGCGAGGGGCCGGAGAGAAGCGGGAAGGCCCGCCCCGGTGCGCGCGGCACCGGAGCAGGCCGGATCGTCTCGTCGAGCGCGGCCCGCAGGCCGCGCCGGATCACTTCAGCTCGACCTTCGCGCCGGCGTCCTCGAGCTTCTTCTTGATCTCCTCGGCCTCGGCCTTCGGAGCGGCTTCCTTCACCGCCTTGCCGCCGGCCTCGACGAGATCCTTCGCCTCCTTGAGGCCGAGCCCGGTGATGGCGCGGACCTCCTTGATGACGTTGATCTTCTTCGCGCCAGCCTCGAGCAGGATGACGTCGAATTCGGTCTTCTCTTCCTCCGGCTCGGCCGCCGCGGCCGCGCCGCCGCCGACCGCCGGCATGGCAGCCATCATCATGCCGCCGCCCGAAGCCGCCTCGACGCCCCAGTGGTCCTCGAGCATCTTCGCCAGCTCAGCCACCTCGAGCACGGTGAGGTTCGACAGTTCTTCTTTGATCTTCTCAAGATCGGCCATTGTTCAGTTCCTTGCGTTCGGTTCTCGGTTCTTACCCTGGCGTCGCGTCGATCCGACGACGACGCACCCCTCAGGCGGCTTCGCCCGCGTTCTGCTTGGCCTCGTAGGCCTTGAGAACGCCGATGAGCTTCTGCGGCGGTGCCTTGAGCACGCCGGCCATCTTCTGCGGCGGCGCCTTGAGCACGCCGGCAAACTTGGCCAGCGGTGCCTTCAGCGTGCCGAGCAGCTTGGCACGAAGCTCGTCGATGGACGGCATGTCGGCGAGCGCCTTCACTCCGTCCTTGTCGAGCAGCTGACCGCCGAGGACGCCGCCGAGAATCTCGAACTTCTCGTTCTTCTTGGCGTAGTCGATGGCGATCTTCGAAGCCGAGACCGGGTCTTCGCTGAACGCGATCCCGGTCTGTCCCTTGAAGAGGTCCTTGGCGACCTCCTGGGGTTTGCCGTCGAGCGCGATCTTGACGAGCCGGTTCTTCGCCACCTTGAAGCGCGCACCTCCCTCTCGCATCTGCGAGCGAAGGTCCGACATCTCGGCGACCGTCATTCCCCCGTATTGCGCGACAACGATCACGCCCGAGGTGTCTGCGATCTCCGAGAGCTCCGAGACGGCTTCGGATTTTTGAGCTCTGTCCACGGTCACACTCTCCATCAGGCGGGCGAGCGGGCTCACCCTTTCCCCCGCCGGTTGCGCCGGCCGCGGGAATGCCCCCGCGAGCGGCCCTTGCGCACTGCCCCGGGGAAGAACCGAAACCGGGCACCGCGAGGCTCGCACCTCCCGCCGCCGATCTCCGCCATCGCCCCGTCTATGGCGGGCCTTATGCGACCGAGGCCGCCGCCCACCGTCTCGGACAGGAGGGAGCCCCTGCGGGCTCCCGGCCCCCGGCGAGCCGGGGATCTCGTTCAGGCAGGTCGCCCTGCCCAGGTGGCGACGCGCGGCCTCGGCCCCGCCCCGCCGAAACTCACTCGGCCGCCGCCGCGGGGGCCGCCAGGCTGTCCAGCGCCACGCTCACGCCCGGGCCCATCGTCGAGCTCACCGAGACCTTCTTAACGTAGGTCCCCTTCGCTCCCGTCGGCTTGGCGCGGTTCACGGCATCGATCAGCGCGCGGATGTTCTCCGCCAGCTTCTCCGGCTCGAAGCTCGCCTTGCCCACGCCCGCATGGATGATCCCGGCCTTCTCGACGCGGAAAGTGACCTGGCCGCCCTTCGCGTCCTGCACGGCCTTGGCCACATCCATGGTCACGGTGCCGACCTTGGGGTTCGGCATCAGCCCGCGGGGGCCGAGGATCTTCCCGAGCCGGCCGACGATCGGCATCATGTCCGGCGTCGCAATGCAGCGGTCGAAGTCGATCGTGCCGCCCTGCACGGTCTGCATCAGGTCCTCGGCACCGACCACATCGGCGCCGGCGGCCTCGGCCTCCTCCGCCTTCGGGCCGCGCGCGAAGACCGCGACGCGCACCGACTTGCCGGTGCCGTTCGGCAGGTTCACCGAGCCGCGCACCATCTGGTCCGCATGGCGCGGGTCGACGCCGAGATTCATCGCCAGTTCGACCGTCTCGTCGAACTTCGCGGTGGAATGCGCCTTCACGAGCTTCACGGCCTCGTCCAGCGGAAGAGCCGTCTTGTCCTTGGTCGCCTCGCGAATGGCGCGGATACGCTTGCCCTCTTTCGCCATCACTTCACCTCGATGCCCATGGACTTCGCCGAACCCACGATGATCAGCATCGCCGCTTCCACCGTGTTGGCGTTCAGGTCCTTCATCTTCAGCTCCGCGATCTCGCGCACCTGCTTGCGGCTGACCGAGCCCACCGTCTCGCGCCCGGTCTTGGAGGCGCCGGACTTCAGGCCCGCGGCCTTCTTGAGCAAGAACGACGCCGGCGGCGTCTTGATCTCGAAGGTGAAGGACTTGTCCGCATAGTAGGTGATGATGGTCGGGCAGGGCGAACCCGGCTCGATCTCCTGCGTCTTGGCGTTGAACTCCTTGCAGAAGCCCATGATGTTGATGCCGCGCTGGCCGAGTGCCGGGCCGATGGGCGGCGAGGGGTTCGCCTTGCCCGCGGGCACCTGCAGCTTCAGCGAGCCGACGACCTTCTTCGCCATCTCTCGTCTCCTTCAGCTTTCCCGGCCCGGGCGCGCCCGCAGCCGATCACGAAAGGGTGGTCCGGTTTGCACGGCGCGCCGCGCTCGCCTCCCACCACGCTTGCTCTCAGCTCGACTTGGCGACCTGCGAGTACTCCAGTTCCACGGGGGTGGCCCGGCCGAAGATCGAAACCGTGACCTTCAGACGCGCATTCTCCTCGTCCACATCCTCCACGAGGCCGGTGAAGCTCTCGAAGGGCCCGTCCGTCACGTTCACCTGCTCGCCCACCTCGAAGGTGATGGACGGGCGCGGACGCTCCAGCCCCTCCTCCACCTGGTTCAGGATCCGCGCCACCTCGGCGTCGCGCAGCGGGGTCGGCCGGCCCTGGGGGCCGAGAAAACCGGTCACCCGCTGGGTGTTCTTGATGAGGTGATAGGCCTCGTCCGTCATCTCCATGCGCACGAGCACGTAGCCGGGCATGAAGCGGCGCTCCACATTCACCTTCTGGCCGCGGCGCACTTCCACCACTTCCTCGGTCGGCACCATCACCTCCAGGATCTCGTCCTGCAGGCCGTGCTGCTCCGCGCCTTCGCGGATCGACTCCGCGACTTTCTTCTCGAAATTCGAGAGCACGTGCACCGAATACCAGCGCGCAGCCATATGTGGTCTCGCCTGAGTTGCCGCTTCCCCTGTCCCGCCAGCAGCGCAGACGCAACCGGCCATGCGGTCGAATCGGCTAAACGCCCTGATGCGGAAGAAGACTGGTGGCTATCCCGCTCGCGCAGGGATTGCAAGTAGGGAAAACTCCCGAGTGTCAAGCAGCAATCAGAGGCTCAGCAGGATTTCCACCGCCACGCTGAGGATCTGGTCCACGACAAAGAAGAAGATCGCCACCAGCGTCGCCATGATGAACACCATGCCGGTGGTGAGCCCCGCCTCCTTGCGCGTCGGCCACACGACCTTCGCGGCCTCGCTGCGCACCTCGGCGACGAACTGGGCTGGGTTCTTCATCTGTTGCGCTCCCGGCTGCTGCGTGCCCGCCCCGCATGCACGGCGGATGGCGGGCTGGCAGGGGCAGAGGGACTCGAACCCCCGACCCTCGGTTTTGGAGACCGATGCTCTACCAACTGAGCTATACCCCTAGGCCTGCGCGCGAAGTACGGCGAAATCGGCCAGCTTGCAAGGGGCGAGCGGCGCCGCGCTTGCCCTCGGCCCCGCCGCCCCCACCCTCCTGACCCGGCAGAGCGGTCTGGGGAACGGGCGATGGCAGACGGAACGGTGGCAGTGATCGGCGCAGGCGCCGCGGGTCTGGCCTGCGCAGCCGCCCTCGCGGAGGCGGGCCGACCGGTCGCGATCTTCGAGAAGAGCGGCGGGCTCGGCGGGCGCATGGCCACGCGACGGAGCGAGGCGAGCAGCTTCGACCACGGCGCGCCGGGGTTCACGGCCGCCGACCCGGCCTTTGCCGCCCTCACCGCCCGTGCCGTGGCGGCCGGGCAGGCCGCGCCCTGGCCCGGCGGCGCCGCGCATCTCCTCGCCCGCACGGAGGGGCCCGCCTATCTCGGGCTGCCCGGCGCCAGCGGCTTCGCCCGCGCCCTCGCCGCAGCGCTCCCCGACACCGCCATCCACCGGCGCGCCACCGTCACCGCCATCGCGCGGCAGGGCGGCGCCTGGGTCCTCGCGCACGACGCGCCCGACGCGCCCGGACCGTTCTCCACCCTCCTCCTCGCCATTCCCGCCCCGCAGGCCGCCAGCCTCCTTGCCGGCGGCCCCGCCCGCTTCGCGCCGCTCGACAGGGTTGAGATGGCCCCGCGCATCACCGCCATGCTCGCCCTCGACACCCCGCTCCCGCCCGGCGCGGAGGCCGCCGCCGGCGGACACCCGGTCATCGAGAAAGCCCTCCGCCAGTCCGCGTTCCCGCACCGCGCCGGCCCCGCCGAGAACTGGGTGATCCACGCCGCCGAGGCCTGGAGCCGCGCCAATATCGAGCGCGAGAAACCCGACCTCGCCGCTGCCCTCATCGCCGCCTTCGCCGAAGCCGCGGGCCCGCTCCCGCCGGAGCGCTACCGCGCCGGGCATCGCTGGCGCTATGCCCTCACCGCGCGCCCCGCCGGCCAGCCCTGCCTCTGGGATCCTGCACTCCGTCTCGGCCTCTGCGGCGACTGGTGCCTCGGCGACACGGTCGAGCACGCCGTCCTCAGCGGCCGCGCCCTCGCTGCGGGTGCCCTCGAGAGCGTCAATGCCGCACATGGTGCCGCCTAGACAGGCCCGTCCGCAGATAGGACGGTGACGCATAGGAGGGTTGCGCGAACGCGCCCGGCCAGTGGACGTCTAAGCGGGTAGCGACACCCCGCCAGACCAAGAGCCGCGCGGCGCGCATTGCCGAGGGAGAACCGCCATGCGCCAGATCGAGAACGCCTTCGGGCTCCAGTTCACCGCCGCCGAGCCCGAGCATGTCGCCGCCTTCGACGACATCGTGCGCGCCTTTCTCGGTTTCCGCCCCGATATCGGCGACAAGGTGAAGGCGCTGCTCGCGGTCGCGCCCGAGATGCCCATGGCCATCGCCGCGCGCGGCTATTTCGCCAAGATGGTCGGCACCAGCGAGACCGGCCCCGTCGCCCATGCCGCCAGCGAGAGGGTCGCGGCCATGGCCAAGGCGGGCCGGCTGAACCCGCGCGAGATCGCCCATGCCCGCGCCCTCGCGCTCTGGTGCGCCGGCGATATGGAGGGGGCGACCGCCGTCTGGGAAGCCATCGTGGCCGAGACGCCGCAGGATGCGCTGGCCCTCCGCCTCGCCCATTTCACCCATTTCTACTCGGGCGACGGACGGCGGATCCGCGACGGGGTCGCCCGCGCCCTGCCCGCCTACGGCCCCGAACACCCGCTCTACGGCTTCGTGCAGGGCATGTATGCCTTCGGCCTCGAGGAATCGGGCGACTACGCCCGCGCCGAGCGCCACGGCAAGATCGCGGTCGGCCGCAACCCGGCCGATGCCTGGTCCGTCCACGCCGTCGCCCATGCCTTCGAGATGACCGGCCGGCCGGAGGAGGGCCTGGCCTTCGCCGCCTCCGTCGAGCCCCACTGGAGCACCGTCAACAACTTCCGCAATCACCTCCACTGGCATCGCGGGCTCTACCTCCTCGAGCGCGGCCGCACCGACGAGGTCCTCGCCCTCTACGACAGCGATTTCGGCCGCGATGTCGATTCCGGCTTCTATCTCGACATGCTGAACGCCGCCTCCATGCTCTGGCGCCTCGAGCTCCACGGCACGGATGTGGGCGATCGCTGGCAGGCGCTGGCCGATGTCGCCAAGAAGCGCATGGCCGACGAGGAGCTGATCTTCGTCAGCCTCCACTACATGATGGCGCTCGTCTCCGCCGGCGGGGATGCGGATATCGACGGGCTCCTCGCCCATCTCGAGGCCTGGGCCGCAAAGCCCACCACGCAAGGCCAGGTGGTCGCCGATACCGGCCTCGCCCTCGCCCGCGCCTTCCGCGATATGCGCCGCGGCCGCCATGCCGAGGCCTTCCGCGCCATCGAGCCGATCCGCTACGACATCGACCCGGTCGGCGGCAGCCACGCCCAGCGCGACCTCTTCCACATGATGCTGATCGATGCCGCGCAGAAATCCGGGGCGGATGCCGAGGCCCTCAGCCTCCTCGCCGAGCGCGTGGCAATGAAGCCGAGCTCGCCCTGGGGCTGGCAGCGCTATGCGCAGAGCCTCGAGGCCACCGGCGCGGGCGAGGCCGCGCGCGAGGCCGGCCTGCGCGCCGACCGCCTCCTCGCCCACTGATAAGCCGGCGGTCCCGGGCGGGCGCCTCAGCCCGCGGGCATGTTGCGCCCGCGGTCGATCCGCCCGAGCGCGGCGCGGATCGCCGCGATCCGCCGCGCGTTGGCCACCAGCGCCTTCGGTCCGCGCCGGGCGCCGGCCGCGGCACCGAGCCCGTCGAGCACGATCCCGGCTGCGCGCAGCCCCGCGGCCGACGCGGTCAGCCGGCCCATCCGCGCATCCTCCGCGGTCAGCAACCCCTCCGCGGCCAGCGAGGCCGCGATCAGCGCCAGCCGCGCGGGCGGCGGCGCGAAGGGCACGAAGGCCTGCGCCGCCTCGCGCCCGCGCTCTATCGTCTCCCGGTTCCGCGCCACCCAGCCCGGCAGCGGAACATCGCGGGCATCCTCCCGCGGACCCGGATCCTCCTCGCCGAGGATCTCGCCCTCCAGGATCTGCGCATCCTCCGCGTCGTGGTCGATCCGGCGCTTCGGCCCGTCCATCGCCTCTGCCCTCCTTCTTGGCCCCCGTCTCCCCGTCTTGGCCCCCGTCTTGGCCCCAGTCTTGGCCCCCGTCTCGGGCTTCGTCTCGGGCTTCGTCCCGGGCTTCGTCTTTTCCTTTGTAACAATATAGCCCAGGCTCGGCCCGCTTTGACCCCCCCATCGCGCCGGATCCGCCCGGCCTGCCGCCTGATCGCATCTGGGAGAGTGCCGATGACCACATCCGAAAGCGCCGACGACCGCGTCGCCATGCGCCTCGACGAGGTGGACGCGCTCGTGCGTCGCGCCCTCACGCGCCACGGAGCCGACGAGCCGAACGCCGCCGCTGTCGCCCGCACGATCACGGCGGCCGAGCGCGATGTCTGCGAGAGCCACGGGCTCTTTCGCCTGCCGGGCTATGTCGCGTCGCTGAAGAGCGGCAAGGTGCGCGGCGATGCGCGGCCGTGCCTCTCCCGCCCCGCCCCCGCGGTGATCGGCGTCGATGCCGGCGGCGGCTTCGCGCCCCTCGCACTCGCCGAGGGCCACGAGCCCCTCGTCGCCCTCGCGCGCGAGACCGGCATCGCCGCCCTCGCCATCCGCGACGTCTACCACTTCGCCGCCCTCTGGCCGGAGGTAGAGGCGATCGCGGAAGCCGGGCTCGTCGGCTTCGCCTGCACCGCGGCGACACCCATGGTGGCCCCCGCCGGCGGCACGCGGCCCTTCTACGGCACCAACCCCATCGCCTTCGGCTGCCCGCGCCGCGCGGCGTCCCCCATGGTCTTCGACCAGGCCTCCGCCGCCATGGCCCGCGGCGACGTGATGATCCACGCGCGGGACGGCCAGCCCGTCCCCGAAGGCGTCGGGATCGGGCCGGACGGCGAACCCACCACCGATCCCGAGGCGGTCCTCGCCGGCGCCCAGCTCGCCTTCGGGGGCTACAAGGGCGCTTCGATTGCGATGATGGTCGAGATCCTCGCCGGCGCCGTCGTCGGCGAAGCCTTCAGCTTCCAGGCCGGCGAGCGCGGTCCCCGCGACGGCGGCCCGCCCGTTGGCGGCGAGTTCCTGCTGGCCATCGACCCCGGCCGCTTCGGCCACGGCACCGATTGGATCGACCGTGCCGAGACCTTCTTCCAGGCGCTCCTCGCCCAGCCCGGCACCCGCCTCCCCGGCGCCCGCCGCCACGAGGTCCGCGCCCACAGCCTCGCCCACGGCGTCCGCATCCGCCGCGCCCTCCACGAAACCTGCACCGCCCTCGCAAACGCCTAGCGAGCACGCCGCCCAACGCCGTCGCGCCACGCACTCCAGCCAGACAAGGCGAAGGTGACGCTGGAGGCCATCCGTGGCGAGGCGAAGATCGCCGGGCTGGTGAGCAAGCACGGCATGCATCAGACGCTGATCAACACCTGGAAGCGGCAGGCCATCGAGGGCATGGCGGGCGTGATCTCGCGCACGGCGGAGGTCGCCGCGGCCGATCGGGAGGGCGACGTCGAGACTCTGTACGCGAAAATCGGCCAGCTTCTGGTGGAACGCGATTTTTTGGCGAAGGGCGAGCCAGCGAAGGCGCCACCGGTTCGGGCCCGCTGGCGAGCGGACGAAGAGCGTGTCCCGGAGGTGTGAGATGATCGGGCCGCGGCACGGCCGGCTTCCGGTAGGCCGGCAATGCCAGCTCGTCGGCATCAGCCGCTCGGCGTTCTACGGGCCGAGAAAGGGAGAGACCCCGCTCAACCTCGTCCTCATGAAGCTGATCTATGCGCAGTTCCTCGAGACGCCGCGGTACAGGAGCCGCCCGATGGCGCGCCATCTTCAGCGCCAGGGCCATGTCGGCGGGCGCAAGCGCGTCCCGCGGCTCATGACCAGAATGAGGCTGAGAGCGGTCTGCCAGCAGCCGCGGACCACCGTGCCCCATCCCGAGCACAGGACGTGGCCCTACTTGCTTCGAGGCCTCATGATCGACCGGCCGAACCAGGTCTGGTGCGCCGACATTACCGTCGTTCCGATGCGCCAGGGCTTCCTCTACCTCGTCGCGATCATGGACTGGGCGAGCCGGCGCGTGCTCGCCTGGCGGCTCTCCAACAGTGCGGCATGAGGCCGCCATTGATGGTGTGGATGGCCCCGCCTGCGGCATCGCGATGTGCCAGGGTGGGCGCTGTGAAGCATTCCACCGTGGAAGCCTTCCATGAGCCAGCCTATCATAATTGGTCTCGATCTGGCGAAGAGCGTGTGTCAGCTTCACGGCGTCGACGCGCAGGGGCGTATCGTCCTGTGCCGTCAGTTGCGCCGCTCGCAGGTTCCGGGGTTCTTCGAGCGCCTCGAGCCGTGCCTCATCGGGACGGAGGCGTGCTCGGGCGCGCATCACTGGGCGCGGGAGCTCGGCGGGCTCCGCTTCACATAGGCCTTCACGTACGCTGGAGGCATCAGCCGCACCTCGTGGCGGAGCCCGCCGAGCTCCCGCGCCCAGTGATGCGCGCCCGAGCACGCCTCCGTCCCGATGAGGCACGGCTCGAGGCGCTCGAAGAACCCCGGAACCTGCGAGCGGCGCAACTGACGGCACAGGACGATACG
>JBCBWF010000383.1:0-4892 GCA_039817245.1 Pseudomonadota bacterium | reverse complement strand
GCTCCTCCTGCGCATCGGCCCGGCTCAGCCGGTTCACGAAGGCCCCGCCCGTCGGCCCCCGCCGGGTGCGGATCAGCCGCTGCGCCGCCAGCCGCTTCAGCGCCTCGCGCACCGTGGCGCGCGACACATCGAACCGCGCCGCCAGCTCCAGCTCGCTCGGCAACCGCTCATCCACCATCAGCCCGCCGGACAGGATCGCCTCGCGGATGGCTTCTGCGATCTGGGAGGGCAGGTCGTCGCGGCTGATCCGGGCGTATTCGATGCTCATGCGGGCCGGTGCTCCGTTGTGCGGTGCGGCAGGGTTTCGCGCGCCGTGCTGCTCTGCAGCGTAAATGCCTCGGTTTCAAGAAGTCAATTCTCTATACGTCAGACAAATCGCATATTGACAAGCCCCCCGCCTGAGCGTCCTGCTTCGCTTGAATTTGAGCGTTATGAGCGCCTGCCCATGTCGACGAAGACCGTCTCCGAACTGCTGCTGAACGGCGTTTCCGCCGGTGGGAGAGGCGCGTCGGGCGCGGGCTGGATCGCGGTCTATCTCACCCTCCTCGCCGCCTGGGTCGCCGCCTGGCTGATGGATCCGACCGCGGCCCTGCCGGAGGACCTGCGCGGCCTCGGCGTGGAGACCCTGCGCGCCCTTTGCCTCACCGCCGCCCGCGATGCCGCTCTCTTCCAGCTCTGGCTCATGTGGGCCGTGATGGGGGCGGCGATGATGCTGCCGACGGCGATCCCCGCGCTCCGCGCCTTCGCCGCTCTGTCCGAGACCGCCGCTGCAGGCGGCGCCGAGCCGCGCCCCGGCCTCGCGCTCGGCGCGCTTGCCGCCGGCTATCTCGCCGTCTGGGCCGGCTTCGCGGCCGTGGCGGCGGCGGCGCAGGCTGCCCTGTCCGCCGCCGGCTGGATCGACCTCTTTGGCCGCTCCACTTCCCTCGCCTTCACCGCGGCCCTCCTGGCGCTCGCCGGGCTCTGGCAGTTCAGCGCCCTCAAGGACGCCTGCCTCACCCGCTGCCGCGCCCCCGGCGCCTGGTTCGTCGCGCGCTGGCAGCCCGGCCCGCGCCCCGCCTTCGCCATGGGCCTCAATCTCGGCGCGCATTGCCTGGGCTGCTGCTGGGCGCTGATGGGTCTCGCTCTTATTGGCGGCACCATGAGCCCCGCCTGGATGGGCGCTGCGACCCTGCTGATGACGCTCGAGAAACTGCCCGATATCGGCCGGCCGCTCACCCGGCCGCTCGGCGCGGGCCTGCTCCTTGCCGCCACCGGCTGCGCCCTCGGCGCAGCGACCGGAGCGGGCTGAACCCATAACAAAGCGGAGGATCCGATGGACGATTGGCGGCTCGAAGGCGAGCTCATCCTCAACTGCAACTGTACCGTCTTCTGCCCCTGCGTGGTCAGCCTCGGCAAGCACCCGCCGACCGAGGGCTACTGCCAGGCCTGGATGGGCGTGCGCATCGACGAAGGCGAGTTCAACGGCGAGAACATCGGCGGCCTCAACGTCGCCATGCTGCTCGACATCCCCGGCGAGATGGCCCGCGGCAACTGGACTGCGGCCGCCTATATCGACAAGCGCGCCTCCGATGCCGCCTATGACGGGCTGGTGAAGATATTCTCCGGCAAGGCCCGCGGCACCACCGGGCTCTTCTCCATCCTCGTCGGCAACTTCCTCGGCGCCGAGCGCCAGCCGGTGAGCTTCGAGACCAAGGGCAAGTCGCGCCGGCTGACGGTCGGCAAGAAGATCAAGGGCGCGATCGAGCCCATCACCGGCAACGATCCCGACCAGGAAGTGGTCGTCAGCAACACCGGCTACTGGATGGGGCCGGACATCACCATCGCCACCGCCACCCAGGGCCGCGTGCGCGATCGTGGCCGGGTCTGGGATTTCGACGGCCGCAGCGCCGAGATCTGCCAGATCAAGTGGGGGTCGGCCTGATGGTGTCCCTGGCCGCGGAACCTATGACGGCGTCGCCCGGCGTCGGCGTGGCGGTGCCCGGTCTCTCGCGCAGCCGGCGCACGCGCGAGACCCCGTTCTCCCGCCGTGTGGAGGCCGCCGGCGTGGCCGGCTGGACCGTCTACAACCACATGCTGCTGCCCACCAGCTTCGGCGATCTGGAGGGCGAGTATCACCACCTCAAGCGCGCCGTGCAGGTCTGGGACGTGGCCTGCGAGCGGCAGGTGGAGATCCGTGGGCGCGATGCCTCGCGCCTCGTGCAGATGCTCACGCCGCGCGACCTGCGCAGCATGACCCCCGGCCAGTGCTACTACACGCCCATGGTCGACGAGACCGGCGGCATGCTGAACGACCCCGTCACGCTGAAGCTCGCCGAGGACCGGTTCTGGGTCTCGGTGGCGGACAGCGACCTACTCTTCTGGATCAAGGGGCTCGCCTACGGCTTCCGCCTCGAGGTCGATGTGACCGAGCCGGATATCTCGCCGCTGGCCGTCCAGGGCCCGCTTGCGGAGGAGCTCGTCGCCCGCGTCTTCGGCGAGGGGGTGCGCAGCATCCGCTTCTTCCGCTTCGCCCCGCTGGCCTTCGGCGGTCAGGAGTTCATGGTCGCGCGTTCGGGCTACTCCAAGCAGGGCGGCTTCGAGATCTATGTGGACGGAAGCGACAATGGCGAGCCCCTCTGGGACGCGCTCTTCGAGGCCGGCGCGGATCTCGATGTGCGCGCGGGATGCCCCAACCTCATCGAGCGCATCGAGGGCCGGCTTCTCAGCTACGGCAACGACATGACGCGCGAGAACACGCCCCATGAATGCGGCCTCGGCCGGTTCTGCGACACCCATGTGGCCATCGGTTGCGTGGGTCGCGACGCGCTTCTGCGCGTGGCCTCGGAGGGGCCGATCCGTCAGATCCGCAGCCTTTCGCTCGATGGCGGCGCGCTGCCCCCCTGCACTGCGATCTGGCCCGTGATGGCGGATGACGGCACGCGGATCGGGCGCGTCACCTCCTGCGCTTGGTCGCCGGATTTCGTCCGCAACGTCGCCATCGGCATGATCCGGATGACACATTGGCAGGACGGCACGCGCGTCGCGGTCGAGACCCCGTCCGGCACCGTGATGGCCACCGTGCACGAGAAGGCCTTCATTTGAGCCCCTTTTGAGCCATTGCCGACGCGACGCCGCCTCGCCCCTCCAGCCGGTCCCCGAACAGGACCGGCCGGCCCCCGCGCCACATTGCAGCCGCGCCCGCCCGATCTGGTCGACCGGCACGCCAAGCGCGTCTCGCCCGCTCCCACCCACGTCATCGTCGCAGCCCTTTGGTGAAGAACAGATGAGCATCCGTCCATCACAGCGGATCGGGCAGATGATGTTTCATGTTCAGTATATGTTCTTATATTTTTGACCAAAATGACGAGGGCGGGCGCGGGCGCACGGGGGATTCTATCCTGTCAGTCAGCGCGCTAAGCTGATCCCATATCGAGCTGAGACAGAACCGTAACGCGCAGGACATGGGCGCATCACCGTCCCGGCGCAGGCTCGATGACACGGACGCGACATCCGCCAGAGGAGATCCCCATGATCCGCCTGCCGAGCACAGCCCTGCCGCGCCTCGCGGCCCTCCTCTGCACCAGCGCGCTCACCCTGCCATGGCTCGCCCTCCCCGCCGGCGCGAAGGATCCGACCTATATCGGCGCAGTCGAGGCGGTGGCCGGCCCCAACGCGGATAACCGTGCCCGCGGCACGGTCTTCCGGGACACCAACCGCAACAGCCGTCTCGACGACGGCGAGGCGGGCATCGAGGGCGTGCTCGTCTCCAACGGCCTCGAGGTCGTCGCCACGGACGCGACGGGTTACTACGAACTCCCCGCCTACGACGACATGAACGTCTTCATCACTAAGCCCGCCGGCTTCGTGGCCCCGGTCAACGCGCGCCAGGTTCCCCAGTTCGCCTATGTCCACAAGCGCGCGGGCTCACCCCCGCTGCGCTTCGGTGGCATCGAGGCCACCGGTCCGCTCCCCGCCGCCGTAAACTTCCCGCTCATCGCCGACGATGCCGGCGACCGGTTCGACTGCCTCGTCTTCGGCGACCCCCAGCCCTATTCCAACCGCGAGATCGGCTTCGTGCGCGAAACCGCCGGCCGCCTGCTGGCAGCGCGCGACAATTCGGAGACCGAGTGCCTGCTCTTCGAAGGCGATGTCATGGGCGACGACCTCTCGCTCTACCGCCGCTTCCAGGAGGTCATCGCCGTCGGCGGCGTCCCGCAATACTTCGTCCCCGGCAACCACGACCTCGACTTCGACGCCACCCTCGATGGCGACTCATTCGACACCTTCCGTCGCGAATGGGGCCCAGAATACTACTCCTTCGACATCGGCCAGGTCCATTTCGTTGTGCTCGACAATGTCCGCTACCCCTGCAACGGCATCGATGATCACCCGTTCTGCGACCTCTCGGGCAAGCCGGACTACAACGGCGTCATCGCAGAGCGCCAGCTCCAGTGGCTCGCCAACGATCTGGAGAAGGTGCCGGCGGACAAGCTCATCGTCCTGAACGCCCATATTCCCTTCGTCACCTTCACCAACGCCGACAACCCGAAGCACCAGACCGACAACCTCGCCGCCCTCGTCGAGATCATCGGCGATCGCAAGACCCTCGGTCTCGCCGGCCATACCCACACCACCGAGCAGATCCTGCCAGGCGAGAACTATGCGGGCTGGGAGGCGGCGACCGGCGTCGGCCCCCAGCGCTTCCACCAGATCATCACCGGCGGGCTCTCCGGCTCCTGGTGGGCGGGCGATCTCAACGAACGGGGCATCCCCCATGGCACCCAGCGCCTCGGCTCGCCGCGGGGCTACTACCGCATCGCCTTCGACGGTACGGACTATGTCGATACCTACCTCACCTTCGCGGGCGATGAGCGGCGCCAGATGCACGCCTCCTTCAACACGCCGCGGTTCCG
>JBCBWF010000177.1:0-9785 GCA_039817245.1 Pseudomonadota bacterium | reverse complement strand
GTGTTCTCCATAGTTCCCGCGTCCCTCAACTCTATCAAGGCTCACCACTGCCCCTGAGATCGCAGGGCCGTTGAAACCACCATTCGCCGTGCTGCCAGAAAGCGAGATATCGCCGCCCCGTATAACTGTGGTTCCTCCAAAGGTATTTCTATAGTGAGCGGAAATGGTGCTTCCGGATAGGTTGATCGTTTCGCCGCTGATCGCGCTCGATGCGTATTCGGATGTACTCCTAATGTTGCTGTTGACCACTCGGATGTCGGTGCCCGAGATGCCGCCAGCAACCGAACTGTCCTGAACGAGCACGATTGAAGCGTTCGGACGCTTCTTCCGCGGTGTGACGGCGACGGATCTGCTCGTTCTGGACAGTTCGGTTGCTGGCGGCATCTCGGGCACCGACATCCGAGTGGTCAACAGCAACATTAGGAGGACATCCGAATACGCATCGAGCGCGATCAGCGGCGAAACGATCAACCTATCCGGAAGCACCATTTCCGCTCACTATAGAAATACCTTTGGAGGAACCACAGTTATAAGGGGCGGCGATATCTCGCTTTCTGGCAGCACGGCGAATGGTGGTTTCAACGGCCCTGCGATCTCAGGGGCAGTGGTGAGCCTTGATAGAGTTGAGGGACGCGGGAACTATGGAGAACACTTTGTCACAGCTGATGTCCTTGAAGTTTTGAATAATCTGATACGGAACAACTACAGCACTCTCTCGATGCTGACAGCGAATGATCTGCAGATCGTCAGCACGACCCTGCGAGGAAACAAAAACGGAGCCGGCGATATCCACGTGCCGGCAGGTGGCACGGCTCTTATCCGGGACAGTCTGATCGAAGGGACGAACACCGGTTACTTCCCGGAGACGGCAACGGCGGCGCGATCTAGAGCGCCGGACCCCTTGAGATCACCAACAGTACGCTCGTGAACGATCGCGCGGCGGATGGCGCCGGCATATTCGTCGCGGCCGGGACCACGCGCGTCTCCAACAGCACCATCAGCGGCAATACCGCGACGACCGGAGACGCTTCCGGCATCAAGGCGGCCGGCGGCCGGCTCGAGATCGTGTCGAGCCTCGTTGCCGGCAACGCGGACAGCGACATCGCCGGCGCCGGAGACATCGTCAGCCAGGGACATAACCTCGTCAGCACGGGCACCGGCAACGCAGCCTTCGGTGTACCGACCGATATCGTGATCGGCGCGGGCGATCCCGGGCTCGACCCTGCCGGATTGCAGGACAACGGCGGACCCACGCTGACCCTCGCGCTCGTGTCGGGAAGCCCGGCCATTGATGCGGGCACCAACCCGCTCGGCAGCGAAGTCGGCGCCGAGGACTCGCTGCTGATCGACAGCAGCGCGAAGGTCGATCTCAACTTCGCCAATGGCCTCGCCCGCTTCTCTGCGCAGAAGAACGGCTAGCCCAACGGCGACCTCGTCGTGGCCGACAGCGTGACCACGCCCGGCAGCTGGGCCCACCTCGCCTTCATCCGCGAGGCCGACGGCGTCCTCCGCCTCTACGTAAACGGCGTGCTCGAAGACAAATCGAGCGTCGCCTGGACCTCCGCGCTCGTCGTCGACGCGCTCCTTTCCGGCACGTCCGGGACGACGCAGGCCGCCCTGGATCTGCTCAGGATCTGGGATCTCGCGCGGACGGAGGCGGAGATCGCAGGGGCCCTGGCGAGCACGGTCGATCCCGACAGCCACGGCCTCCTGCGCTACTACCGCTTCGACGATCCCGTCGCGGTCGTCGACGACACCGGCAACAGCGCCGACACGCCGCTTGCCCCGGGCATGAGCCTTCCGCCATCCACCTCCCCCCTCGCCGACGACAATCTGGCACCGGTGGCGATGGAAGATCAGGCCGTCACGGCCGTGGACACACCGACAACGATCCCGGTCCTCGACAACGATACCGATCCGGATGGGAGCCTCGTTCCGGCAAGCGTCACCGTGCTGAGCGGGCCGGGCGTGAGCGGCGCGACCGCGGAGCCCAACACGGCCAGTTTCGCTTCTCCAAGCAGAAGAGCGGCTATCCCAAGGGAGATCTCGCCGTCTCGAGCACAGAGATCCTTCCGGGGAGCTGGACGCATGTCGCCGTCACCCGGGCGGAGGACGGCCTTGTCCGCCTCTATGTGAACGGCGTTTTGGAGGGCACCTCCGGCATCGCTTGGAACTCCGCCCTGGTCCTCAGCGAGGTGCTGCGTGGCACCTCCGGGACAACCGAAGCCTCCATCGACGAATTCAGAGTTCGGAACGAGGCGCGGAGCGAAGCGGAGATCGCGGCCAACCTTGCAGTCACCATCGATCCGACAAGCAACGGGCTCACCCGGTACTATCGCTTCGACGATGCCGACGGCGTGGCCGACGAGACCGGCAAGAGCGCCGACGCACCGCTGCCGGCGGGCATGAGCCTGTTGCCCTCCACGTCACCGGTCGTCGATGGGGCAGCGACTGCGGCGGCCCTCGATGCGGCGGGACCGCTCATCGCAAGCCAGGCGCTCGAAGACGTCGCCCCGACCTCGACCTTGAACTTCATCGACGCAACCGAGACCACCGGCGAGGTTCGCAGCCCCGAACCAGTCGACTCCGCTGCGGCCGCCGAAGACTTCGACATCAGAGAGTTCGGAACCGAGGGCGAAAGCCAGGTTACATCCGGCACTCAAGTCGAGTGGGCGAGCGCAGCGCACAACCTCGACATCATCGACGACCCCCTCCTCCTCTGAACTCAGACACCGGTCCCGAGCTTCGTGCCCCAACCCCGCGTCCCAACCCCGCGTCCCAACCCCGCGTCCCTGTGGCAATCCCTCAACCAGACTGAACCGCTCCCGGCTTTCCGGTGCGGTTCAGTGTGCGGCCGACCCCCGATCAACCGGTCGGGCCGACGGCCGGCGAAGGCCGGGTGACGCCTACGTTTCTGGATCAGGCCCGAAGCATCCCGCTTCCGATCGGACCCGTTCCGAGCGGCAAGCGCCTTCCGCAAGACGTGTGCGCGATCAGCGCCTTGCGCGCGCAGATTGCAAAATGGCCCTCGCGCGCAGCCATACCTCGCAATACGATATAGCACATGGTACATCGCACCACGATGTAGAGAGTTCGTGGCGGAATCACTGCGTTTTGGCAAGGGTTTGCGAAGTGTTCGGTAGACAACCACCGGGCCGCTAAGCGCGGCGCGCGAATGGCAAATGGAAAATGCACATGAACGGACAGACGAACTCCGGGCACGGTTCGGGAGACGGCCGGGCGCTCGGGATCGGGCTCTACGAGGTCTCGTATTACGCGGGCATCGACTACTTCAACGACATCGCCTCCGCGATGAGCGGCTGGCTCTCCTTCGATCTGGCGATGCCCGGCGCATTCAGCGACGACCGCCCGGTCACTCTGGACGAAAACGGCTTTCCGGTGCTGGCCGAGGGCCAGGGCGCGCGCAGCCTGATCCGCATCGCTGACCCGGTCGACGGGGTCGAGACCTACACGCCCGGCACCTACACGCTGACCTGGGAGGGCGAGGCGGATTTCGAGATCGCGGTCAACGGCGAGACCTATCGGTTCGACGACAGCGACGACCAGATCGCCGAGAACCGCGCCAGCATCGAGGTCCCGGCGGGCCTCGGAGAGCTGACGATCCTGCTCAGCGTCTACGAGCAGGGCGACGATCCGCTCTCGGATGTCGGCCTCTACCTGCCGGGCACCGATGCGGGATCGGGCCGCTTCAGCGACAGCTTCCTGGACCTCATCGCCCCGTTCGACGAGATCCGGCTGATGGACTGGAACCTCACCAATTTCGGCGGCAGTTCCGGTCTCTGGGACGACCGCGCACAGCTGGACTGGGCGAGCTGGGGCGTCGAGGACACCGGCACGGATGACAGCCGCGCCTTCGCTCAGGGCGTGCCCTACGAGGTCATGATCGAGCTCGCGAACGAGGCCGACGCCGACATCTGGATCACCATCCCCCATCTCGCCGACGACGGCTATGTGCGCGCCCTTGCGGAGCTCCTCGAGGCGGAGCTCGAGCCGGGGCGCACGGTGACGGTCGAGTACTCGAACGAGATCTGGAACGGGATCTTCCCGGTGGCCGACCATCTCGACGCGATCGCGCGCGACCGCAACGCGGCCGCCGGCCTCGATCCGGAGGAAGACGACAACGCCGCGAACCGCTTCACGGTCGCCGCGGAGGAGATCGTCAGCATGGCCGAGACGTTCCATGCGGTCTTCGCCGATGACAGCCGCTTCGAGATCGTCGTCGCCGGCCAGGCGGGGTGGGAAGTGCCGCTCACGGCGATCCTCGACGAGATCGACCGGCTCGGCGCAATGGACCTGATCGACAAGGCCGCAGTGGCGCCGTACTTTCCCGATTACGAGTTCTCACCGGTGCTGGAGATCCTCGACGACGCTCTCGCCGACGGGCGCGTGAGCGAGGCCGAGTATGGCGCCATCTTCGACGGCATCCTGGCCGAGATCGAGGCGATGTTCGCGGGCACCAGCGATGTCGGCCGCGAACTGGCCGGCAACCTTGCGGTGGCCGACCGCTTCGGCCTGCCGCTCGTCACCTACGAGGCGGGGCAGCACTTCACCTCGGGCGAGCTGCCGGACGACCTGGTCGAGGCGTTCGCGGACCAGATGCTCGCCTTCCAGAGCCGGCCGGAATGGGCGGAGGTCTACGAGACCTACCTGGATGGCTGGGAGGCCTATGCCGGCACGACGATGACGCTCTATCACCTCGTCGGCGCATGGAACCGGCAAGAGGCGTTCGGCCATCTTCGCCATGGGCTGGAGGGGCCCGGCGACAGCCCGAAATTCGATGCGCTGTTGTCGTGGCTCGAAGCGGCGCCCGGACCGGACACGGCACCGCCGCCGGATCTTGAGCCCGACCCCAACCTCGACCCGGACCCGGAGCCCGACCCCGATCCGATGCCCGAGCCGGAACCCGAGCCCGAGCCCGAGCCCCAGCCCGAACCGGAGCCGCAGCCGGAGCCCGACCCGGAGCCGGAGCCCGACCCGCGCCTCGACGATATGGCCCAGCTCGTGGACGGCGTCCTGATCGGCAGCGATGCCGACGACCTGCTCTACACGACCGAAAGCCCGATCGGCGCCGTCGCGGCGCGCGCGGGCGACGATGTCATCGAAACCTATGGCGCACCGGCCGAGATCGACGGCGGCGCGGGCCGGGACACGGTGCGCGTGGAGGCCAGCTCGGCGGACTTCGAGCGCGTGCTCAGCGAGGACGGCGCCACGATCGAGCTGCGCCCCGCCGACGCGCCCGAAGCCGAGCCGATCAGCCTCGAGAACGTCGAGCGGTTGGTCTTCGACGACGCCACCTTCATCTTCGACCGCCAGAGCGACGACAGCGACTTCGTCTACCTGATGTACCGCGCGGCCCTCGGCCGGGACCCGGACGAGGCCGGTTTCCTCTTCTGGGACAAAGGCCGCGCCGACGGGCTCTCGCGCGACAACATCGCCGAGGTCTTCATCGCCAGCCTCGAGTTCCGCGAACGCACCAGCTTCGAGGGCTCCGAGGAGCGCTTCGTCCAGGCACTCTACGCCAATGTGCTGGGCCGCCCGGAGGACGGCGCCGGCCGAGACTTCTGGATCGGCGAGCTGGAGACAGGCCGGACGAGCCGGGCCGAGATGGTGCTCGACTTCGCGCTGAGCCCCGAGGCGGTCCTGCGTGCCGCACCGGACTTCGAGGACGGCTTCCGCGTCCTCGGGGCCGAGGACCTCCTGGTCGGCTGACATCATGGGCCGGCCCGCCGGCCCCGGGCTCCGTCACGGCGACGGAGCCCCGCATCTTGCCGTACCGCGCAAGATCTACAACGCTGTCAGCGGGATGCGGTGATGTAGGATCAGACGGTGCAGCCAGACGCGTGGGTGACGCAGATGCGCAAGGGGCTGGTCGATCTGTGCCTGCTCGCGGCGCTGCGCGAGAAGGACGACTACGGCTATGCCATCATCGAGCGACTGGGCCGCAACCCGGCGCTGGTCTTCTCGGAGAGCACGGTCTACCCGGCGCTCGGGCGCATGGCCCGCGAGGGCCTCCTGCGCACCTATCGCGGTCAGGATGGCGGCGGGCCGGCGCGGCGCTACTACACGCTCTCGGAGGACGGTCATGCGCGCTATGTCGCGATGGCAGCCTACTGGTCGGAACTGAGCGGCGCGATCGAGGCGATCGTCGCGAGCGAGCGTTGAGCGTTGAGCGCAGCCTTCGGTCTCAGCGCGCATCCCGCTCAGGCGGCGTCAGCGCTCCGGACCGCGCGATCCGCACATTCTCCGGCGGGATCCTGTTGAAGCGCGCAATCATCAGACCGAGCTCGCCCAGCACCTCGGCCGGTATCTCCTGCGAGAGCGTCGGCGGGCGGTCCGGCACGGGCTGCAGCAGAACGACCTCCCAGGCCTCGTAGCCGGCGGAGAGAAACCCGGTCACCTGCGTCTCGCCCGTCGGGTCGACGACAACGAGCCGCCGCGGGCCGTCCACCACCGGATCCTTGGTGGTCACGATCGCATAGGTGATATCCGCGCCCTCATGCTCGAAGCTCTCGAACGCCTTGTCGACGCTCAGCGGCGAGGTGGCCGGAGCGGCGGCGTCGAGCGCGATCGCTTCGCGCTCCCCTCCGTTCCCGCGATCCGGGAGCGGCCAAAGCCACACCGCCGCCCCTGCGAGCACCGCCAGCGCGGCCCCGGCCAGCAGGGCGCGGCGCGGCACCCGTCGCGCCGGCGATGCGCCGCGCCCGGGCGCGGCTTCAGAGCCGGCGGGCGCGAAACATTCGGGCGGATCCATCGTTGCGATCACCTCGGCCATGGCCTCCGCCGAGTTCAGCCCGCCCCCCGCCGATGCCAGCCGGTCGAGAAGCTGCTCCTCGAGCGCCGCGACGGTCGCCTCGATCTCGTCGGCATCAACGCCGGCGCGCTGCATCACGGCAGCGACCTCGTCGAGATAGGCGGCCATCACACGGCCTGCGTTGCTTGGCGCGCTCACCATGCCTGCACCGTCACGGCTGAAAGGGTCCGACAATGATCCGGCGCGACAGGAACAGCGCGCCGACCTCAAAGTACCCTCCAACTGCAACCACCACCAAGCCTTCAGTTCCCCACGCCGCAACCATGCCCCCGGCGCCACCTACCGCTCGGGCCAAAGCCCCCGCGTCGCTCGACGCGACAGGGCCCATCCTGCCAGCCGAGCTCTCACCCCCAGGGCTTTCACCACCCTGCGCATTCAGAAGCCGGATGCACGCCCGATGCCGGTGGCGCGCCAGGGCCGCGAGGCAGCTCAGGCACCGCCTTTCGGCCTGCCGATCGGGAGCGCCGCGCGCGCTCTAGGACACGAAGTCCCAAATCCCCGGCGCAAGCTCGGCCAGATCCTCGACCTGCGGTGATCCGGACACGTTCTCGGCGCTGCCCGCAAAGGCAAGCAACAGATCGTTCCGGCCGAAACCCGGCTCCGCGATGACGCTTTCCCAGAACAGGATGCCCGCCTCCTCGCCGTCACGATCCAGCACGTTGAGATAGAGCCGCTCGATCAGCAGGCGGTCGGACAGCGCGTCCGGATCGCCGAACGCCGCCTCAAACTCTGCGGATTGCAGGAACGCATCCGCCAGATCGCGGCGCGAAAGCCCCGCCTCGCGCTGATCGATCCAGAAATTGAGGCCGAGCCGGTCGATATCGCCGTCCCGGTCGAGCCCGGCCTCGTAGACATAGGCGACCTCCTGGGCCAGCGCGACGCTCAGCCCCTGCCCGGTGGTGCCGGGCGCCTCGGCGGTGTCGGTCGGCATCCGGAACGAGAGCGGAGCGTTGTTTCTCGCCAGCGCGTCGAACCCCTCGACGATCAGCGTCGCGGCGGCCGTTTCCGGGTCGATCTCGAAGATGTCCTGATCCGCATAGGTGAAGAGACGCCCGTCATCGGCGACCAGCGCGTCGATGTCGTCGATCAGGAAGGTCGCACGGGACAGCTCAGCGCTCGTCTCCAGATCGAACTGCACAAGCTCATCGCCCAGCGTCGCAGCGAAGAGCGACCCGTCGAGCAGGGTGAGTTCGGCGCGCGATCCGATCGATGCGTCGGTGCCGGGGATCAAGCTCAGCGCCCCCGTCTCAAGATCGACCGAGAACAGCCCGGGCAGCCCATGCGTGGCGAAGGCCTCACCCGAAGGCGCGATGACCAGCGCATCGATGCCGCCGAACGACACGTCCTCGCTGCGCGCGATCGGCGTGAACGCGCTCTGCAGCAGATCCACCGTACCGATGAGATCATTGTCGAAGGCGTACAACGTTCCATCGGGCGCAAAGGCGATGCCGTCGAGCCCCCGCTCGAGACTGGAGACCTGCGTGTAGGGGCCGTCGATGCGATCGGCGGCGAAGATGAACCTGCCTTCGAGAACAAGAATCATAGCTACCTCGCTTTGCGCTGTAGGACAGCTATTGCGCCGGGGTCGCCCCTGTCAAATCACATAGCGATGCCCGCGACCGGCCAATCGGCCGATGCTAAAGTCTCGCGCGCACGTATCCCGATCCAGCGCATCCCTGCCCTCGCAAGGGCATGCCTGCTCCACGCAGTCGCCGTCCTGCGCATCGCGCTCGACAGGCACCACCCGGAGATGCGGCGTATGCAGCGCATGAGCACGGCCGCGGCTCCCCGGCAGAACACTGCGCTTGCGGCTCCTCACCTGTCAGCCGCGGCAACGGCAACTGGAACGCACGAACCGAAGCAGGAACCATGACCGAGCCGGCTGCGGATGTGCACGGTAAGGCCCTGAGACTTGGCGAGGGTGTCGATGACCGCGAGACCCAACCCGCTGCCGGTGGAGGCCTGCCCGCGAAAGCCCGGCCTGCGCAGCCGCGCGATCTCGTCCGGCGTGAGCCCCGGTCCGGTGTCGTAGACGGCAGTCATCACGCGCACACCGCGGCGACGCGCCCCCATAACCACGCCGCCCGACACCGTGTGTTTCACCGCGTTGGCCACAAAATTGGACGCAATCCTCAGCGTGACCACTGGATCCGCGTCGATCTCTAGCCGCGTCGGCACGGCTCTGAGCCTGCGCCCTTTCGCCTCCGCCTCAGCCCTGAACATCTCCAGAACTGCCTCAAGGACAACGCCAACCTCGAGGGTCTCGGCCTTCGGTCCCGGGCCGCCCGCAACGTCGTCTTCGGTCGACAGGCACAGATGAGTGTCGATGATGTCCTCGAGGTAGCCGAGATAGCGCTCGAGAGCCTCCCGCTCGGCGGCCTCAAGGTGCTGGAGGTTCTGCAACGACAGCCCGATGGACAAAAGCGGCTGTCGCAGATCATGCGTCGCATGGGCAAGCGCGACACGGCGGGTCTGGGCGAGCGCCCGCGCCTGCTCGAAGGCGCGTTCCGCCTCGTGAAGCTCCGCCGACAGGGCGACTTTTTCTTGGAGCGCCGCAACGGCTCGGAAATGCGCCTCGAGCCGCTCCTTCCGAATCCGGACGATGCGCGCCCCGATCCCAAGAAGAAAGAAAACCTCTTCAACGAGCAAACCAAACCGCCCCCGGTCTCGGGTGTGTTCCATGGTGGCATTCGGCACGAGTACCTCCGCCAACGCCGCGGCAACTATGGAGATGGCGACCGCCGAGGCACAGATCAGGAAGTACCAAGCCCCAGGGGTCCCGATACGCACGCTCAGCACGCCGGCGAGCACATAGACGAGCGAGGCGAAGGCCGTGAACAGGAAGCCGGCGTAGTAGACAACGGCGCCCAGCGCCTCGCCGCTGGTGCCGATGGCGATGCCAATCACAACGTGGCACGCGGAGACGAAGATCATCACGCGTAGCACCACATCG
>JBCBWF010000032.1:0-23356 GCA_039817245.1 Pseudomonadota bacterium | reverse complement strand
CCGCCGCGCTCGGCCCCGACCGGGTGGCGCTCGTGCATGGCCAGATGGGGGCGGAGGCGCGCGATGCCGCCATGGCCGCCTTCCAGTCCGGCGCGCGGCCGCTTCTCGTCGCCACCACCGTCATCGAGGTCGGCGTCGACGTGCCCGAGGCCACCATCATGGTGATCGAGCAGGCCGAACGCTTCGGCCTCGCCCAGCTCCATCAGCTGCGCGGCCGCGTCGGCCGGGGGCAGGGGCGCTCGCACTGCCTTCTGCTCTACACGAGCCCCCTCGGTGAGACCGCCCGCGCGCGCCTCGAGATCCTGCGCGAGAGCGAGGACGGCTTCCGCATCGCCGAGGAGGATCTGCGCCTGCGCGGTGCCGGCGACATGATCGGCACCGCCCAGTCCGGCCTGCCCCGCTTTCGCATCGCGGATCTGGAGACCGATGCGGGCCTCATGGAGATCGCGCGCGACGATGCCCGCCGGATCCTGGTCACCGATCCCACGCTCACCGGACCGCGCGGCGAGGCGCTGCGCATCCTGCTCTACCTCATGGATCGCGACGCCTCGGTGCAGCTCATCAAGAGCGGCTGAGCAAACCGCATTCGTTCGAACAATGTTCTTGCATTGATCCGCAGAATCGGGAACATTCAGTTAACACTTGATGACCGGAGGTTCCGCTATGTCCTTGATCGACCGGGCTCGCGCCCATCTCGCCGACGCGCCGACCGAAGCCTTCACCGATATCGCCGGGCTGGCGGGTATCTGCCTGCTGATCTTCGGCGGCCTCTCGCTGCCTGCCTTCTTCTGAGCCTCGCTCCGGCGCTTTTGCCTGGCGGGCCTGTCCCCGTCCGTCACGCCGCGTAGTCTCGCCAAAGGCGCCAGACTTGCCGCCCCGGCCATGGCCGCGGGCGGCTTTTTTTCTCGAGACACGCCACGCGGGCAGGGCAGCCGGCGCTCAGTGCGCCTCCACGCCGTCGATCCGCTCGGGCCGGTAGCCGTTCGGCCGGGCAGGGCGCGCGCTGGCCCCGCCGGCAGCGGCCCCATGGAAGCCCGCCCCGTGTGCTGCCTGTTCGGAGACCACATCGGCCCAGTCCAGCGCCGTGATCCGCGCATCCTCGCTGATCCCGCGCAGCTCGTCGCCCAGTCCCGTGCGCAGCCGCGCCACCAGCGCCATCACCGCATCGAGCCGGTGCCCCACGAGCCGCCGCCCGCTCAGCGCACGGTCGAAGGCATGGATCCGGTCCTCCGCCGCCGCGCGGAACTCCATCACCGCATCCTCCTTGGCGATGGAGACACGGTGCCGCGCGGCCGCCATGTAGCCGCGCACCGCCGGATCGTCCGACTGGCCGCGGCGCAGATCGTAGAGCGGGCCCACGAAGCCTTCGCCGCCCTTTCCGAGCGTGGCCGGCACGTTCACCATGCCGCGGAAGAGATCGATGCTGATCGGGGCAAGCTCGCCGCCCGACGGCTTCACCATCAGCATGTCGAAATCGCCGGAGAGCTCGAGAAAATCCGTCGCCCCGAGGCTGCGGCACACCTCCAGCGCCGCACCGAAGGCCGCGATCTCGCAGCGTTCGATCACCCGCTCCGGCGCTGCGAGATCGGCGATGCTCGCCACCGTCTCCGTGCTCGCCAGCATGATCTTGGCCCGCTCGCGCTTGCCGAGCGCGCGCTGCGAGATCCCGCGCAGCGCATGGGGCATCGAGGCGAAATGCAGCGAGCGCCCCTCGACCCATTCGGCCATCGGATCGACATCGCGGATCCGGATCGTCGAGGAGACCGCCGGGAACCCGCCACCGCGCACGGCTGCGAGATGGCGCGAGAGTTTCACGTCGAAATCGGTAAAGACGTTCCGCGAGATCACATGCGAAACCACACAGTCTCGCCCGTCTGTCACGGACTGATACTGAATATCCAGCAGGGGGATCCGCTCCACGCTCGGCTGGACAATCCTTTCAAACACACTGAGATCACGCATTCCACCACACCATTCATACAACCCACGCCCCCTTTCCTTAGGCCAAACGCACGCAGGGGGGAAGGCTTTATGAGTCAACGTGTGGTTAACTTACCCTTACCAAGTAATTGAAACCAAAAACTGTGCCGGTACGGGACAGTTATGTCGGCCGCGGACTTCCCGAAGAAGCGATATTATGTTTAGTAAAAATCACTGCGCCGCCACGGCTTGCTGACGCCGCACATCCACACCATCCGGAAACTCCTTGCGGAACTGGAAGAATTCCCGCTCCGTCAGTTCAACCTGCAGGAACACGCCCTCCGCCTCGTCCCGCCGGTCGCGCACATCGCCGTGGCGATAGAGCCAGCCGACCGCGGAGCCGGATTCATGCCCCAGCCGCAGCTCGAAGGAGAGCCGTCGCGGATAGACGCGCTCCTCGATCGCATCGATCAGTGCTGCGCAGTTCTCCCCGGTCGCCGCCGAGAGCGCCACGCGATGCGCCCCCTCGGTCGCCGTCACGATTTCCGCGGCGCGGCCCTCGGGCAGCAGATCGATCTTGTTGTGCACCTCCAGCATCCCGTCGCGCCGGGCGAGATCGACACCGAGTTCTTCCAGCACCGCCAGCACATCGCGCGCCTGGGCCTCGGTCGCGGGATGCGAGACATCGCGCACATGCACGATGCAATCCGCCTCCAGCACCTCCTCCAGCGTCGCGCGGAACGCCGCGACCAGCTGCGTCGGCAGGTTGGAGATGAACCCCACCGTGTCGGACAGGATCGCCACGCGTCCCGAGGGCAGCCGCAGCTTGCGCATCGTCGGATCGAGCGTGGCGAAGAGCATGTCCTCCGCCTGCACCTCCGATGCCGTCAGCCGGTTGAAGAGCGTGGACTTGCCGGCATTCGTGTATCCGACGAGCGCGACCACCGGATGCGGCACCCGCCGGCGCTGCTTGCGATGGAGCGCGCGCGTGCGCACCACCTTCTCCAACTGGCGCCGGATCCGCGTGATCTTCTCGTCGATCATCCGCCGGTCGGCCTCGATCTGGGTCTCGCCGGGACCGCCGAGAAAGCCCGTGCCGCCGCGCTGGCGCTCGAGATGGGTCCAGGAGCGCACGAGCCGCGATTTCTGATAGGTCAGATGCGCAAGCTCCACCTGCAGCACGCCCTCGCGCGTCTGCGCCCGCGCGCCGAAGATCTCGAGGATGAGCCCGGTGCGGTCCAGCACCTTCACGCTCCAGGCACGCTCCAGGTTGCGCTGCTGCACCGGGCTCAGCGTGCCGTTGACGATCACGAGCTCGATCTCGAGTTCTGCGAACAGCTCGCCGAGCTGGCGCACCTTGCCCGGCCCGAGCAGCGTTGCCGGGTTCGGTTGCGCCAGCGACGCGGTATCCGCATCCACCACCGAGAGCTCGATCGCATGGGTCAGGCTCACCGCCTCGGCCAGCGCCGCATCGGGCTCCGGCGCGTCCGGCTCGCGCAGATCGACATGCAGCACGAAAGCGCGCGTCAAGCCGTGCCCTCTGGCAGGCTGCGTCGCCCGCGCACCACAAAAGCCGCCGGCCCGCATCGGACCGGCGCCGCGCTGCCCCGCATCGATGCCCTCACTCGGCCGCGTCCGCGTCGTAGAGGCTGAAGGGTTGTGCCGGCATCACTGTCGAGATCGCATGCTTGTAGACCAGCTGGCTCTGCCCGTCCCTGCGCAACAACACACAGAAGTTGTCAAACCAGGTAATCACACCCTGAAGCTTAACACCGTTCACAAGAAATACCGTTACTGGGACTTTTTGCTTGCGAATGTGATTGAGAAAGATGTCCTGCAGATTTTGCTTGTTTTCGTTGGCCATTTCTGTTGCCTGTCTATGTTCGTTGGTGGTCCGCGCAGCGCGTCGCGCCGAGTCACGCCCGAGAGAGTGGGGGCTCGGCGATGCGGTTTCCACCTTTTTTTTCACGCAGAGCGCAGGCTCCAGGCGTTTGGACGCATAATCGCAATAACCGCAAGCGTCTCGACCCGGCCGAGAATCATACCCGCGGCCACGACCGCACGCTGTGCGCTGTCGAGCAGTGAGAAATCCGCATGGCCCGGCGCCACCGCCCCGAAGGCCGGCCCGGTATTGCTCACCGCTGCAATCGCCGCGATCTGCGCCGTCTCGAAGTTCAGCCCCGTGAGCGTCAATCCGAGGCTCGTGGCAAAGATCGCCACGGTGTAGAGCATGATGAAGGCCCAGGCGATGAAGGCGCCCTCCTGCAGTCGCCCGCGCCCGGAAGCGCCGCTCCCGCGCACCGCCAGCGGCTCGATCAGATGGTCGATCTCCACCATCCCGTGGCGATAGAGCGTGGCGGCGCGGATCAGCTTCAGCCCTCCGGCCGTCGTCGCAGCGCCCCCGCCGATGGCGCAGAGCCCGAGCAGGATCAGCGCAGGGTTCTCGAGCCCCGCCCAGGCGCGCGCACTCTCCCAGGCCGCGCTCTCATAGCCGGTGGTGGTGAGATAGCTGAGCGTGGTGAAAACCAGCCCCCAGATCACGCTCAGCACCTCGACCGGCGCTTCCTCGCCCTCCAGCGTGAGCGCGGAGAACCAGTGCCGCGCAAAGAGCGCCAGCGTGGAGAGCCCCACGATCAGCGCCATCAGCCGGAGCTCGGGGTCGGCCAGCGGCTTCATCTGCCGCCCCACCCGGGTCGCGCCGCCATAGAGAAGCCGGCTCGCGGCCAGCACCAGAAAGACCGCCGCCACGATCTCGATGCCGAGCACCCCGCTTGCCGCGAAGCCACCGGAATCAGCCGAAACGCCGCTGGTGGAGACGATCCCGAGCGCGTGCACCACCCCAGTCAGCGACACATCCCCGAAAGCGCCGAAGAGCAGGATGAGCGTCGCCGTGAGCCCGCCATAGACCGGCAGGATGGTCCGCAGCGCCCGGCGCAGGCGCATGTCGAGCGCCGGTGTCTCGGCGCCGAGCTCCACGAGCCGCGCCCCGGCAAGGCCCCCTTGCCGATCGCCCCCGTCGCTGCGCTCCGACGGCGTCAGCACCTCGAAGCCGCCGAGCCGGCGCGGGGCCAGCACCACATAGGCCGCCGTCAGGGTCAGAAGCCCGCCGAGCCAGGCCACGATCCCGCGCCAGAGATGGATCGCCGGCAGCACCCGGGCGGGGTCCGCATAGCCCGTGCCCCCGGTGGTGGTGAAGGCCGCGACCATCTCGAACCAGGCGCCGACAAGGCCGAGCTGCGGGGTGAGAAGCGCCAGCGGGATCGCGGCGAAGACCGGCAGCACCGCCCAGCCGATCAGCAGGCTCACGAGCTCGCTCTGCGCCCCGCTCAGCCGCCGCCGCCCCGCCAGCGCCGCCCCCATGATCGCCGCGACAAACCCCGTGAAGGCCCCGGCATAGAAGAAGGCCCGCGCCACCCGCTCGTCCCCGGCCAGCAACGCATAGAGCATCGGCACCGCCATCGCCGCGGCCACCACCCCGAGCGCCGGCGCGAAGAGCGGGGTCTGGCGCGGGGCGGCCATCTCAGAAGAAGTCGAGGCTGACGCGGAACATCTGCTCCACCTGGCGCACCGCATCGCGCACGGCGAAGAGCACCAGCACGTCGCCGACGCCGATGGTCAGATCCCCGTTCGGCATGCGCACCTTCTCGCCCGAGCGCACCGCGCCCACGATGGAGCCCCGCGGCAGGTTGATGTCGCGCAGCCGCTTGCCGGCGAGCGCCGAGGTGCCCATCACCTGCGCCTCGATCACCTCGCCCTCGCCCCCGCCGATGGAGTAGACCGCGCGGATCTTGCCGCGGCGCACATGGCGCAGGATCGAGCTCACGGTGGTTGCGCGCGGGTCGATCAGCGCGTCGATCCCCAGCGGCTCGGCCAGCCGCTCGAAGGTCTGGTCCTTGGAGAGCGCGATGGAGATCACCGGCCGGATCTGCTCGGCGAGCGCGCAGCTCAGAAGATTGGTGCGGTCGTCATCGGTCAGCGCCACGATCGCGTCCGCATCGTTGATCCCCGCCTCCTCCAGGATCCCCGCCTCCAGCGCATCGCCGTTCAGCACCACGGTGCGCTCCAGCCGGTCCGCGGCGCGCTCGGCCTTGCTGCGGTCGCGCTCGATCAGGGTGGCGCGATGCATCGGGCGCTCCTCGATCTCGCGCCCCACGCGCAGGCCCACATTGCCCGCCCCGATCACGATGATCCGCGAGGCGACCCGGTTCTTGCGCCCGAAGATGCCGAAGGCGCGCTGCACATCCTCGCGCGCAGCGACCATGTAGACCTCGTCCTCGGCGAAGAGCTGGTCCTCGGGGCTCGCGACGAAGAGCTTGCCCTCGCGCCGCACCGCCACGACGACGGCGCGTAGGGTGGAGAAGAGCTCCGAGAGCTGGCGCAAGGGCGTGTTCGTCACCGGGCAGTCCGCATCGAGGCGCACGCCCACGAAGTTCACGGCCCCGTCGAGAAAGGGCTCGATATCGAACGCGGCGGTCGCCTGCAGCCGGCGCAGCGTCACCCGCGCCACCTCTGTCTCCGGCGAGATGATCACGTCGATCGGCAGATGGTCGCGGCGGAAGAGATCCGACCACTCCGCCTCCAGATAGCTCTCGGTGCGGATGCGCGCGATCTTGGTCGGCACCTCGAAGACCGAATGGGCCACCTGGCAGGCGACCATGTTGACCTCATCCATGGAGGTCGCGGCGATCAGCATGTCGCAATCGGCGGTGCCGGCGCGGGCCATCACGTCCGGATGCGAGGCGAAGCCGATGACGCCCGAGACATCGTACATATCCGTGAGCCGGCGCACGAGGGCGCCGTTGTTGTCGATCACGGTGACGGCGTTGCCCTCGGCGGCAAGCTGGCGCGCGATCTGCGAGCCGACCTGCCCCGCGCCGCAGACCACGACCTTCATGTGCGCTCCAACGCAGCCCCGTCCTTCGCGACCATGGACACCGCCGGCCTCCGCGGTCAATCACCGAGCCGAGCCCGGCCGATGCGCTACTGCATCAGTGTCGGCGCGCGGTACTCCCAAGCGACGGGCCCCGGCGCATGCGGCGGCCAGCGCGATCCGTCCGGCAGCGGGGTGAGCGAGACATCCGGATAGGGCACGCGAGCCAGCGCCTCGCCGGCGGAGCGCGCGCGCACATAGCCACCCCCGAGCTCCCGCCCGGCCGCCTCGTCGCAGATGAAGAAGCTGAAATAGCGCATGGGCGGCACGCTCACGGCCAAACCGCGCGGTTCCATGGCCGAACCGTGGCAGCATCCGCGCATCCCGCTCGATCCGCCGCCGCCCCCGTCCCACACCGAAACAGACAGGCGGCGCGCGCCCGGAAGACCCGCTCCGCGCACGCCTTCGGCCCTCCGAGCCGTTGCACCCTCCCCGGGTTGCAGGGCTTCGCCCGGCAACCCGGCTCGCGCGCTCCAGCCCGCCACCACCCCCACTACCGCCTCTGGCGGTGGTGGGGGTGGTGGCGGGCCGGGTCTTTCGGCGGGGTCCGCCGCAGGCGGATCCCGTCGGAAGAAGCCCCTGCGAGGCGTGGACCGCGGGGCCGGGGCTCAGTCGTCGAGAAGCTCGGCTTCCGGCACCTCGTCGCTCACCGCCACACGCACGCCGCCGCGCGAGGTGGTCGACACGCCCAGCATCTTCAGCTTGCGGTGCAGCGCCGAGCGTTCCATCCCGACAAAGCTCGCCGTCTTGGAAATGTTGCCGCCGAAGCGGTTGATCTGGGCCACCAGATACTCGCGCTCGAAGAGCTCGCGCGCCTCGCGCAGCGGAAGCGACGCCACCACCGACATCAGCCCGCCGAGCCCCTCGCCGCTCATCTCCGCGATGCTGCCCGGCAGCTCGTCCGCCTCGATCAGCGGGCCCTCGCCGCCGAGGATCAGAAGGCTCTCCATCATGTTGCGCAGCTGGCGCACATTGCCGGGCCAGCTCCGCGTCTGCAGCGCCGCCAGCGCCCCCTCCGAGAGCCGGCGCCGCGCCATCCCCTGCTCGCGCGAGAAGCGCTCGAGAAAATGGTTCGCCAGATCCGGGATATCGTCGCGCCGCCGGTCCAGCGACGGCACCTCGATGGGCACCACATTGAGCCGGTGATAGAGGTCCTCGCGGAACTTGCCCGCATGGATCTCGGCGGCGAGGTCGCGATTGGTGGCGGAGACCACGCGCACATCCACGCGCACCAAGCCGGCATCGCCGAGCCGCGTGAAGGCCTGATCCACCAGCACCCGCAGGATCTTGGACTGCGTGCCGTAGGGCATGTCGCCCACTTCGTCGATGAAGAGCGTGCCGCCATGGGCGCGCTCGAAGAGCCCCGGCTGCACCGTGCCCCCCACCATGCGCCCGAAGAGCACCTCCTCCATCCGGTCCGCCTCCACCGAGGCGGCATTGACCACCACGAAGGGCGCGTCGCGGCGCTCGGAGTTCTGGTGGATGTAGCGCGCGGCCACTTCCTTGCCGGTGCCCGGCGCGCCCGAGAGCAGCACCCGGCTCCCCCCGCGCGAGACCCGGTCGAGCTTCGAGCGCAGCGTCTGGATCGCATGGCTGTCGCCCACGATCTGCCAGCTCCCCGCCTCCGCCTCGCGCAGCTGCGCGTTCTCGCGGCGCAGGCGCGAGGCCTCCAGCGCACGGCTCACCACCACCAGAAGCTGGTCCATGTTGAACGGCTTCTCGATGAAGTCGTAGGCGCCCTGCTTCACCGCCGCGACCGCCAGCTCGATATTGCCGTGCCCCGAGATGATCACCACCGGGATCGCCGGATTGTCCCGCTTCACGGTCTTCAGGATCTCGATCCCGTCCATCCGGCTGCCCTGCAGCCAGATATCCAGGATGATCAGGTCGGGCCGCGACGCCTCGACCAGCGCGAAGGTGCCGTCCGCATCCTCCGCAGCCCGGGTCGCGTGCCCTTCGTCCTGCAACAGGTCCGCGATCAGATCACGGATATCGGCCTCGTCATCGACGATCAGGATGTCTGCCATACTCGGTCTGCCCCACTATTTGCTTTACTCGTTGTTTCGCTCTTTGCCGTGTCGTTGGGCGCGCAGCCCTCGCCCTCGCCCGTGCTCCGCAACACCGGGCGGGGCAGGCGTAGCGTCACCTGCGCGCCGTCGAGGCCGCTTTCGGGCCCCGTATCGCCGAGCGCGAGGCTGCCGCCATGCTGCTCGAGGATCTTCTGGACGATGGCGAGCCCCAGGCCCGTGCCCTTCTTGCGGGTGGTCACATAGGGGTCGGTCAGCCGGTCGCGCCCCTCCGCGGGCAGGCCCACGCCATTGTCTGCGATGTCGATGCGGTAGTCCCGGCGCGCGCCGCTGACGCTAACCCGGATCCGGCCGCGGTAATCCGCCGCGACCTCCGGGTCGCGCGCGCGCAGCGCCTCGCGCCGGCCCTCCACCGCATCCGCCGCATTCTGCAAAAGATTGGTGAGGCACTGGCCGAGGAGCCCGCGATCGGCCAGGACCGGCACCGGCCCGTCCGGCAGCCGGCACTGATAGGCGATGCCGTGCTCGCCGCCATGGCCGTGCTCCTGCAGCAGCACCGCATCGCGCACGAGCTGGCCGAGATCCTCCTCATGCATCACCGGCTCGGGCATGCGCGCGAAGCGGGAGAACTCGTCCACCATCCGCCGGATCTCGCCCGCCTGCCGGGTGATCACATCCAGCATCTGCTCGAGCTTCGCGCCGTCCTCGCCGAGCCGGCCCGCGAATTTCCGCCGCATCCGGTCGGCCGAAAGCTGGATCGGCGTCAGCGGGTTCTTGATCTCATGTGCGATCCGCCGCGCCACATCGCCCCAGGCCGCCATGCGCTGCGCCGATCCGAGGGCGGTGATGTCGTCGAAGGTGAGCACATGGCCCTCCTCCTGCGCCTCCGGGGCCTTCAGCGCCACGCGGCAGAGGAACTCGCGCGGCTGCCCGGCCACCACTACACGCACCTCGCCCTGGCCGATGCCGGAGGGGCCGCGCGTCGCATGGTCCATCAGCGGCAGGAAGGCCGGCGCCACTTCGCCGAGCGGCCGGCCCAGCGAGCCCACCGGGTCGATATCGAGCAGCGTCGCCGCGGCATCGTTGACCATATCCACCTCGCCGGCCCCGTCGAGGCCGACCACGCCCGCGGTCACGCCGGACAGCACCGCCTCGGTCAGCCGCCGCCGCCGCTCCGTCTCGAGATTGGCGTCGAGCAGCGCGTCGCGCTGGCCCTTCAGCTCGCTCGCCATGCGGTTGAAGCTGCGGCTGAGGATGGAGATCTCGTCGCCGCCGCGCTCCTCCTTCACCCGCACATCCAGATCGCCCTGCCCGATCCGCTCCGCCGCCCCCGCCAGCCGCCCCACGGGCTTGGCCAGCCGCTCCGCGAACCAGAGCCCGAGCAGCGTCGCCGAGGCGATGATGAGCAGCGCGAAGCCGAGATAGATCAGCGCGAAGTCCCGCAGGATCGTGCCCCGCTCCGCCTCGAGCTGCTCGTAGAGCCGCACCGTCCCGCGCGTCTCGTCAAGAAGGCTCAGCACCTCCCCCTCCACGTCGCGGCTCACATAGAGGAAGGCGTCGAAGAAGTTGGTGAGATACACGAGTGCGCGGATCTCGTTGTTCATCTCGTCCTGGGTGATGACCACGTCGCCGGCGCGCGCGCGGGCGATCTGCTCATCGGTCGGCGCCTCGAAGCTGAAGAGGTAGCTGAACTCGCCCCGCGCCACGATCTCGCGGTCGGAGTTGAAGACGAACGCTTCCGGCAGCTCGCGCAGGATCGCCTGGCTCACCACCAGATCGTTGAGCTGCGCCCCGGTCAGCCCCCCCGGCGCGGAGGCCGCGCGGTTGAGGTCGTTCGCCATCGCCAGCACGTCGCCGCGGATGTTCTCGCGATGCTCGATCTCATAGGCCTGCGCGATGGCCAGCGAGTTGCGCACCACGCTGCCCACGCGCTCCGAGAACCAGCTCTCGATGCCGAAATTCACCGACATCGTGGCGAAAACAGCAACGATGATCGTCGGCACAAGCGCCACGGTCGCGAAGGTGCCCGCGAGTCGCAGATGGAGCTTGGAGCCCACGCGCCCGCGCCGCCGCGCCGCGATCAGCGCCGCGATCCGGGTGAAGATCACCGCCCCAAGCGCGAGCAGGTAGCAGAGGTCGAGCAGCAGGACGATGCGCAGCGCGTTGCCGGAGCTCAGACCCCAGATCTGGCCCGCCCCCTTCTCGCCAAGCGCTATCACTGTGACAACCGCCAGTGCCGGACCAAGCACGACAAGCGCCAGAATGCCCCAGCGCTCCAGCGCCCGCGGCACTGTCCACGCCCTTCTGGGCGCCTGAGCCCCGAGGCTCCATCTGGGCGCGCCGACCGGCGCGTCGGTTCCCGTCACTGCTCGTCCCCCGGCCGTGCATGGCGGCCACTGGTTGTAGCTTTTTGTGCACCCGCCCGTTGCGCGTGCGCACTGTTGCGGAACTACATCAGTTTCTTGCCGCGTGTGACCGGGATGTCAAGCTCTCTGATCTTCTTTCGTAGCGTATTCCGATTGATACCCAGCAGATCCGCCGCCTTGAGCTGGTTTCCGCGGGTCGCCGCCATGGTCAGCGCGATCAGCGGCATCTCCACTTCGCGGATCACACGGTCGTAGAGACCTGGGGGCGGAAGCCCCTCGCCATGCAGGTGGAAATAGCGCTTGAGGTGCAGCTCCACCGAAGCGCCCAGCGTGCGCCCCACATCGCCGCCCTCGCTCGGGTCGAGCCCGTCCGGCCCGTCGCGCGCCGTCAGCTCCGCATCGATCACCGAGGCGGGCACCACCTCGTCCGGGCAAAGCACCGCCACCCGGCGCACGAGGTTCTCCAGCTCGCGCACATTGCCCGGCCAGCGATGCGCCTTCATTCGCTCGATCGCCTCGGAATCCAGGGACTTGCGCGGCAAACCCTCCTTCTCCGCACGAGCCAGGAAATGCCGTGCCAGATCCGGAATATCGTCCGAGCGCTCGCGCAGCGGCGGCAGCCGGATCGGTACCACGTTGATTCGGTAATAGAGGTCCTCGCGGAACCGCCCCTCCGCGATCAGCCCGCGCAGCTCCTGGTGGGTCGCCGAGACGATCCGCACATCCGCTCGCCGCGCCGTCCGCCCGCCCACGGAGGTGTATTCGCCCTCCTGCAGCACACGCAGAAGCCGCGTCTGCGCCTCGGGCGGCATGTCGCCGATCTCGTCGAGAAAGAGCGTGCCCCCCTGCGCCTGCTCGAACCGGCCCGCCGAGCGCTCGGTCGCGCCCGTGAACGCCCCCTTCTCATGGCCGAAGAGTTCCGACTCGATGAGCTCGCGCGGGATCGCGGCCATGTTGATCGCCACGAACGGCCCGCGCGAGCGCTTGCCGAAATTGTGGAGCGCCCGCGCCACCAGCTCCTTGCCCGTCCCGCTCTCGCCGGTGACCATCACCGAGAGATCCGTGTGCATGAGCCGCGCCATCACGCGGTAGACCTCCTGCATCGCCGGGCTGCGCCCGATCAGCGGCAGGTTCTGCTCGGCCGGCGTCTGCTCGCTCGCCACCGCGGTGGCGGATTGGCGGTCGCCGAGGCCCTTCTCCACGATCGCCAGCAGCTCCTTCAGATCGAAGGGCTTGGGCAGATACTCATAGGCGCCCACCTCGGCCGCGCGGATCGCCGTCAGCACCGTGTTCTGCGCGCTCATCACGATCACCGGCAGATCCGGGCGCTTGCGCCGGATCGCGGGCAGCAGATCGAGCGCATCGCCGTCCGGCATATGCACGTCCGTCACGACGATGTTGCCCTCGCCCTCCTCCACCATGCGCCAGAGCGCGGATGAGGAGCCCGTCGCGCGCACCCGGCACCCGATCCGCGCCAGCGCCTGCGACAGCACGGTCCGGATCGCCCGGTCGTCATCGGCGATCAGCACGGTGCGCCCCGCACCGGCCGCATTCGTGGGAGAGAGGCTCATGCCGCGCCTTCGGTGGTGGCAAACCGCGCGAGATCCTGTCGCGAGGCAATGGGGAAACGCATCTTGATCCGGGTCCAGCCGGGCTCGCTCTCGCAGCTGACCACGGCGCCATGCTCCGCGATCACCTTCGACACGAAGGCCAGCCCCAGCCCGGAGCCGCTGATCTTCGAGGTCACGAAGGGCTCGAAGATGTGCCGGATCAGGTTCTCCGGCACGCCCGTGCCGTTATCGGCGATGGTCACCTGCAGCGGCAGGCTCGCGCGCACGCCCGAGGGCGTCAGCACCTTGATGCCGGCACGATAGGCGGTGCGCACGGTGATCAGCCCGCCCACCTGCGGCGTCGCCTCGCCGGCGTTCTTCAGGAGGTTCAGCATCACCTGGATGAGCTGGTCCGCATCGCCCATGATCGGCGGCAGCGAGGGGTCGTAGTCCTCCACGAAGCGCACATGCGACGCGAAGCCGGCCTTCGCGGCCTTCACCGCGCGGTCGATCACGTCGTGGATGTTCACCGGCTCGCTTCGCGCAGGCCCGATCGCGCCGAACTCCTCCACCCGGCTCAGGAGCGTTGAGATTCGGTCCGTCTCCGCGCGGATCAGCTCCGTCAGCTCGCGGTCCCCGTCGCCGAGGCTCATCTCCAGTAGCTGTGCGGCGCCCGAGATCCCCGCCAGCGGGTTCTTCACCTCATGCGCCAGCATCGCCGCCAGCCCGGTGATCGAGCGCGCCGCGTCGCGATGGCTGAGCGAGCGGTCCATGCTCTCGGCGATCGCGCGCGGATGGATCATCATCATCACCCGCCCGTCGCCGTCCTGCAGCGGCGCCACATGCAGGTCCACCAGCCGGGTCGGCGTATCGGGCCAGGTCAGCTCCACGTCGTAATCCGCCATGGTGATCCCGCCCCGCACCGCCTGCTCCAGGAGCGCCACGGTGCGGCTGCCGGCCCCGGCCATCGCCGTCAGCGCCTGGCCGATGAGCTGGCGCTCGGAACTCGCCAGAAAGCTCTCCGCAGCGGTGTTCACCGCGTCGATCGCGCCCTCCGGCGTGAGCAGCAACGCCGGGTTGGGCAGGCTGTTCCAGATCTGGAGCTCGTTCTGCAGCGCCGTCATGCCGCGCGCTCCAGGCCTGCCCCGGCGCTCTCGGCAAGCGCCTCGCGCAGGATCGACTGCACCGCCTCCGGCGTCTCCGCGCGCAGCAGGCGCGGGCGCGCCGCCGCGGCCGCCGGCCCGGGCACCCGGTCGAGATACCAGCCGAGATGCTTGCGCGCCGTCCGCAGCCCCAGATCGCGGCCGTAGAAGGCGAGCTGCGCCTCGTGATGGCGGCAGATCAGCGCCGCCAGCGCCGGCCCCGCGGGGGCCAGCCGCACCGGCCGCCCGGCCAGCGCAGCGCCGATCTCGGCCGGAAGCCAGGGCGCCCCGCGCGCCCCGCGCCCGATCATCACCGCCGCGGCACCCGAGGCCGCCAGCGCCGCCCGCGCGCTCTCCGCATCCACGATGTCGCCATTGGCGATCACCGGCACGCGCACGGCCTCCACCACCCGGCGGATCGCCGCCCAGTCCGCGCGCCCCTTGTAGAACTGGCAGCGCGTGCGCCCATGCACCGTGATCGCGCGCACGCCCGCAGCCTCGGCGCGTACCGCGATCTCCGGCGCATTCAGGCTCGTCCCGTCCCAGCCGAGCCGCATCTTCAGCGTCACCGGCACCGAGACTGCGCCTGTCACCGCCTCCACCAGGCGCAGCGCACCCTCCGGCTCGCGCATCAGCGCCGAGCCCGAGAGCCCTTTCGTCACCTTCTTCGCCGGGCAGCCCATGTTGATATCGATGATCCGCGCGCCCTGCCCCTCCAGGCGCCGCGCGGCCTCCGCCATCCAGCGCGCTTCGCGCCCGGCGATCTGCACCGAGGTCACCGCATCGCCCGCCGCGATCTCGGCACGCGCGCGCACCGAGGGCTTGGCCTCCACCATCTCCTGGCTCGCGACCATCTCCGAGACCACGAGGCCGACGCCGAACTCGGCAACCAGCCCGCGAAACGGACGGTCCGTCACGCCCGCCATGGGAGCCAGGATAACAGGCGATGTGACGCCGATATCACCAATCATCAACATGATGCCCAATCCCTATGCACGTAAATCTCATTACCCCGGCCTCTTGTGTCGCACAAGAGCGAGCCGTAGAAGGCGCGACGAGGGGCCCCGCCGTTTGCCGGTTTCGTGGGCAGAAACGCGAATTCCCCCAGGAGGCGCGGAGGCATGAGCCCAGAAAACGGGCCGCAAAACGGCAGCTCGGGGCAGCGGAGCGACAGCCTGTCTGACCTGTCTTCGGGCCCCTCGAACGGTGTCGCTGCCGCCGTTATCGTGGCTGCAGGGCGTGGTCTACGCCTGGGCGGCCCTGTGCCCAAGCAATATCGTGCCCTCGCCGGCCGGGCCGTGCTGGCCCATACCGTCGCAGGGGCCCTCACGGCGCGCGGCCTCGCGCGCGTGGTCGTCGCGATCCATCCGGACTATCGCGCAGCCTATGACGCGGCCGTGGCGGGCATCGACGATCCGCGCCTCGCGCCGCCGGTCACCGGCGGGCACGAACGTGCGGATACCGTCCGCCTCGCCCTTGAGGCCCTCGCCACCGGGCCGGGCCCCGTGCCCGAGACCGTGCTCGTCCACGACGCCGCGCGCCCCTTCGCCTCGCCCGCCCTCTGGCAGGCCGTCGCCGCGGCCGTCGCGCCGGACACAGGCGCCATCGCCGCCGAACGCGTGGTCGACGCGCTCTGGCGCGAGACGCCCGCCGCTCCTCCCTGCGCCCACACGCCGGCCCCCCGCGCCGGGCTCTGGCGCGCGCAGACGCCCCAGGCCTTCCCCTTCGCCGCCCTGCTCGCCGCGCACCGCGCCGCCGCCGCGGCGGATGGCCCCCCGGCCCTCGACGATGCCGAGGTCTTCCGCCGCGCCGGCCACGCCGTGCGCCTCGTCGAGGGCGAGCCCGACAACTTCAAGATCACCACCGCCGTCGATCTGGACCGCGCCGAGCGGCTGATGGCCGCCCGCGCCGCAACCGGGGGAGAGCGCATGAGCGATATCCGCATGGGCCACGGCTTCGACGTCCACCGCTTCGGGCCCGGCGACCATGTCATGCTCTGCGGCGTCCGCGTGCCCCACAGCCACGGCCTTGTCGGGCATTCGGACGCGGATGTGGGCCTGCACGCGCTGGCCGACGCGCTCTACGGTGCGCTCGCCGAGGGCGATATCGGCACCCATTTCCCGCCCTCGGACCCGCAGTGGAAGGGCGCCGAGAGCCATGTCTTCCTCGCCCATGCCGGCGCGCGCGTGGCGGCACGGGGCGGGCGCGTCGCGAATGTCGACCTCACGCTCCTCTGCGAGCGCCCCCGGATCGGCCCGCACAGCGCCGCGATGCGCGCGGAGATCGGCCGCATCCTCGGCCTCGGCACCGATCGGATCGGCCTCAAGGCCACCACCATGGAGCGCATGGGCTTCATCGGGCGCGAGGAAGGGATGGGCTGCATCGCCACCGCCACCGTGGTGCTCGGATGAGCCCACTTCTTGCCGAACGCATCGCCACGCTCGGCGGCCTCGGCCATCTGCCGGGCGCGCCGGGCACCTATGCCAGCCTCGCCGGCGTGGCCCTGGCAACGGCGCTCCATCTTCTCGGCGGCTTCGTGCTCCTCGCCCTCGCCACCCTCTCCGTCACCGCCCTCGGCTGGTGGGCCGTGTCGGTGGGCCTCGCTGCCCGCGCCGGGTCGGAACCCGACCCGGGCGAATACGTGGTCGACGAGCTTGCGGGCATGCTCCTCACCTACTGGCCGCTCTCCTTCGCGCTCCTCGTCACCGGCGCGGCCCCGCTCGTCTGGCCCTGGCCGGGGGTCCTCGCAGGCTTTATCCTGTTCCGCGCCTTCGACATTCTGAAACCGCCGCCCATCTCCTCCCTCGAGCGCCTGCCCGGTGCGGCCGGCGTCATGCTGGACGACCTCGCCGCGGCCCTCGCGACCGCGCTTCTGACCACGATCACCGCAGGGTTCGCGCATGGATGGTTCTGACGCGATCACGCCGCTGGCGGAGCGACTCATCGAGACCTGCCGCAAGCGCCGCATCATGCTGGCCAGCGCCGAGAGCTGCACGGGCGGGCTGATCACCGCCTGCCTCACCGATATCCCCGGCTCCTCGGTGGCGGTCGAGCGCGGCTTCGTCACTTACTCCAACGAAGCCAAGACCGAGATGCTCGGGGTGCCCGCGGCCCTCATCGCGCAGCACGGTGCCGTCTCCGAACCGGTCGCGCGCGCCATGGTGAAAGGTGCGCTTGTCCGCTCGAAGGCAGAGATCGCGGTCTCCGTCACTGGCATCGCGGGCCCGGGCGGGGGCAGCGCCGAGAAGCCGGAAGGCCTCGTGCATATCGCAACCGCGAATGTGGACGGCGCCATCGAACATGCACGCCACAGCTTCGGCGCGCTCGGCCGCGGCGCTGTCCGCGCCCTGTCGGTGGAGACGGCGCTCAGCATGCTCCTCGGGATGGCCGAGCGCACATGACCGGCTTGCCGAGCGAGGACCTGGAGGCGGTGTCCGAGGCGGCCTGGGCGCGCCTCACCCGCGGCGCGGCGGACAAGCGCACCGCGTTCAACAAGATGCAGCTCGCCACCATCGGCGCGCAGGGCTGGCCGGAGCTGCGCACCGTGGTGCTCCGCCGCGTGGATGCCGCGCAGCGCCGGCTCCTCTTCCACACCGATCGCCGCTCCGCCAAGGCGCCGGAGATCGAGGCGGATGGCCGTGTCTCGCTCCATCTCTGGGATGCACGCGCGCGCCTGCAGCTCCGGCTCTGGGGCCAGGCGCGGCTGCTGACCGCCGATCCGATGGTGCTGGAGGAATGGGAGCGCCTGACGCCTGCCCAGCGCGAGACCTATGGCGGCGCGCTCCCGCCCGGCCGCCCCCTCGCCCGTCCGGCCGAGGCCGATCCCGACGAGAGCCGCCGGCTCACCGACGACGAGGCGGCCGCGGTCTTCTCGATCGTGCCGGTCACGGTCATGCGCTTCGAATGGCTCCATCTGCGCCGCGGCGGGCACCGACGCGCCCGCTTCGACCTCGGCAGCACCGGCTGGGAGGGCCGCTGGCTCGCCCCCTGAGCCGCCCTCGCGCCGCCGCCCGGCGGCTCCGCCAAGCCGCTGTCGCGCCCGGCGCCTCACCGGGCCAACCGGACCCGCCGCGGTGCCTTGGGCTCCGGCCGATGCGTCCGAAGAACCTTTTCCGTGATGCGCCCCTCAAGTTACGATTCACGGACCCTGCGGCCGCTCCCACCCACGAAATTCTGGCTCGGCAGTCCTCTCCGCAAAGTGAACATCACGTTCCAGTATTCGGATTGCCACGAACGCCAGGCAGACCTCGCAGGACCTCTCGACAATCCCGCCGCAACCGCGCTGAGGGGCGCGCGGTCAAGCGCCGGTCGCATAGCCCTTTCGAGGCCCCGTTCGACGATAACCCGGGTTCCCAAACCGTCGCAAAGCCCTCTTGATCACGAGGATGCTCACCAATTGTTCTCGATTCGCGGTGCATAATGACGTGGGTGGGCGCGGGTTTATGAAATCTCCAGCGACCCCCGCCCCGAACAGCCCCTATTGCGGCGCCGCATAGGACGCATCCTCCGGCGCTCCGTAAATCTCGGCCGCGCGCTCCTCGAAGGCGCGCACGATCCGCTGCATCGCCTCGTTGAACACCACGCCCACGACCATCTGCAGGGTCCGCGAGCGAAACTCGAAATCCACGTAGAAGTCCACCTCCGCCCGCCCCTCGGGCCGCGCATGAAATTCCCAGTGGTTGTTCAGATAACGAAACGGCCCGTCCAGATACTCCACATCGATCATGTGCCGCACCGGATCCAGCATGACCCGGCTGCCGAACTTCTCGCGGAACACCTTGAACGAGATCACCAGATCCGCATCGATCTGCACGCGCCCGTCCTCCAGCGTCTTGCGGCTGCGGATCCGCGTCGCCGAACACCAGGGCAGAAATTTCGGGTAGGAGGCGATATCAGCGACAAGATCGTACAGCTGCTCCGCGCTGTACGGCAGAATACGCTTTTCCGCATGTGTCGGCATGGACGCCCCGATAGTTGTCGCGCAGAGATACGCATGGCCGCCTCGCAGTCAACCCACGCTCCGGACCCGCCGGCGAGAGGGCAAGACCGGCGGAGGGCGGCCATCCCCACTCGACCCTGATCGCTCCCGATCGCGGCATATTTGCGCCGAAAGGTTGCAATCCTGCATATCACAGGGAGAAAGGTGCCCAGCGGCCACGCGCCCGCCCGCCGGGGCGCCCCCTGGCACCCCGCCTAGACCCGGGCGTGCAACGCCTCGCGCGCCGCGCTCAGCCGCGCGAAATCGTCGCCCGCAAGATAGCTCGACCGCGTCAGCGGCGAGGCCGACACCATCAGGAAGCCCTTGGCATAGGCCGCCCTTTCATAGGCTTCGAACTCCTCGGGGGTCACGTAGCGCGCCACCGCATGATGCTTCGGCGTCGGCTGCAGATACTGCCCGATGGTCAGGAAATCCACATCCGCCGCGCGCATGTCGTCCATCACCTGCAGCACCGCCTGGCGGTCCTCGCCGAGCCCCACCATCAGGCCGGATTTGGTGAACATGCGCGGATCCTGCTCCTTCACCCGCTGCAGCAGCCGAAGCGAATGGAAGTACCGCGCCCCCGGGCGCACCTGCGGATAGAGCCCCGGCACGGTCTCGAGATTGTGGTTGAAGACATCCGGACGCGCCGTCACCACCGTCTCCAGCGCGCGCGCCTCGCAGCGCAGGAAATCGGGCGTCAGCACCTCGATCGTCGTTGCCGCGCAGCGATGGCGCACCGCGCGGATCGTCTGCGCGAAATGTTCCGCCCCCCCATCCGCCAGATCGTCGCGATCGACGGAGGTGATGACCACATGGTTGAGCCCCAGCTTCTCCACCGCATCCGCCACCCGTGCGGGCTCGAAGGCATCGAGCGCATCGGGCCGGCCGGTCGCCACGTTGCAGAAGGTGCAGCCGCGCGTGCAGATCTCGCCCATGATCATCATCGTGGCGTGGCCCTGCGCCCAGCACTGGCCGACATTCGGGCAGCCCGCCTCCTCGCACACGGTCACCAGCCGGTTCTCGCGGATGATCTCCCGGGTCGCCGTGTAGCCCGCGCCGCTCGGCGCCTTGACCCGGATCCAGGGCGGCTTCGGCGGGCTCGCATTGTCCGAGCGGTGGGCCTTCTCGGGATGGCGCTCGGCGCGGTCCTTCAGATCGCGCGCCCTCACGGCGGCTTCGGTCGGGGCGGTCTCGGTCGACGTCATCGCAGCACTCCCTGTCTCACCCCCATATAGCCGGCCCGCGGCCGCGGCGAGAGGGGACAAATCGCTGCGCAAAGCCGGATTGCGACACTGATTGCACCCTGCAACCCTTGCCGCGGCGTCGCTGCGCGCTTTCTCGCTGGGTTCACAAGTCGGTGTTGGAGCAAAGCATGAACATATCGATCGATCCGGCGAGCCTGGAGACCGAGCAGCCCAAGGTTGCCACGGCCAAAGCCGGACCGGCCCGGACGCGCGAGACCAAAGCGGCCAAGGAGAAGCGCATCGCCGCTGCCTTCGCCGAGGCCAAAGCGCACAACCATGCCCGCGGCCAGCAGGTCCGCGGCGCGAAGCTCGCCATGGGTGTCCTGGTGGACGGCTATCGCGACTTCCACCACAGCGTCCCCGGGCGCATCGCGCGCGGAAGCGTCTATGCGATGTACTGGGGCCTCGCCGCACTGCTCGCCTATCTGGCCTTCGCCTAACCGCAGGGTTAGGCTGGGGCCAGATCCCGCCGCCGCGCATCACCGCCGGCCCTGAGCGAAAGGAGCTGGCGGAGGCCATGAGCGGCGCGCGCGATGTCGCGGCAGATGGCGGGGCAGATGGAGGGACTTCCGGCCACCGGAGGCCCCGCGGCCCCTCCGCCGCCGAATTCCTCGGCGAAATCGTCTATGGCGGCAATGACGGGATCGTCACCACCTTCGCGGTGGTGGCGGGCTTCGCCGGCGCGGGCGAGGCGGGCGCCGCACTCGTCGGCAGCATCGCCGTCCTGCTCTTCGGGCTCGCCAATCTCTTCGCCGATGCCGCCGCCATGGGGCTCGGCGCCTTTCTCTCGACGCGCGCCGAGCAGGACCGCTACACCGCCGCCCGCGCGGCGGAGATGCGCGCCATCGCCGCCGCCCCCGAGCGCGAGCACCGCGCGGTGGTCCGCAGCCTCGTCGGCCGCGGCGTCAACGAGGCGGACGCCGAAGCCTTCGCCGCGCTCTACCGGCGCAACCCCGACCTGATGGCGGACTATCTCCTGCAGCACGAGACCGGCATCGCCGATCCGCGCAACGAACAGCCCTGGCACTCGGGTCTCGCCACCTTCGTGGCCTTCATGCTCTTCGGCGCCATCCCGCTCCTGCCCTATTTCCTGCTCGACCCGGTGCCCGCCACCTTCGAACTCTCCGCGTTCTGCACCCTCGGCGCGCTGGTCCTGCTCGGGCTGCTGCGCTGGTATGTCACGCGCGACCGTCTCCTGCGCTCGGTGGGCGAGACGGTGCTGATCGGCGGGGTCTGCGCGCTCATCGCCTATGGCGTCGGCCTCGCCTTCCGCCTCTGAGCCCGTGCTGTCCCGCCATGTCCCGCCCCGCGCCGCCACGCCCTGCAACGCGCGAGGAGCGCAGGACCGTGACGGCGGTCCCGGGCTTGACCCGGGACCTCCTTGAGGCGTCCAGGAGGCCCCGGCTCAAGGCCGGGGCACCCGCAGCCGGTCCCGCGAAACCGTCACCCTGGCAGGCGCCCTGCGAAACGCTCAGCCCCCGGCCTTGCCCGCGGCATAGGCCTGGCGCTCGGCGCCGAGATGCAGCATCGCCCAGAGCCAGTAGGGATCCTCCGGCTCCTCCCACACCCCGGGCCGGATCTCCCCCACGCGCCCGCCCTCGAAGAGCGCGCGGCAATAGGCGAAATCCCCGATCTCCCAGGCCGTGCGCAGCGCGATGTTGGCGTTCAGCGGCGTCGGCGCACGGGCATACATGTCCTCCAGCCCCTCTCGCATCAGCGCCGCATCCACCGCCATCGCCTCGAGCGGCTCATAGGGCAGGAGCCCGATATAGATCTCGGCATAAAGCGAGGCGCCGCGCTCCGCCGCCGTCCGCGCCACCGCATCGCGCGCCATCGCCGCGACCGCCTCCACCGCCCCCGCAGGCTCCGCCAGAAGCTGCTGCGCGCGCGTCACATAGGCCGCCACACTGCCCGGATCCGCCGCCACGCAGCGCGCGAAGATCGCCGCACGCTCCTCCGGCGCGAACCCCTCCTCCGCCATGGCCCCTTCGAGCCGCATCCGGTGCCAGGCCACCCCGCGCCGCCCCTCCGGCACCGCATCGAGCAGCGCGGACGCCCGCTCCAGGCACCGGCGTTCATGCGCGCAGCCCTCCTCCGTCACGATCTCCGCCCAGTCGCCGCCCCGGTAATCGGCGCCCAGGATCTGCCAGCAGCGCGCCGTCAGCGCCATCACCACCGGGTTCTGATCGGTCTCGCGGCACCAGAGCCCGAAGCTCGCCTCCAGATGCGCCTCCATGTCCTGCGGCTCGTAAAACCCGTCCCGCGCCGCGGGCGCCTCGTGCAGATGGCTGAGCACCCCCTCGAAGCTGTGCTCGTAGAGCCGCAGGCCGAGCTGCGATTCGCGCCGATGGGCGATCTCGTCGTAGAGCACATCCAGCAGCGCCGCCCGCTGGCGCCCCGCCATCAGCCGCCGCGCGCGCTCACGATGCAGCCGCACCGCCTCGAATTCCGGCTCGCGGTCCTGCACCGGCAGCGTGATCCGCGCCTTCGCCTCCTCCACCGCCGCATGCCGCGGGTCGGAGAAGCCGACGACGCCCTTGGCGAAGCGCTGCAGCATCGAAGAGCCCTCCCCACACAGCTCCCGGCTTGCCCCTCATGGGACGCGCATGTGGCTAGCGCGCCTTCGCGGCGAAACCATGTTGTTCCATTCCGGGACAGGCCCCGGTACCTCCGGCCCGGTTGAGTTGCAGAGGCGAACGGGCTATCCCGGATACATGACGGAAATGAAACCGGTTCACGTCATCGGCGGCGGAATGGCGGGCTGCGAGGCGGCCTGGGCGGCGGCAAGCCTCGGCGTGCCCGTCGTGCTGCACGAGATGCGCCCCGAGCGTGGCACCCATGCGCACCAGACCGACGGGCTCGCAGAGCTGGTCTGCTCCAACTCCTTCCGCTCGGACGATCACACCACCAACGCCGTCGGCCTCCTGCACCAGGAGATGCGCCTCGGGGGTTCGGTGATGATGGCCGCGGCGGCGCGCGCCGAGGTCCCCGCCGGCGGCGCGCTCGCCGTCGACCGCGAGGTCTTCTCGGCCGAGGTCACCCGCCGCCTCGCCGCCCATCCGCGCATCACCATCGCGCGCGGCGAGGTCGCGGGCCTGCCGCCGGAGGACTGGTCGAGCGTCATCGTGGCCACCGGCCCCCTCACCTCGCCCGCCCTCGCCGAGGCGATCGGCGCGCTGACCGGCGAGGAGAGCCT
>JBCBWF010000080.1:0-16150 GCA_039817245.1 Pseudomonadota bacterium | reverse complement strand
CTCGGCCAGGAATTCGGCGGCTACGCGCATCAGGTGCGCCAGGGCATCGTCCGCGTCGACCAGGCGCTCGACAACATCTACTTCCTCGCCCAGGGCGGCACCGCTGTCGGCACCGGGCTCAACGCCAAGAAGGGCTTCGACGAGAAGGTGGCCGAGCAGATCAGCGCGATCACCGGCCTGCCCTTCGAGACCGCACCCAACAAGTTCGAAGCGCTCGCCGCCCATGACGCGATCGTCGAGATGTCCGGCGCACTGAAGACGGTGGCCGCCAGCCTCTTCAAGATCGCCAACGACATCCGCTTCCTCGGCTCCGGTCCGCGCTGCGGCCTCGGCGAGCTGATCCTGCCGGAGAACGAGCCGGGCTCCTCGATCATGCCCGGCAAGGTGAACCCCACGCAGTGCGAGGCGCTCACCCAGGTCTGCGCGCATGTGATGGGCAACGACGCGGCCATCGGCTTCGCCGGCAGCCAGGGCCATTTCGAGCTCAACGTCTTCAAGCCGATGATGATCTACAACCTCCTGCAATCCATGCAGCTCCTCGGCGATGCGGCCGTGGCCTTCACCGACAACTGCGTGAGCGGCATCGAGGCGGACGAGACGCGGATCTCGAAGCTGATGTGGGAGAGCCTGATGCTGGTGACAGCACTCGCGCCCGAGATCGGCTACGATAACGCCGCGACCGTCGCGAAGACGGCGCACAAGAATGGCACAACGCTGAAGGAGGAGGCGGTCAGGCTCGGCTTCGTCGACGAAGCGACCTTCGACCGCGTGGTGAAGCCCGAGGCGATGATCGGGCCAAAATGACCGGCGCCCGTCGCGGCGCCTGCGGCCCGAGAGGCCGCTGACGCCGGGAGGACGGGAAGATGCGGTGGCGCGGACGACGGACGAGCAGCAACATCTCGGATCTGCGGGGCGGCGGCGGGCGTGGCCGGCGCGCCGGTCGCCGCGCCGGCGGCCTCGGCCTCATCGGGATCGTTGTTCTGCTGGTGGGCTTCCTCTTCGGGGTCGATCTCTCGCCGATCCTCGGGCTCATGCAGGGCAGCGGCCCGGGTGCGCCCGCGCCGACGCAGGTGGTGCGCGGGCCCAACGCCATCGACGACGAGACCGAGGAGTTCATCGCCGTCGTCCTCGCGGATACCGAGGATGTGTGGGCGCGCGAGTTCGAGAAGCGCAGCGGGCGCTACCAGGCGCCGAACCTCGTCCTCTTCTCGGGCAGCGTGCACTCGGCCTGCGGTTCGGCGAGCTCGGCCATCGGCCCCTTCTATTGCCCCGCCGACAGCCAGGTGTTCCTCGATACCAGCTTCTTCCAGACGCTCGAGCACCAGCTCGGCGCCAAGGGCGATTTCGCGCGCGCCTATGTCATCGCGCATGAGGTCGGGCACCATGTGCAGAACCTGATCGGCGTGATGGAGCAGACGCACGCCTACCGCCAGCGCGCCTCCGAGCGCGAGGCCAACGCCATGTCGGTGCGCGTCGAGCTGCAGGCGGACTGCTTCGCCGGCCTCTGGGCGCGCGGCGTGCAGGAGATGTTCGGCGTGCTCGAGCGCGGCGACATCGCCGAGGCGATGAACGCCGCCTCGCGGATCGGGGACGATGTGCTGCAGGGCCGCGGCGGCGGCGAGGTGGTGCCGGACAGCTTCACCCATGGAACCTCCGAGCAGCGCCAGCGCTGGTTCATGCGCGGCTTCGAGACCGGCCGCATGGAGGATTGCAACACGTTCGAGACGGACCGGCTCTGAACCGGCCGCTTTGGAGACCAATCATGAAAACACGCGCAGCCGTCGTCCTCGCCACCCTGCTCGCGCTCGCCGCAGCCCCCGCGCAGGCCGGCGCTGCAGACAGGGCGGAGGAGGCAGTCTTCACGCGCATCGCCGAGCGCCTCGCGCTGATGATGCCGGTCGCAGCCTGGAAGATGGAGCGCGGCGCGCCTGTCGAAGACAAGGCGCGCGAAGCCGTGGTCCTCGACAAGGCCGCGGAGGCCGCCGAGGCGGAGGGGCTCTCCGGCGAGAGCGCGCGGCCCTTCTTCGCGGCGCAGATCGAGGCGGCGAAGGATATCCAGCGCTGCTGGATCGCGCGCTGGGAGGCCGGCGAGGCGAGCCCGCCCGCTGAGACCCCGGACCTGAAGACCGAGATCCGCCCGGAGCTCATCCGCCTCGGCGCCGAGATCCTCGCTTCCATCCGCGCGGCCCTCGATGCGGGCGCCGGGTTCGGTGCCGAAAGCGCGCCGGCCTTCCGGGACGCGGTGGCGCTCGACTGTCTCTCGGACCCCTCGCGCAATGCCATCCTGGAGGCGCTCGCCGGCGTCCGCCCGGCCGCCTGAGGGGCTGCGCCCGACATCTCCGAACGAAGCAAGCGCGTCAGGGCGCCGCGGTTGTGCACAATTGTGCTTCCGCCCCGGCCGGATTCGGCGCAACATTCCGTATAATGAGAACGCTTCAAGGGAGTAGGCGATGCCCGGGGACGTGATCAACCTGCGCATCCGGCGAAAGCGCGCGCAGCGCCTGGCGGACAAGGCGAAGGCCGACACGAACGCCATCCGGCACGGCCAGCCCAAGGCGGTGGCCCGGCTTGAGGATGCGCGGCGGGCGCGGGAGGATCGGGCACTCGATGGCCACCGCCTCGAACGCCAGCGCGAGCACGACTGAGCCCTTCCCCGCCGAAACCGAAGGCGGCGGCCCGGACCGGCCGCTGAAGCGCTCCCTCACCCTGAGCGGCCACCGCACGTCTGTGAGCCTGGAGGCGGCGTTCTGGGAGGAGTTTCGCCGCGTCGCGAAAGCGCGCGGCCTCGCAATCAACGCTCTGGCCGCGATCATCGATGCCGACCGCGACCCCGAGATCTCGCTGGCCAGCGCGATCCGCGTCTTCCTCCTCCGCAACCTGCAGGCCGAGGCACGCGATGCGCGCGCCGGGCCGCCCGCTCAGCCGAGCGTGGCCAGCACGGGGAAGGTGTCGAGCAGCCAGTAGGCCATCCGCTCGAACTCACCGGTCATGATCATCAGGCCGACGAGGATCAGCAGCCCGCCCATCGCCTTCTCCACCGTGCCCATATGGCGCCGGAAGCCCTTGGCCCAGCGCAGGAAAGGCCCGATGAAGAGGGCGGCGAGCAGGAACGGCACGCCGAGGCCGAGCGCGTAGACGGCGAGCAGCATCGTGCCCGCGGTCAGCGTGTCCTGCTGGGCGGCGAGCGTGAGGATGGAGGCGAGGATCGGCCCGATGCAGGGCGTCCACCCGAAGGCGAAGGCCACGCCGATCAGATAGCTCGTGCCGAACCCGCCGGCCTGCGCCGGCCCCTCGAACCGCGCCTCGCGCCCGAGGAAGGGCAGACGGATCACGCTCAGGAAGTGCAGGCCGAGCAGCATGATCACGCCGCCGGAGATCTGCGCGAGGATGTCCTTGTGGCGCAGCATGCTCTGGCCGAGCCAGGAGGCCCCCATACCGAGCAGGACAAAGACGGTGCCGAGCCCCAGCACGAAGAAGCAGGCGGAGATGAAGACCCGGCGGCGCAGGGCGCGGTCCGCCTCGCGTTCCTCCCCGTCCGCACCGGCCTGCGGCGCGATCTGGTCGAGCGTCGTGCCACCGAGATAGGCGAGATAGGGCGGTGCGAGCGGCAGCACGCACGGGCTCAGAAAGCTGATCAGCCCTCCGATGAACGCGGTGAGAATACCGATCTCCATTCCGTCCACTCCTCTCGCGCCCCGCATGGCGGCGCCTGATCGCGCCAACCTAGCCGGCATCGTCGCAGGCGGAACACCTAATGCACCGGGGGCGGGGCGGAAAAGGGGCAGGCGGGCGGCAACGGGCCGCGCCGCACTCACGATGCTGTCACGGCGCTGAAATATTGCACTGCAGCGGAGCTATGTCAGCCCGGCCTGGCGCTGCCGCTACTCGGTGCCGGTGAGGCCGCTCAGCCAGGCCACCAGATCCTCGATCTCGCCGGCGGTCAGGCGAGGCCCGTCGAACAGCGGATCGGTGATGTCGCGGCGCTGACCGAGCGCGTAGTAGGCGGGCATGGCGGTCTCGGGCGCGTGCATCGCAGGGGCCACGAGCCAGAGCCGGATCTCCCCGGCACCGAGGCGGGTGCCCACACGGTCGAGCGGCGGCCCCGCCTCCGCCGCGGTCGGCAGCGGCCCCGTGTCGGAATGCGCGGCGAGGGAGGCGACCCCCGGCGCATCGGGCAGGCCGTGACAGACAGCACAGCCGGTTCGCGCGCCATCGAGATAGAGCCTCAGCCCGGCCGCCGCGTCCCCTGCCCCGCCGGTCAGGCTCTCGGCGATCTCCCGCCCGTCGCGGATGGTGAAGGCGACGACCGCGGGTGTTGCGGTCTGCGCCGCGGCGGCTATCGCGGCCATCGCGGCGATGGCGCAGAAGAGGACTGCGAGGTGCCAGAACGGCGCTGCGCGACGCCTGCGCGAAACGCCCTGCCCGTCCTGCTCAACCGTCATCGCACCGCCTGTCCCTTTCGCCACGCCCCCCGATAGCCGGGCGCGTCGGTCCCGGCAACGCGGATCGGGTCTTGCCGGCGGGCGAGAGCGAAGCTAGCTCGCGTGGCATGAGCGATGCATCCACCGACACGCCCGGCGACAGCCCGCCCGCCCACGACGCAGCACTCGATGCGCGCGGCCTGCTCTGCCCGCTTCCGGTGCTGAAGACACGCAAGCGCCTGATGGCCCTCGAAGCCGGCGCGGTGCTGCGGGTGACGGCGGACGATCCGGCAGCGCTCGTCGACGTGCCCCATTTCTGCGCCGAACAGGGCCATGCGCTCCTGCATCAGGCAAGCGAGGGCGCCGCCCTGCTCTTCTGGATACAGCGCCGCGCCTGAGCCGCTCAGCCCTTGCGGAACACCGCGCACGGATCGCCCCGGTCCGGGACACCGCCCGAGAACCACAGATAGTCGAACGGCGCCCCGCCGTCGGCATCGAGGTAGTCGAAGATCAGCTCCTCGCCCAAGCGCACCTCGATCTGGCCGAGGCTGAGCACGCGCCGCTCCGGCGCCAGACGGGCGAGATAGAACGGCACCCCCCGATCGCTGCGCGCATGGCCATTGCCGGTGACGAGCACCGTCGGCGGGCGGCGCGCATCGATCGCGCGGAGAACCGCGGTCGCGAACCGGGCATCGCGCAGGCGCTGCGCCTCCACCATCCCGGGCGCCATCGCGGCCGGCAGCGCGTCGCAATGCGCCGCGATCATCTCCGCCTCCAGGGCGGCCTGCGTCTCTGGATCCAGCGCCTCGTCGAGGCCCGCCGCCCCGGCGCCGGCGCCGAAGGGCGCGCTCGCGCCACCCCGGATCGCCGCGTTCAGATCGGCGCGCGACACCCCGCCTCCGGTGATCGTCGCATCGCCCACGGCCTCGAAGACCGGCCGGTAGATCGACCAGTCCGGCCAGCCGAGCCGCGCCCAGCCGATCGCGGGGCCGATCTCCCCGAGCGCACCACCCTGCGCGCGGAAGGCCGCGACACCGCGCTCGGACGCCTCCGGCACCATCTCGAAGGCCACGCCGCCGGGCTGCAGCGCGCGGATGAGCTGTGCCTGCCGGCGATGGTGGACCGCGTTGTCGTGCACTTCGCCGAGCATCACGAACTCCGCCGCGCCCAGCCTAAGTGCCAGCGTCCGCGCATCGATCTCCACACCGGCGGCCACGTCCCAGATGACGCCGTTCAGGGGATGCGCCGTATCGGCCGCCTCGCCCTCGACGAATACGGGCTCGGCGGCCACCGCCGCGTCATCCACGCTCTCCGGGGTCGCGGCACACGCTGCGAGCAGAAGGAGCGCGACCGCCGAAATCACTGACAGCGCAGGCGCTTCCCGGCGACCGCGCTGGCGCGCGGCGCGCCGATCAGAACTCCGCAAGGCGAGGTTGCGTGGCATGAGCGCGCTCCTTCGTTCCGCCCAGGGAGAGGCTAGACTGTCGGCGCGATGTTGCAAGCGCACAAGGCCCCCCCGGCGCGCTGGAATTCACGAAGCCGCGCGGGTAGTGTGCGCGCAATCTCGCGGGCTTTTTCGCGCGAACTCACTGTCGAGGGGCGCTGAGCGCCGACGTCCACGGCCGGCCCCCTCAGCCGGCACACTCGGAGGAAGGACGGATGTCGAAACCCTGGGTCGGATGGCTTGCCTTCGCGGTGCTTGCGGCCACCGTCGCCGTCAGCTCCTGCCAGGTCCTCAGTGCGCGCTCCGTCGCCCCCGAGGCACCGCTCGCCGGAGCGGAGCAGGGCCGATGAGCGGGCGTCGCTTCGGGGGCGCCTATTCGCCGGGCGCCAAGCCGGGCGCTAAAGCCGGCGCCGCGCGGCCCGTCGCGCCGCAGTCGCGCTTCAGCGGCGCGCCGGCCTCGAGGGTTGATATCCGCGCGAGGCTGATGTTCGTGCTGCCCGCGCCCCTGATGGTGAACGCCATCCTCGCAATCATCGGCGGAAACGTTGTCGAGACGGCGCTCTCGCTCCTCTCCTTCGCGCTTCTGATGACCGGGGCCTGGCTCCTCTCCGAGGGGCAGAAGGCGGCGCAGGCCTATGAAGCGCGTTCGGTCGCGCGCCGCCCCGCGATCCCGCGCAAGATCATCGCGGCCGTGCTGGCCGGTGCCGGCGTCGCCGCGGCGCAGTTCGCGGGCCCCACCGGCGGGCTCTTCGGCGCAATCGGCTTCGCGCTGCTGGCCACCGGCTCGCATATCGTGGCCTTCGGGATCGACCCGCTCGCCAACAAGGGCATCGATCTCAACGAGGCCGAGCTCGCCCGCGTCGCCGACGCCATCGACGGGGCCGAGGAGACCCTGCGCGAGATCGGCGCGATGGCCGACGGTATCCGCGACCGCGAGATCAGCGAACGCCTCGCCTCGCTGTCGGACGAGGTCCGCGCCCTCCTGCGCCGGATCGAGGCCGATCCGCGGGACCTGACCCGCGCGCGGCGCTATCTCTCGGTCCATCTCGTCGGCGCCCATGAGGCCACGCGGAAATATGCCGAAAGCCACGCAGCGCTGGACGACCCGACCCTGCGTGAGGACTATCTGACGCTCCTTTCCGAGCTGGAAGACAGCTTCATGCGCGGGCGGGACAAGATGCTCGCCGACGACAAGGTGGATCTCGAGGTCGAGATCGAAGTACTGCGCGACCGCCTCGGCCAAGAAGGCGCCGCAGACCGCCGCTGACAGGATCGAAACCGGAGGATGCCATGAACACCACCCCGCAACAGAACCCGGCCGTCGCGGCAGAGGAAGCAGCGCCCGCGGCCGTCACCGCCGTGGTCGCCGAAGCCGAGGCCGTGGTCGCCGCGCCGACGCGCGAGCTGAAGACCGAGCTGGTGCCGATCGACATGGCGGAGGGCGACGAGCGCGCCGCCATCGAGACGCGCATGCAGGAGATCGACATCACCGACACGAACTCGATCATCAAGTTCGGCTCGGGCGCGCAGCAGGATCTGACGGCGATCTCCGACCAGATGCTCGAGGGGGTCCGCAACAAGGACACCGGGCCGGCGGGCAGCAGCCTCGCCAGCATGGTCACCACCATCCGCGGCTTCGACATCGACGAGCTCGACCCGAACCGCTCGCTATCCTGGTGGGAGAAGCTGCTCGGCAAGGCCAAGCCGGTCGCCCAGTTCATGGCGCAGTACGAGACGGTGCGCGGCCAGATCGACTCGATCACCGACGAGCTGCTCCGCCACGAGACCGTGCTGCTGAAGGACGTGAAGTTCCTCGACAAGCTCTATGACAGCACGCTGGAATTCTACGACGACCTCGGCCTCTACATCGCCGCGGGCGAGGCGAAGCTGAACGAGCTCGACGTCTTCGTCATCCCCGAGAAGGAGAAGCAGGTCGCCGCCGCTGCCGAAGGCGAGGGCGTGATGGAGGCCCAGGAGCTGCGCGATCTGCGCTCCGCGCGCGACGAGCTGGAGCGCCGGGTCCACGACATGAAGCTGACCCGCCAGGTCACCATGCAGTCGCTGCCCTCCATCCGCCTCGTGCAGGAGAACGACAAGTCGCTGATCAACAAGATCAATTCGACGCTGGTGAACACCGTGCCGCTGTGGCGCACCCAGCTCGCGCAGGCCGTCACCGTCGCCCGCTCGCGCGATGCGGCGAAGGTGGTGAAGGAAGCGACCGACCTCACCAACGAGCTTCTCACCAAGAACGCCGAGAACCTGCAGCAGGCCAACCGCGAGGTGCGCACGCAGATGGAGCGCGGTGTCTTCGACATCGAGACCATCAAGGCCGCCAACAAAACCCTGATCGACACGATCGAGGAGAGCCTCAAGATCGCCGATGAGGGCAAGGCCAAGCGCGCCGCCGCCGAGCAGGATCTGCAGACCATGGAGTCCGAGCTGAAGGCGACGCTGGCCGCCGCCCGGGCCCGCGCCTCCGGTGCGCCCGCGCCGGCCGAGACCGAGACGCCGAGCGCCTGAGCCGCGGACCGACAGGGAGCGGGCGCCGCGGCGCCCCGTCCCGCCCCACGCGCCTTTCTTCAAGGAGATCCGACATGAGCGCCCCGGCATGACCCCCGCGGAGGCCGTGCAACGCTGTCTTTCGCGCTATGCCGACTTCGCCGGGCGGGCGGGTCAGGCGGAGTTCTGGTGGTTCCTGCTCTTCGTCTGCGTCGTCTGCCTCGTCTTCTCGATCCTCGACAGCGCGCTCGGGTTCGAGCCGCTCTGGGTGGCACCGCGCCCGCCGGAGTTCGAGCCGATGTTCGAGACCCGGCCCTCGCCGCTCTCGGGCATCGCGTTCCTCGCGCTGCTCTGCCCGCTCCTGGCCGTCGGTGCGCGGCGGTTGCACGACCGCGGGCGCGATGCCTTCTGGCTCGTGGCGCTCCTGCTGCCGATCGTGGGGCTCGTGATCGTGCTCGGCTTCTGCGCGCTCGAGGGCGAGCCCGAGGAGAACCGTTTCGGCCCCCCGCCCGGCCGGCAGGGCGGCTAGACCGGGTCGAAACCGGCCTCCAGCGGCAGCGGACCGCGTGCTGCCGTGCGCCCGGCCAGTGCGCCGAAGGCGATGGCGGTGAGAAGCCCGTTTCCCGAGAGGTAGCCGGAGAGCCCCGTCCCGGAGACGCCACAGGCCGCCCCGCCGCCGGCGAGCAGATTGGGAAACGCGCGCCCGTCCGCCCGCAGCACCCGCGCATGGGCGTCGATCATCAGCCCGCCCTGGGTGTGAAAGAGCGCGCCCGTCACCTTCACCGCATGAAACGGGGGCTCCAGCGGGCGGTCCGCAGTGAAGTCGCGCCCGAGGCTGTCCGCCGCCCCGGAACGCATCCGCGCGACATCGGCCAAGGTCTCCTCGAGCGCGCGCTCCGGCAGCCCTGCGGCGCGCGCCAGCGCCCCGGCATCGGCGCCGGTGAGGCAGGCCCCGGCCGCCTCCGCCGCGCGGAAATCGGGAAACCCGCGCGCGAAATCCCGCAGGCGCGTATCGAAGACGCACCAGGCGAGGCCACCGGGCTGCACCAGCACGTCCTCGGCCTGTTCGGAGTAGCCGCGCCGCTCATTGGCGAAGCGTCGTCCGGCAGCGTTCACCTGGATCCCGCCCTCGGTCATCAGCGCCCAGGTGATCAGCACACCGTGCGGATGCGCGAGCGAGCCGTGTCCCTGGCAAGCCCCGAGGCAGCGCAGATCCGCGCCGAGCGCCTCGCCCCATAGAAGCGCCTCGCCCCGGTTGCCCGGATGGGCGTGGTTGGGCGCTTCGGCCATGCGCGGGATGTTGCGCGCCACGAGATCGCGGTTGCCCGCGAAACCGCTGCTGGCCAGCACGAGGGCATGGCAGCCGATCCGCTCCTGCGCGCCGTCCGGCCGCGTGAGCCCGAGGCCGGCGATGCGGCCCTCGGCATCGACGAAGAGCGTGTCCGCATGCGCCCCGGTGGCGATCTCCACGCCGGCCATGCGGGCAGCCGAGAGGAGGCCGGCATGCAGCGCCTCGCCCGACTTCTCCGCCACCGCATGCATCCGCGCGCACCCGTGGCCGGGATAGAGGAACCCCTCCAGCACCTGCCAGGCCACGCCGTGACGCGCCCCGAGCCACTCGATGGCCGGGACGATGGCGGCGACGGCGGTGTCGACCAGCGAATCTTCCGCCTGGCCGCCCGCCTTCGCCCGGATATCGGCGGCGAGCGCTGCGGGGCTGTCCTCGATGCCCGCGGCGCGCTGGTAGCGTGTGCCCGCCGCCGGCACGAAGCCGGACGACATGGAGGTGGAGCCGGACGGCGTCTCGTCGCGCTCGAGCACGAGCACCTCGGCGCCCGCATCGGCCGCGGCCAGCGCCGCGGTGAGCCCGCAGGCGCCCGCTCCGATGACCAGCACCTCCACGGCGACATCGAACGCGACGCCGGCACTCGGCAGCACCGCCGCCACGCTCAGGCGCCCTCGATCAGCGTGAGCACCTTGGTGCAGTGCGTCACGGTCGTGATGGTGGCGAGCGAGGCCAGCGCGTTCTCATGTGCCGCTTCCGAGAAGGCCGCGCAGCCGTCCCGGAGCACGATCGTCTCGAAGTCGCGCACATGCGCGTCGCGCACGGTGGAGGCGACGCCCCCGTTGGTGACGATCCCGCCGACGATCAGCGTGTCGATCCCCGCGCGGCGCAGCACGAATTCCAGGCGCGACATGTAAAAGCCCGAATAGGCCACCTTCTCCACCGCGATATCGACCGGCTGCAGCTTCTCCACGATCCGGTTGCCCCAGCTGCCGGACACGAAGTCCCCCTTGCCGAGGAAGGGGCGCAGGCGGGCGAGATGCGGCGAGATGAAGGGCTCGCCCCCCTTGCCGGTCGCCAGCGTGAACTGGGTCGAGACCACCCAGCCGCCCGCCGCACGTATGCCAGCGGCAACCGGGGCGAGGCGGGAGGGCAGCGTCGTGATCCGCTCGCTGGTCTGGCGCGCGCGGCCATAGGCCCCGTCGGGATGCACGAAGTCGTTCTGGAGATCGACGATGAGCAGGGCCGTGCGGGCGATATCCAGGCGCTCGATCATCTCACCCTGTCCGTTGCAGCACGAGGTTTCCGGTGCCGTCGACGCTACCGGCAAGGCCCGGATCGATAAAGATCGTGGTATCGGGCTGCTCGAGGATCGCGGGGCCCGCGATGCGCTCTCCCACCGCCAGCGCCAACCGGTCGTAGACGGGGGCCGTGAGGCTCCGGCCGGCCACATAGACGACGCGCTCCCCGATCTTGCATGCCGCCGCGGCGCGCCCATCCGCGGGCGCGAAGACGCTCATATCGAAGTCCGGCCGGCGCCCGATGGCGGCGAGGCGGAGGTTCACGATCCGCGCGGCCGCCCCCTCCAGCAGCCGGCCATAGGCCGCGCGATAGGCCGCATCGAAGGCGGCGCGCGCGGTCGCGGCGTCGAGCGCGTCCGGCGCCATTTCGAGCGGCACGGCGACCGTGTGCGTCTGGCCCTCGTAGAGCATGTCGAAGCTGCGGCGGATCTCGATGCCCTCGAAGACCGCACCGCTCTCGGCGATGAGGCGCGTCAGGGTCTCCTCCAGCGCGGCGAAGGCGGCGCGCAGGGCGGCGAAATCGGCCGCCGCCAGCGGGGCGTTCACGGTCTGCACCCGGTCGTGGCGCATATCCGCGACAATGCAGCCGAGCGCGGAGGTGACGCCCGGAAAGCGCGGGATGACCGCGGCGCCGAGGCCGACCTCCTGCATCAGCGCGCCCGTATGGAGCGCGCCGCCCCCGCCGAAGGGCATGGCCGCGAACTTCGCCGGATCGTGGCCGCGCTCGATGGAGACGAGACGGATAGCCCCGGCCATCTTCGTGTTGGCGACCCGCAGGATCGCCTCCGCCGCCGCATGGGCGTCGAGGCCGAGCGGCCGGCCCACATGCTCGGCGACCGCAGCCTCACTGGCCGCGACATCCAGCCGCTCGAGCGCGCCCCCGATCGGCCGGTCCGGGTTGATCCGCCCGAGGAGGAGATTGGCATCCGTCACTGTCGGCCGCGCCCCCCCCTGCCCGTAGCAGGCGGGGCCCGGATGCGATCCGGCGGAGGCCGGGCCCACCTGCAGAAGCCCGCTGGCATCGACCGACGCGATGGAGCCCCCGCCCGCGCCGATCGTGGTGATCTCGACCATCGGCATCCGGATGGTGAGGCCGAAATCGACGGCGCTCTCTGCCATGAGCGCCGCGCGGCCGTCCGCCACCAGGCTCACATCGAAGGACGTGCCGCCCATGTCGCAGGTGATGATGTTGGGGTAGCCCGCCGCGCGCGCGATGGCCGCCGCCGCGGTCACCCCTGCTGCAGGGCCCGAGAGGGCGGTGCGCACCGGCTGTCGGCTCGCCGTCTCCACCGTCATGACGCCGCCGTTGGACTGCACGATCAGCAGGTCCGCCGCCGCGCCCCGCCCGGCCAGCGCGCGGTCCAGCCGGTCGAGATAGCTGGAGACCAGCGGCTGCAGATAGGCGTTGAGCGTGGCGGTGGAGAGGCGCTCGAACTCCCGGATCTCGGGCAGGATCTCGGCGGCGGCGGTCACATGCGGATTGGGCCAGACCGCCTTCAGCGCGGCGAGGGCGGCCTGCTCGTTCGCATCGTTCGCATAGGCGTTGATGAAGAAGAGGCAGACGGCCTCGCACCCTGCCTCGCGCAGGGCCCGCGCCTTTGCCCCGATATCGGCGGGATCGATGGGCTGGAGCACCCGCCCGTCCGCCAGCACGCGCTCCGGTGTCTCGAGCCGCAGGTTCCGCGGCACCACCGGCTCGTAGCCGCCCCAGAGGCCCCAGGTGGTGGGCCGGTCGCGGCGGCGCATCTCCAGCACGTCCCGAAACCCCTCGGTGGTGATGATGCCGGTCCGCGCGCCACCGCGTTCGAGGAGCGCGTTGGTGCCCGTGGTGGTGCCGTGCACCACGCCGGCGATGGCGCCGAAATCCTGCACCAACGCCGCGATGCCGGCGATGAAGCCGCGGGACTGGTCGTCGAGCGTCGTCGGCGTCTTGGCTGTCGCGACGCGCCCGGTCTCGCGGTCGAGGAGAAACACATCCGTGAAGGTGCCCCCCACATCGACGCCGATGAGATAGCGGCTCATGGCGCCTCGCCGGTGACATAGCCGAGTGCGCGGTCCCGCGCCGCGGCGGCCGGATCGCGCGCCTCGGCGGGGCCGTAGCCGCCGCCGCCCGGGGTCTCGAGCCGCAGCCGCCGGCCGGCCGCAAGCCGCGCATCCACAAGCTTGGAGGCCATGGCGGGCGCCTTGTCGCCGTCCTCGCCCTGCCAGGAAAAGCGGGTCATCGCGCCCGGCCCGCCGCCAGCCACGCCCTGGGGCGCGAACCGCCCGCGCTCGCCGAAGAGGAAGAGATCCGCCTCGCCTTCCAGGAGCTCGATCTCGTAGACCGCGCCGAGCCCGCCGCGATGCTGCCCGGCACCGCCCGAATCCGGCCGCAGCGCCCATTGGGTGAAGCGCACCGGATAGGCCGCCTCCAGGATCTCCAGGGGCGGAATCGTCGCGGTCGAGATCGGCGCGTTGCCGTGGTTCAGCCCGTCGCCCTGCGGATGTCCGCCATGCCCGCCGCCGAAGAAGGAGAACATCACCCAGCGCCGCCCGTCCTCCCGGTGCCCGGCGAGCGACAGCGCGTTGATTGTGCCGTAGGCGCAGCCGTTCGAGCGCTCCGGCGCGATGCGCGCGATCGCCTGGAAGATCACGTCGATGAGCCGCATGATCGTCTCGGTGTAGCCGCCCGTCGGCTTCGGCGCGCGCACCGACAGGATCGAGCCCTCGTCGATCGCGAAATCCACCGGCACGAGCACGCCCGCATTCGCCGGCACGTCGCTGAAGATGTGCTTCAGCGCCACGTAGCAGGCGGCGATGGTCGTTGCGCGGCTGATATTCACCGGCCCGGCGCAGGCGGGGGTCGAGCGCGTGAAATCGAGCGTCAGCCGGTCGCCCGCCACCGTGAGATCGAGCGCGATCCGGAGCGGCGCGTCCACCACGCCGTCATTGTCGAGCCAGTCCTCCACGCTCACCGACCCGTCCGGCAACGCCGCGATCTGGGCGCGCATGATCCGCTCGGCGCGCGCCTTCAAGGCCGCCATGGCCTCGGCAACCACCGGGGCACCATACTCGTCGAGCAGCGCCTCCATGCGGCGCGTGCCGAGGTCGAGCGCGTTGATCTGCCCGTTGAGATCGCCCCAGAGCGACTCCGGCAGCCGCGAATTGGCCTTCAGGATCTCGACGATATCGCCGCGATACACGCCCGCATCGAAGAGCTTCACGGGCGGGATCATCACCGCCTCCTGGAAGCACTCGGTGGCGCGCGGGTTGTAGTTGCCCGGTACGGCCCCGCCCACATCGCGCCAGTGGCCGACGGAGGCGAGGTAGCAGAACACGGCCCCGTCGCGGAAAAGCGGGCGGACGAGGCGGAAATCGCTGAGATGCGTGCCGCCCTCATAGGGGTCGTTGAAGATCCAGACATCGCCGTCGCGCGGCCCGCCCTCGGCCGCTGCGCGCTCGATCACCGCCTTCACCGCGAAGGCCATCACGCCGACGAAGATGGGCAGGCCCGACTTGCCCTGCGCCAGCGTCTCGCCGGTCGTCGCGTCGTAGATGCCGTGCGAGGCATCATGCGCCTCGGCGATGATCGGGTTGAAGGCCGAGCGGAAGAGCGTCGCGTCCATCTCGTCCGCGATCTGCTCGAGCCGGCCCTTCAGGATGGCGAGCGTGACGGGATCGACGCTCATTCGGCCCCCTCGCCATAGCGGTCGCCGAGGGCCAGCATCGCCTCGGTGCCGAGGGCGCGGTTGAGGCCCGCGAAGTCGAGCATCCGGTCGCTGAAGGGCGCATTGCTGCCATGGGCGAGGAGGCTGGCATAATAGGCCTCCGCGGTGGCCGCCTGCGCGCGCACGATCCCGCCGGGGAAGATGACGAGCGCGAAGCCGATGGCCTCGAGCTCGGCGGCCGAGCGCGCGGGGCTGCGCCCGCCCTCGACCATATTGGCCATCACCGGCAGCCGGCCATGGAAGGCGGCGACGGTGGCGGCCATCTGCGCCTCGGTCTCCAGCGCATCGAGGAAGATCGCGTCCGCCCCTGCCTCGGCGAAGGCGTGGGCGCGCTCGAGGGCGGGGCCGAAGCCCTCCACCGCCAGCGCATCCGTGCGCGCGATGATCAGCGTCTCCTCGGAGCCGCGCGCGTCGAGCGCGGCGCAGATCCGGGCCAGCGCCTCCGGCAGCGGCACCACCGACTTGCCGGCGAGATGGCCGCAGCGCTTGGGGTTGGTCTGGTCCTCGATCTGCAGCGCATTGGCGCCGGCACGCTCGAAGGCACGCACGGTACGCTGCACGTTGAGCGCATTGCCGAAGCCCGTATCCGCATCGGCGATGATCGGCAGTGCGATCCGGTCGCGCAGCACGGCGATGGTCTCGGCCACCTCGCTCATGGTGACAAGGCCGAGATCGGGCCGGCCGAAGCGGCCATAGGCGATACCCGCACCGGTGAGATAGACGGCCTCGGCGCCGGCCGCCTCCGCGAGCGCGCCGGTCAGACCGTCCACCACCCCGGGGGCGACGAGGATGGGCGGGGCCGCCGCCAGCCGGGCCTTGAGGCTCATTGCGCGCGCTCCTTCAGCCGCTGCTCGAGATGGGGGACGAGGCCGCCGGCCTCGATGAGGCCGCGCAGAAGCGCGGGCACCGGCTCGCAGGCCGCCTGTCGCGCGCCGCCGTCGAGATCGACCCGGCCGCTCGCCAGATCCACCGCGATCCGGTCGCCTGCCCCGATGGTGCCGCGCGCGCCGGGTGCCAGCACCAGCGCCGGCAGACCGAGATTGAAGGCGTTGCGGTAGAAGATGCCCGCGAAGCTCTCCGCCAGCACGGCGCGGATACCGAGCACGAGAAGCGCCTCGGCCGCCTGCTCGCGCGAGGAGCCCATGCCGAAATTGCGCCCGGCCACCACATAGTCCCCCGGCGCCGCGCCCGCCGCGAAGGCGGGATCGAGCGCCTCGAGGCAATGGGCGGCGAGCTCCGCAATCGGGCGCTTCATATAGGCGCCGGGCGCGAGCGCATCGGTGTCCACATCGTCGCCGAAGAGCCAGACGCGTCCGGTCATGCCAGCATCTCCCGCGGATCCACGATCCGGCCCGCGACGGCGGCGGCGGCGGCGGAGAGGGGCGAGCCGAGATAGACCTGCGCGGAGGGATCGCCCATGCGCCCCTTGAAGTTCCGCGCGGTCGAGGAGAGGCAGACCGTGCCCGGGGCCAGCCGGTCCTCGCCATAGCCCG
>JBCBWF010000680.1:0-1569 GCA_039817245.1 Pseudomonadota bacterium | reverse complement strand
TCGGCCGCCGTGGCCGTGACAGGACCGAGTGCCGGGTAGCGGGACTGCAAGTCGGCGCAAAGCTCGTCCAGCTCAGGCTCCCAGCCCGATTTCAGCAGAACGTAGCACTCGCTTCTTGTCGTCATGCGCTCCCCACCGGTCGCCGTGACGGTCCTGCGGATCTACCGGTGCCCGCGAATAGCCCGACCATGTTTCGGGCAAAATTGCAATCGCGCTCGGCCGACCCGGACCGCAGCCGCATCAAACGCCGCGGCACCGCGACGGAAATGCCATGACGCGCATGATCCGGCAACCCCGCCCGAGAGCTCAAAGCGGCGCAGAGCGGTCAGTGGCGCTGTCGCAGGGCGCGGTCGAGCTGCGAGCGTTTCTCCGGGTCGCTGTGGCGCCAGTCGGCCGTTTCGGGGTCGAGCACGGTGTCCGCCGGGAAGAACAGGATGGAGGGCACCGCCGGGTCGCGGCGCACGCGTCCCTCCTGCAGGATCCGTGCGAGGAGGAGCTCGTTGGTCGTCTCCACCGCGACCGTGTTGCGGTCCTCGAAGCTCTGCGCACCGATCGCCATGGCTGCGAGGGCGCGCAGACGCCGGGTGCCAAGGAGCGCGTTCGAGGGCGAGGGGGCGATCTCGAACTCGCGGCCGAGGAAGGGCGCGAGGCCGAGGCTGTAGAGGCCCTGGACGCGCAGTGCGGCCTGTCCCTCGCGCGGGCGGCCGACAAGCTGGGGCGGGACGGGCAGCGAGACGACCTTGAGCCAATCCTCCACCGGCGCCTCGCCATGGGCGGCGCGGCTCGCCGCGGTGCGCGCGTTGAGCGGGGACTGGAAGCCGAGCGAGGGGCCCCAGAGGACCGCGCGCAGATCGGCGCGGAGCGCGAGCACGGCGGCGAGCGCCTGCACCACTGCCGCGTCGCGCCGGGCGGCGGCCAGATCCGCCGGCTTGGTCTTCGGCCGGATCACCACATGCGCGTCATGCGCCTCGATCGCCGAGGTGGGATCGAAGCGGCGCGACGGGCGATGGAGGCGCGGCTGCAGGTCCCAGGGCATCGGGTATGGCAGGTAGCGCAGGGCATAGGCGACGCCGTCGACGCTCAGCTCGAGCGCCGCACCGCGCCGGGGTTGGCCATTGGCGAGGGAGCGCAGGCGCGGCTCGCCCTCGGCGGCGCGGGAGAGGCGGCTCGCATCGTTCATCGCCTTCGCGCCGCGGAAGGCCACGGGGCCCAGCAGCGGGAAGCCGCGGCCGAGCCCCTGCATGACGGCGGGCAGCAGGTGGTCTGGCCGCCGGTCCTCGCCCTCGGGCGCTTCCTCGCTGACGATCAGCGCCGATGCGCAGATGCCGAAGGGGGTGAATTCCTGCTCCATGGCCATCCCCTCAGCCCGATGCCCGGTCGCGCGCGGCCAGGAGGCGCAGGCGCAGGGCGTTGAGCTTGATGAAGCCTTCGGCATCCTTCTGGTCGTAGGCGCCGGCATCCTCCTCGAAGGTCACATGCGCCTCGGAGTAGAGGCTCGCCTCGGAGCGGCGGCCGATGCAGCTCGCCTGTCCCTTGTAGAGCTTCATGGTAACGGTGCCGCTCACATGG
>JBCBWF010000293.1:0-6526 GCA_039817245.1 Pseudomonadota bacterium | reverse complement strand
GGGCGCGGTGCTCTCGATGGGCGTCTTCATCGGCGCCTCCACCAAGATCGTGGACCGCGAGACCGGCGAGACCTTCATGGGCGAGGTGCCGCCCTATTCCGTCGTCGTGCCCGGCAGCCTGCCGGGCCGCGCGATGGCCGATGGCACGCCGGGCCCCTCGCTCGCCTGCGCCGTGATCGTGAAGCGCGTGGACGAGCGCACTCGCGCCAAGACCTCGATCAACGAGCTGCTGCGTGACTGAGCCGGCCGCAGCCGAGGCCAAAGCCGAGCGCCCGGTCTTCATCCTCATGGTGGAGGTCGGCCGCGCGGCGGAGGACGGGTTGCCCGAAGGCGCCACCGGCGCCGCGCTTGTCTGCTACACCGCCGCGCGCGACGAGAAGGCGGCGGTGGACGAGACCGTCGCCGTGCTGCGCGATGCCGGCCTCGCGCCGCTGGAGGTCGAGAGCTGGGGCACCCGCGACGCCCCCGAGGGCCCGGTCGACACCGAGGCCGATGCCGAGCTCCTGGACCGCGCCGCCGCCGAGAACGCCGTCATCGTCGCGCATCTGACCACCTTCTCCGACTGAGCCCCACCCGCCAACGCCCGCCAAACGCCCGCAGGACCGCCATGATCGATCCCGTCGCCCTCACCGCAGCCCTGGTCCGCTGTCCGTCCGTCACGCCGGAGGAGGGGGGCGCGCTCGCGCTGATCGAGGCCGAGCTCGCCGCCGCCGGCTTCCGCTGCACCCGCATCTCTCGCGGCGGCGTGGAGAACCTCTATGCGCGCTGGGGCAGCACCGCCCCCGTCTTCGCCTTCGCGGGACATACGGATGTGGTCCCCGTCGGGCGCGAGGCGGACTGGTCGGCCCCCCCCTTCGGCGCCGAAAGCCGCGACGGGCGCCTCATCGGCCGCGGCACGGTCGACATGAAATCCGGCGTCGCCGCCTTTGTCTCCGCCGCCTGCCGCTTCGTCGCAGAGACCCCGCCCGCCGAGGGCTCCATCGCGCTCCTCATCACCGGCGACGAGGAGGGCCCCGCCACCGACGGCACCGCCGCCATCCTCGACTGGATGGCCGAGGTGGGCGAGGAGATCGATTTCTGCCTCGTCGGCGAGCCCACCTCGCTCGCCCGTGTCGGCGATCAGGTGAAGATCGGCCGCCGCGGCTCCATGACCGGCGTGCTCACCGTCGAGGGCAAGCAGGGCCACGCCGCCTATCCCGAAAACGCCGAAAACCCGCTCCCCGCCCTCGCGCGCATCTCGGCCGCGCTGGCCGGCACGCCGCTCGATTTCGGCTCCACCCATTTCCAGGCCTCGACGCTGGCGCTCACGACCATCGATGTGGGCAACCCGGCCTCCAACGTGATCCCGGCCTCGGGGCGCGCGGTTTTCAACATCCGCTTCAACGACCTGCACACGCCCGCCGAGATCCGCGTCTGGGCCGAGCAGATCGCCGCGACCGAGATCACCGGCACGCCGCTGCATGCCCGGTTCGACTGGGCGGTTTCCGGCGACGCCTTCTTCACCCCGCCCGAGGGGCCGGCGCAGGTGGTGATCGAGGCGATCACCGAGCGATGCCTCGAACGCCCCGCCCTCTCCACCGGCGGCGGCACCTCGGATGCGCGCTTCATCAAGGCGGTCTGCCCGGTCGTGGAGTTCGGCCTCGTCGGCGAGGGCATGCATGCGGTGGACGAGAACGTGCCCGAGGCCGATATCGCCCTCCTCGCAGAGCTCTACGGCGACATCCTCCACCGCTTCTTCGGTGTCTGAGCCCCGTGTCTGAGCCCCGTGTCTGACCGCCGGCATCGCCCGGCTCTCCTCCTCCGCCGGCGCGGAGCCCTGTTCCTCGCCGCGCTCACCGCGCCCGCCCTCCTCTGGCAGGGCGCGCTCTTCGCCACCGGTTACTGGCTCACGGCGGACGATCTCTACACCCTCTTCATCGGCCTCCAGGGCCCCGGCGCGGTGGCGGACTGGGCCTGGCGCGCGGCCGAGCAGCAGGGCCGCATCGGCCAGCTCGCCATGGCGCCCCTCAATGTCGCGGGCAGCCTCCTCGCCGGCTGGGAGGCCGGCCGGATCGCCATCGCCGTGCTCTACGCCGCCGTCGCCGCGCTCTTCGCGGTGCATATGGGCCAGCTCACCCATCCCCGGCTCGCCTGGCCCGTCTTCCTCGCCTGGCTCGCGCTGCAGCCGCTCGCCTACGAGCACATGCCGCCCAATGCCTATCCACTGCAGAACAGCCTGCCCTTCGCGCTCCTCCTCGCCTGCCGCATCCGTCTCCACCGCGCCGGGTCGAGCCCCCTGGTGCTCACAGGCATGGCCGCCGCGATGCTGGTCACGGAGTACGCCCTCCTCCTCGGCCTCGCCCTCCTGCTGGCAAGCTGGGCCGCGGAGGCGGGGCAGGGCGGCTGGCGGCGCCTCGCCGGCCATTCGCGCGCGCGCGCCGAAGCCGCCATCCTCGCCGCCACCCTTGCTGTGCATCTCGGCTTCCGCCTCCTCGTCCCGTCGCGCTACGAGGGCAACGCTCCCGAGGGCGCCTTCGCGCTTGCCCGCCTCGCCGAGACCACGCTCCACCACATCCTCGCCGGCACCGTCCTGCCGCGCCTCGAGCCCGCCCTCGCGCTCGCCCCGGCCGGAACCTGGCTCGCCGCCCTCGCCACCGGCCTCGCCCTGGGGGCCGCCATGGCGCTCGCCCTCTGGCGCCTGCCGCGCTGGCGCCCGCCGCTTGCCGCCATCGCGGCCCTCGCCGCGCTTGGCATGCTCATCGTGACCCTCCCGGTCACCGCCGCCCTCCGCCAGCAGCGCTGGTGCCTGGAGGACGGCGTCTGCGGCTATCTCGACAGCCGCACCAGCGCGCTGGGCCTTGCAGTTCTCCTCGCAGCGGGGGCCCTTGCCCTCGCCAACCGTCCCGCACGCCGCCGCGCCGCCTGCCTCGCCGCCGGTGCCGTCACCGCGCTGATCGCCACCGCGGCGGGGCTCCACAACGCCGCCACTGCCGCGCGCATGGCGGGAGACGCCGCGGTCTGGCACCGCGCCGCGCTCCTCCATTGCGCGCCGGAGGCCCGCCCGGCCGATCCCGCCGGGCTCGGCCCGACCATCGATCCCGAGCGCCGCCTCCCCTTCGCGCCCGGCGAGGATCGCGCCGCCTTCTGGTCGCTCTACCTCGCCCGCGCGGGCCTCTGGGTCGCGTGCCCGGCCGACCCCGCCGCCCGCGAGCGTCAACGCGCCGAGATCGTCCGCCTCGGGCCGCGCCTCGCCCTCGGCACCCGCCTCGCCATGGGCGAACGCACCGCGCGCCGCATCCTCGGTACCGGCTGGTCGGGCACGGAGGCCTGGGGCGTCTGGTCCGACGGGGCGGAGGCCAGCCTCATCCTCCAGCCCGCGCCGGGCGAGGCCGCGCGCCCGGCGCGCCTCCGCCTCTCGCTCACCGCCTATCTCGACGCGCGCACGCCCCGCCAGCGCGTCACCGTCCTGCTCGACGGACGCCTCCTCGCGGAGCACCGCTTCGATGCCGGCTTGCGCGAGGCCGAGATCTCCATCGACCTGTCCGCCCCGCGCCCCGCCGATCATCCGCTGACGCTCACGCTGCGCATCTCCAATCCGCGCGATCCGCAGGGGCAGGGCGACCCCCGCCGCCTCGGCATCGGCCTCCGCACGGTCACGCTCGAGCGACGCTGACCCGCCGGCCCAGTGCCTCCGCGTCGTCAGGGCCCATGCTGAAAGCACCGCAAACGCGCCGCACAGGCCATTGCCCCGCCCTCGGTCGCTAGCGCTCGAGGAAGCGATCCCGATCACGCCGTCACACCCGTGTGCCGCCTGCCCGCGCGCGGCGTAACGGCTGCTCAAGCGCTTACCCGCGCCCCGACGCGGAGGATCGCGAAGAGCGCTCCCGCATGGCGGTGCCCGTCCGCCTATCGAAGTTGCACCCTCAAGGCGCCGACCTGATGCCGCGCAACGCGCCGTTGACGCCCGTCCGTGAGACCGTGCCCGCGGAGCGTCGCCCCGCCGAAAAGGCCCTCATCGATCCGATGCCTTTCCAGCCCCTCGCACCAGCTCGCGACCGGCCGGACATTGATGCCGCGCTGGTAGCCGCCGTCGCAACGTCAAACGCCGATCCTTGCGCCCATGCAGGTCCAGCCCGCACAGGCCAAGCAACGGTGTTCGCGTTCAGCGATGCGGCTGAAGCAATGCCACCCGTCGACGAGCAACACCGGGGCGCGCTCAAGCCGGTCCGGCGCAGCGCCCGAGCTCTCAGAAGCGTTCAGAAACGCTTCCGCGGCCGCTCCCACCCACGACATTTTCTGCGACCGAGTGTGAACGCCCGATAACCAAAGCCACGAATTGACCGTCGGGTCTCAAGATGCGGTATGTTCACTTTATGTTCTATATTCAGAGGGAATAATGACGTGGGTGGGAGCGGGAGCAAGGTCGTTCACTCCGTCCACGCCACCGCCGCCGAGCACCGGCCAAGTGCCACCCTCAGCAGCGGCTCACAACGAAAAAAGGGCCACCCCCTCGGATGGCCCTCGTCTCGTGGCAGCTTGGCGGCAGGCTCAGGCGGCCTTCGCCTCCAGCACCGCGTCAACCTTCTCCGCCGCCGTGCTTTCGTCGAGATCCTCGACAGCCGCAAGCTCCCGGGTCAGCCGCTCGAGCGCCGCCTCATAGAGCTGGCGCTCCGAATAGGACTGCTCCGGCTGGTCTCCGGCGCGGTAGAGATCGCGCACCACCTCGGCGATCGAGATCAGATCGCCCGAATGGATCTTCTGCTCGTACTCCTGGGCGCGGCGCGACCACATCGCGCGCTTCACCTTGGCACGGCCCTTCAGCGTGTCCAGCGCCTGCGAGACCAGATCGGGCGTGGCGAGCGAGCGCATGCCCACCGAGGCGGCCTTGGCCGTCGGGACACGCAGCGTCATCTTATCCTTCTCGAAGGAGATCACGAAGAGTTCGAGCTTCATGCCCGCAACTTCCTGTTCTTCGATCGAGACAATCTTACCCACACCGTGCGCCGGGTACACTACATAGTCGTTGGCGCGGAACTCTCCCGAGAGCTGGTTGTTCTTCTTCGACATGATTTCTCCGGTCAGCCACTGCCCGAACTGGGGTTTTCGGGCGCAAAATATGCCCCACTCACGGTTTCCCGGGAATGGCGGCGTAGTCCGTCTCCGACAGGGCGGAACGCCACAGCTCGGTGGCAGCTCCGTCATGAAATTTAAATATAACAGAGATCGACGGACTTTGCGAGTCTGATAGAGATCAAGGACTGGTCACGCTGCCGCCACAGTCCAAATGACCGAATCCGGGACGCACCGCCCGCCTTCAGTCACCATCGCCGGGCTTTTCCGAGAAATGCGCCTCGAATTTGCCCGATTCGCCGTCGCGTTTTTCAGCCTCCGGAAGCGGATCTTTCTTTTGCGTTATGTTGGGCCACGCATCCGCGTATTTCTTGTTCACATCGAGCCACTTCTCGAGCCCCGATTCCGTGTCGGGCCGGATCGCATCCGCCGGGCATTCCGGCTCGCAGACCCCGCAATCGATGCATTCGTCCGGATGGATGACGAGCATGTTCTCGCCTTCATAGAAACAGTCGACCGGGCAAACTTCCACGCAATCGGTATATTTGCAGAGGATGCAATTGTCGGTCACCACATAGGTCATCGTCGCGCTCCTGCGGCCTGGGACGGTCCGATGCGGGGAGGACGGCGCGGACGATCCCGCCTGCTTCGGACACCTTTTCCGGTATCATCCGTCGGCGCGATGCATCAAGGGTCTAGCCGCCGCAGTGCATCAATTTCACGACGGTCCTTCTTGGTGGGCCGTTCGCCAGCGCGGGGCTCGGGCGCCGGCGCGGTCTGCGCACCCGGGGGCGGGGCCGGGTCGAGATCGGTGTAGAGCGTCTGGGCCTCCGAGGCAGGGCCGCGCCGCGCGCCGATCGCCTCCACCCGGATCGCGCGCACCCGGCCGCCCTGCACGAAGCTGAGCTCGTCCCCGGGCCCCACCGCCTGGGCGGGCTTGGCGCAGTGCCGGCCGTTGATGCGCAGCTTGCCCGAGGCCGCCACCTCGCCCGCCAGCCCCCGCGTCTTGAAGAAGCGCGCGAACCAGAGCCACTTGTCCACGCGCTGGCGTGCCGCCGGGTCGCTCATTGCGCAGGGCGTGCGGGGCTGCGCGATGCGGGGATGGGCGATGCGGGGCTGGGCAAGGCGGAGTTGGGCACGGCAGGCTCGGTCACTTGTTCTTGAGCTGGGCCAGGATCGCGAAGGGGCTGTCCGGATCGACCGGCTTCTCCGCGCGCTTGGGCGGGCGGCGGTTGGCATCCTGCTTGTCATGATCGCGGCGCGGCTGGTTCTTGCCGCCCTTGCCCTTGCCGCCGCCCTGCGGGCCCTGGCCGTGCCCGTTGCCCTGACCCTGGCCCTGGCCGCGCCCGCGACCCTCGCCCCGCGCGCGCTGGCCGCCGCCGCCATTGGCGCCGTTGGCGTTGCCGCCCACGGCCGCCGCCTCGCCCGCAGGCCCGGCATGCGCACCGGCCTGGGGCCGGCCCTCCGCCTGGTTGGC
>JBCBWF010000194.1:0-9005 GCA_039817245.1 Pseudomonadota bacterium | reverse complement strand
GCCGCTCGGCCAGCGCGGCGAGCGCTTCGGGCTCGGCGAGGGCCACCGTGACGATCAGGTGGCGCTCGTCCTGGATCTGCTGCGCGGGCACCAGGGTCCAGGGCGGCGCCTGGTCGGCCGAGGTCTGCGCGCAGGCGGCGAGCGCCAGGAGCAGGAGGGCGAGAACCCAGCGCGACCCCCTCATGGCTGCGTCCTCAGGCCGACGAAGAGCACTTCCGGCAGGCCGTCCAGCGCGGCGACCGCGGCCGCGGCATCCTCGCCCGGGCGGGCGACCAGCGTGTAGACCCCGCCATCGCTCGGCGCCGAGGCGATCTCGAGCCCGTGGGCGCCGACCAGCGCGGCGAGTTCCGCCTCCGACACGCCCTCGGCCACCTTCAGGCGAACCACCACGCCGGCCGCCTGGGCCGCGGGGTTGGTCAGCGTGTCGTACTGCGTGCCGACCGGCGCCGGCCCATCCGCCGAGAACACCATCACCGCCGCGACGGCCGCCATGGCGCAGGCGCCGAGCCCGCCGCCGAGGGCGAGCGGGCCGGTGCCGAGCCGGCTCGCCTGCTCGCGCGTGGCCCCCCAGAGCCGCTCGATCCAGGCCGAGATGCCGCCGCGCGGCGCCGGCTGCGGCGCGGGCGCGGCGAAGGCGGGCGCGGCCTGTTCCGCGGCGATCGCGGCGGCAAGGCCCGACCAGCTCCGCTCGGTCACAGCGTCGACTTCGTCGAGGCTGCTCACCGCCTCCGCGAGGCGGGACTGGGCGCGGATCTCCGCCGCAATCTCCGGATCGGTCGCCGCAAGGCGTTCCACCGCCTGCCGCTCCTCCGGATCCAGCGTACCGTTAACGTACCAGGGGATCAGCAGCCACACCTCGTCGTGAGATGGATCCTGCTGCTCGGCACCGCGCTGTCTGTCCTCCGTCGTCATCCTTCACCCCCTTGGGTTCCCCCACTGGTCCCCTTGTCCGCTCCGGCAAGCGAGCCCGCGGCCAGGTCGCCGCTCAGGATCTCGCGCAGCCGGGCGCGGGCATGGAACATGCGGGTCTTCACGGTGCCGACCGGGCAATCCGTGATCTCCGCAATCTCGGCCAGCGCGTAGCCGTAGAAATACGTAAGCTCCACCGTGGCACGCTGCTTCGTCGGCAAGAGGCGCAGGGCTGCTGCCACCTGCTTGCGGTCGAAGAGCGCCTCCACCTCCTGCGTGCCCGTGCGCTCGGCGGGCATCTCGTCGTCGATCTCGTCGTGCAGCCGGTCTCCCCGGCGGCGATGGCGCGCCTTCAGCGCGATCCGGTAGGCGATCCCGAAGATCCAGGTGGAGGCGCGCGAGCGAGCCTGGAAGGCAGCCGCCTTGCGCCACACCGTCATCATCGTGTCGTTGACGACCTCTTCTGCGAGGTCGTGTCGGTCCGTCAGTCGCAGTGCGAAGCCGAAGAGGCGCGGGTGGAACCGCCGGTGCAAACGCTCGAAGGCGCTCATGTCGCCCTGTGCCGTGGCCACAAGAAGCGCCAGGTCGGTTTCTTCCGAACTGCTCTGCATGTGGCTCGCCCCGACGATCTGTAGCGGCATCCTGCCCTCCGTACTTCGTATACTCCGTTAGTGCCGCCTGCGCGAAGAAGGGTTCAGGGCGGAAGGCAAAAAAGATTCCCGAAAAATCTCAACGCGCTTGGAGGGGCGATCGCGCAGGGTCCGCTCGCCGCTTGACGCCTCGGGGAGGCTTCGGCATCACGGAGGCGGGGGGTTACGGAGGCGGTTGGCGCGGTGGCGCAGACGCCATGCGCGATGCCGCAACATGCTCCCGGGGGGGATGGCGCGATGTACTATCTCTTGACCTATCTGATCGTCGCGGCGGTCGCGGGGTTCGTTCTGCTCGGCAGGCTGGTGCTGCAGCGGGTCACCATGCAGACGCTGCTGACGGCCGCGGCCGCCCTGCTCGCCGCCGCGGGGCTCGCCACGGCCTTCGCCACCGAAGGGCTCCGTTTCGAGTTCGAGCGTCACCTCGTGGACGTCTGGTTCCTCGCCGATGCGATCAAGAAGGTGGAGGCGGGCTACCAGCCGCATCTGGACTTCTTCAGCCCGATCGGGCCGGCCTTCTTCTGGGTGTTCGCGGCGGCGCTGCAGCTCGGCGAGGCCTCGATCGTCACGATCGTGCAGGCCAACGCGCTCTTCGCGGCCTTCGCCGCCGCCGTCACCGTGGGCTGCCTGGCGCGCCGCGCCTCCGCCTTCGTGATCGCGCTCGCCGTGCTCGTGGCCGTGGGCGCCGCAATCAGCCCGCGCGAGGAGAACGTGACCTTCCCGATCGACGCGGCGAGCTTTCTCGCCCCCTACAACCGCTGGGGCTGGGCGCTGCTGGTGCCGGTGGCGCTGCGCTTCTGCCTGCCCGCGCATCGGGTGGATTGGCCGGGGGCGGTGCTGGCGGGTGTGGCGATCGCGCTGCTCCTGCTCCTGAAGGTCACCTACGGGATCGCGGCGCTCGGGCTTCTCGTCTGCGGCAGCGTGCTCCGCCGGCAGGGCTGGCGGGACGGGCTCTTCGCGCTTCTCGGCTGTGCCGCGGTGCTGGCTGTCGTCGCGCTCTCCACCGGGCTCATCGGGGCCTATATCGCGGATCTGCAGCGGATCCTCTCGATCCAGGCGCCGCCGCGGCTCTTCAAGCTCTTCCGCGTGCTGGGCGAAAGCGGGCTCTATGCCTCAGCCGCGCTGCTCTTTCTGGCGCTGCTCGATGCCACCGAGCGACCCACGGGCCTTCTCACCTGGCCCTTCCGGCGCTGGCAGCCGATCCTGCTGATCGGCGCCTGCGCCTCGGCCGGCGTGGTGGTGCTGATGCAGAACCATCCCGTGCACGGCGCGGCGCTCGCCTTCCTCACGCCGCTCATCGCCTATGAGTGGTGGCGCCGCTATCCCGTGGCGCGGGCGGGCGAGGAGGAGGCCGGCGAGAACCTCGGCACGATGCTGGTCGCGGTGACCGGGACGGTGCGCGCGCTGGCGTTCGTGGCGCTTTTTGCCGTGGTGGCGCGGACACCGCTGCTGGATGTCTCGGCCTCGACGGCGCAGATGGTCTATTCCAAGCGCGACCAGGCGCTGCCGGAGCTGGCGGGCACGCCGATGCAGGGGCTCTACATGCCCTCCTATGTGTTCCGCGAACATCCGGACGGGCGGTGCTACTGGGATTCCTGTCGCAACATGCGCACGCTCTTCAACGGGCTCGCGCTGCTGCGCGAGGCGGGTGCGGGCCAGCCGGGACAGGGCGCGATCCTGCCGCTGACCTTCTCCAACCCCTATCCGATGCTCATGGGTGCTGCCCCGCCGCGCTACAGCAGCAACTGGTACGACGCCTGGCGCAATATCACGGACACGGTGCATGTCCCCGCGGAGACGCTGTTCTCGGATGTCGAGTTCGTCATGATCCGGCCGACCGAGACGCGCCAGCCCGATGTGCTGATGCAGAGCATCTATCTCGACTATGTGGAGGCGGCGTTCGAGCCGGCCGGGGAGAACGCGTTCTGGAAGCTCTATCGGCGCCGCGCCAACGCTCCCGACGCGGCGGCCAACGAGCCGCCCGCCTGAGGCTGAGGCTCAGCCGAGCGCCAGCGCCGCGGCCGCGGGCGGGGGGGCTGCGATGAAGGCCTCCACCTGCTCCGGCGTGCCGAGCATGCCCACATCATCGGGCGCCAGCTCGGCGATGCGCACCACCGCACCATCCGCGATGAGCTGGTTGTAGAGGGGCGCCACATAGCGCTCGCCCTTCTCCTCGCGCCCGGGCTCGGCGTAGTAGCGCGCATAGGCGTCGCGGTAGCGCGACGCGCTGTCGAACCAGTAGAGCCCGATGGTGGCGTGAGGCGAGATGCGCTGCTTTTCGCGAAGCTCGACGACCCGGCCCCCGGCATCGAGCCGCGCGAAGGACCAGCCATCGCCCGGCGCGGCGAAACAAGGGACCCAGCCGGCGCAGTCCGCAGGGTCGGGCGGCACCATCGCGCCCGGCGCGGCGAAGGTGTCGATGTTGTAGATCGCGAAAGGCGCGTCCGCGAGCGCGGTGGCGGCGAGCAGGTCGGCGGTGGTCGCCTGCCCGTCCGTCACGCCGTCCAGCGCCAGGATCTCGCCGGCATCGAAGCCGAGGGCGGCGCAGCGCGCGCGGATGAAGGGCTCGGCCTCCGTCTCGCGGCGGATGGCGAAGGCGAAGCGCCAGCCCGCGTCGCGGAACGCGGTGAGGCTCAGCATCGACCAGTCGAAGAGCGGGCGGCCGAGGGCGTCGACCTCGTATTTCGGCCGGTCGTAGCCCGCCTTGGCGAAGCGGCTGCCGAGGCCGGCCATGGTGATCGCCATGGTGCCGCCGGCGGCGCTCACTCGCCCTCCTCCGGCCGGGCCACCCGGTCGCGCGCCACCAGGGCTGCGAGGCCCTCGAGATCGTTCTCCAGGAACTCGCGCGGGCGCACGGCCCGGTCGTCGACGTAGAAGCCGTCCCGCCCCGGCCAGGGTTTGCCGAGCAGGATCTCGTCGTAAGGCACCCCGTTGCGCGCCGCCCAGTCGAGCATCACGGGCAGCACATGGGCGTAGAGCGCGCCCTGGTTGCCCTCATGCGTGCGCATGCCGCGCGCGGAGTGCAGGACGATATGCCAGCCCTCCGCCTTCAGCGCCTTCAGCCGGGCCAGAAGCTGCGGCTCCACCGGCAGATCGGCATAGCTCTGGCCCGGCTGCTTCTCCGGGCAGAGCGTGCCGTCGACATCCACCACGAGAACCTTTTCCTTCGCGATCAAGCGCTTCGCTCCAGTTCTTCGATGATCCCAGAGGCCACCAGCACATAGCCCGAGAGTTTGCGGGGGTGGTCTGTGTGCAGGGGTAGCATGGAGAGGAAGAGGGTGAGTTCCACTGCGCGGACAACGAAGCGGTCGAAGCCGGCGGTGTCAAGCCGGGCGGCGAAGGCCTCGCCCATCCAGCTGGGGGGGCCGCCCTGGTCGAGCTTCAGCCCCAGCTTCTGGCGTTCGTCCAGCGGGCAGGAGAAGAGATCGTTGTTGATGAAGTCGTAGCCGCCGAGGGCGGAGTGGCTGAACTTGGCGAGGTCGTAGGCGGGATGCATCATCCCGTCCTCCAGCGTGTCCGCCCCCTTGGGGTCGATCAGGCGCATGAGGCCGAGGCGGCGGTCGAAGAGGATGTTGGAGAAGCAGGGGTCGCCATGGCCGAAGACCGGGGCCTCGGCCTTGTCGCGCCGGCGCGCCTGGTCGAGGAGCGGGGCGGCGCGCGCGCGCATGGCGGCGAGATCGCCCATGGGGCCGGATGCGGCGAGGATGCGGTCGAGGGCAACCCCCTCCGCGGTTTCGGCGAAGGCGTCGAGCCGGGTGTCGAGCTTGCCCAGGATCTGGTCCTGCCACGCGGCGCGGGCGGCGGCGCGCCCGCCCTCGCCCGGCTCGCGCGCGCGGATGAAGGCGAAGAACTGGTCGAGCAGGAGCGCGAAATCGGCCTCGGAGAAGGCCTGGTGGATGCATTGGAGCGCCACATCGGGCACGGCCATGTGCTCCATGGCGTAGCCCGCGCGCCCCTCCGCCTCCCAATGCGCGAAGGTCGGCACGAGGAAGCGCTTCGTGCCCTCCGGCGCCACGTGGAAGTAGCGGTATTCGCGGCGCATCTTGGCGACATCGGACGACGCCTTGCGGAAGACCCCGGCCTCCGCCGCGGTCTCGTTGAAATGGCGCGTCTCGGTGGAGCCGGAGAGGAAGTGCAGGAGCGGGCGGGTGCGGCGCAGATCGGTGAAGCCGAGATGGTCCACCATGCAGGGCGCGCCCTCGGAGAGCCGCAGGAGCACCGCGCGCCGCGCCTCGGTGCTTTCGGCCTGGAGCAGGGCCGCGGCATCGGTGTGGGCGAGGATCATCGGCGCCTCGTCCTCGGCCAGCGGGCAGAGGAACATGGTCTCAAGCGCGTAGCGCGCCTTCTCGGCGAGGGGGCCGAGAAGATCCATGCGCAGGGGGGCGATGCAGGTGGGCAGGCGCAGATAGACCGGCCCTGCCCCGCGATCGGCGATGCGGATGGCGAGCGCGCGTGCGGCGCGGTCGTCGCGCACGCGGACGATCTCGGTGCCGTCGATCCCGGCGGCCTCGACGAGCTCGTCCGCGAGCCGGCGGCGGCGGCGCAGGATCTGGGAGTAGCGCACGGGGCCGAGCACGGTCTCGATCTCGCGCGGCGGGATCATGCGGTCGTCGAGGATCACCACGACGGTGGGCGGCGCGTCCTGCGGCACGGGCTGGCCCATGACGGGGCGGCGGCGATGGGTCTCCTTCTCGAGCCGGCCGAGATAGAGCCACACGCAGGCGGGCCAGGCGAGGAGCAGCGCGGTGAGGTTGATGGAGACGGCCGCGATGACGCCGGGCTCGCTGTCGCCCCCGAAAATCACCAGCCATTCCTGCATGGTACGCGAGAGGAGCAGGGCGCCGGCGGCCACTGCGCCCTCGCCGAAGGCCGCAGCGACCAGCAGGACGACCGCGCCGAGCTCCATGAGCCAGATGAGGGCGGTGATGAAGCCGAGCTGCGCGCCCTGGCGGCGAAGCTGGGTTGCGCCGATCACCACGCCGCGCCGCGCGAGATCCACATAGCGCAGGACCCGGCGCGCGAGCGGGCGCTGGTGGTAGACCAGGATGTAGCGCTGCACACCGCCGAGCGCGGAGGGGCCGAGCAGGAAGGCGATGGCCGCCGAGAGCACCACGGCGGCGGCGACCAGCACCAGCGTGTCCGCCGCCGGCCCCAACGGCTCGCCTGCGGAGAGGAGCCAGGCAAAGAAGAGGAGAAGGAGGGCGGCGTCGAGCACCCGCTCGACCAGGAGCAGGATGACGACGGTGAGGAGCCGCCGGCTGATGAGGTAGAGCTGGTGGAGCCGCGCGAGCTCGCCGAGCTTGAAGGGCGTGAAGACCGCGAGCGGCGCCGTGACCAGGTGCAGGAGCACCGCGGTGCGTGCGGAGACCTGGAGGCTCGGCGCGGTCAGCAGCGCGAGGCGCACCGCGCGCAGGCCATGCGAGCCGAGATAGAGAAGGCCCGAGCCGATGGCGGCGAGAAAGGGCACGTCCGACGCCATCTCCGCCCCGCGAAAGACGATCCAGAGCAGCGCGACGGCGGCCGCGGCGCCGGCGGCGAGGACGCGCGGACGCTCCTCCGCCCAGAGCCGTTCGGCCCGGGCGCGCAGGCGCGCGATCTGCGCGTTATCGACAAGCCCTTTCAGCCCGGCCCCCCCGCGCCCGCATCGCGCCAGGCGCCGATCTCGGTGGAGGGGTAGGCGCTGCGCGGCGTGGCGCGGTGTTCGGCCTCGAGGAAGGCGCGCGGGGCGAGCACGCGCTGGCGCAGGAGCCGCAGGATCTGGAAGCCCATGCGGGTGAGCTTGGCGTTGGAGACCTGGTCCTCCTCGCGCCAGGTGAGCGGGAAGAAGCGCACCTCGTGCCCGCGCGCGACGACGCCGAGGATGAGGTAGTAGTTGAAGGTCAGATCGTCGGCGAATTTGAGGTGGAACCCGTCCGCGAACGCGGCGACGCGGAAGAGGTTGAGGCCGGAGCCGAGATCGTAGAGGCGCTTGCCGGAGACCGCGGAGAAGATCCAGTTGAAGACGACATTGGCGGCGGTGCGGAGCGCGGAGTAGCCGACGAGGCGGGAGCCGCGCATGAAGCGCGCGCCCATGAAGAAGTCGGTCTCGCGGTGCGCGCCGGCTTCGAGCTGGGGGACGAGGTCCAGGATCGAGCCCTGGTCGTCGCCATGGAGCACGATCAGCCAGTCGTATCCCTGGCGCTCGGCGAAGGCGATGGCGACCTTGTGCGAGCCGCCGAGACCGTAGTTGTCGTCGTTGCGCAGGAGCGTGCGTTCGGGGAGGGCGAGCCTGGCGAGGCCCTCGGCGGCGGCCTCGGCGGTGCCGTCCGTGGAGCGGTTGTCGATGCAGACCACCCCGTCGACCACGCCGGCGACGCGGGGATCGGCGAGCTTCTCGAGCACGCGGCCGATCTGGGCGGCGCAGTTGTACATGGGGATGAAGACCAGGGTGCGCTCGGTCATGGCTCAGTTCCTGTGGGCCTAGCGCCAGGAGACGCGGCCCTCGAGGAGCCGGCCCATGACGAGGAAGTTGGCGTAGAGGGTGAGGGGCGTGACGAGCGCCTTGGCGGCGCCGGCGGCGATGAGCGGGGCGCCGGGGACCAGCGGGCCGGGCAGAAGGGCTGCGAGCGCGTCGCGCAGGGCGGCGGCGGGGCCGGCGAGCGCCCCGGCGATCAGCCCGATCAGCGCGGAGGCGGCGGTGATGGCGATGGCGTGCCAGGCGAGATAGGCCGCGAGCATGCCGAGCCGCACCCCGCCCGCGGCGACGAAGACGCGCCGCTGGGCCGCGACGAAGACGAAGCTGACCCCGCAGAAGGCGCCCACGAGGTTGGCCTCGAAGGCGCCGAGCCCGAGGGCGACGAGGCCGAGCATCAGCGACAGATCGATCAGCCAGCCGATCCCGGAGATCACCGTGAAGCGCGACAGCCTTGTGTCGAGGATCCCCATGCCGCCGGCTCCGGCCCCCTGCTCAGATGCTTAGCTCCGTTCCCTCATGTCCTCTGGTAGCGAATGACGCGCGCCTTTGCACGTGCAGGGCTGCATCAGTCCTCGAGCTTCGGCACGATGCGCCCGAGAACGCGGCCGCCTAGGACGTGGACGTGGAAATGCGGGACCTCCTGCACGCCGTCCGCGCCCGCATTGGAGACGAGGCGGAAGCCGCCGCCGCCGGCCCCGGGCGCCACGCCGGTGTCGCGCGAGACGGTGGCGACGGCGCGCATGAAATCGGCGATCTCGGCATCGCTGGCGGCACCGCCGAAATGCTCGGCATCGACATACGGGCCCTTCGGGATCACGAGCACATGGGTCGGCGCCTTGGGGTAGATGTCCTGGAAGGCATAGCTGTGCTCGGTCTCGAGCACCTTGGTGCTGGGGATCTCGCCGCGCTGGATCTTGGCGACGATGTTCTGGTCGTCATAGGGGTGGGCATCGGACAGGGGTGTCTCCGGTGGCGCGGGGGTGGGGGGCACGGGG
>JBCBWF010000144.1:0-11216 GCA_039817245.1 Pseudomonadota bacterium | reverse complement strand
CCCGCCCGCATGGCCGCTCCCCGGCGGTCCATTGCCGATGCGCTCCATCGCCGTCCCCTTCCCTCTCGCCGGATGCCGCCGTCAGTACCGCGCCTGGGCGCGCCGCAACGCATGCATCTCGGCCGAAGCCCGGAGCACCTCGCCCAGCGTGCGGTGGCCCTTCGAGGCGAGCAGCGGCATCAGCGTCACCAGCACATCCGCCGTGGCGTAGCTGTCGCCGAGCGCGGTGTGCCGGGTCTCCGGCGGAATGCGCACTGCCAGCCGTTCGGCCAGCGCATCGAGCGTGTGGCTCTCTGTCTGTCCGTATACCAGGGCGGAGAGCAGCACGGTGTCAATCACTGCGTGATCGAAGGCGCGCCCAACCGCCCCCTCGGCCCGGCGCAGAAAGGCGAGGTCGAAGGCCGCGTTATGCGCCACCAGCACCGCGCCCTCGCAGAAATCGTGGAACCGCCGGCCGACCGTGCCGATCGGCGGCGCATCGGCCACCATCGCGTCGGTGATGCCGTGGATCCGCGTCGAGGCGGGCGGGATGCGCCGGCCGGGATGCACCAGCGCATCGAACACCTCGCCGCGCAGCACCCGGCCGTTCACGATCCGCACCGCCGCGATCTGCACGATCTCGTCGCCCCGCGACGGCTCCAGTCCCGTGGTCTCCGTGTCGAACACCACGAGTGTGAGCTGCGAGAGCAGATGGTCGTCGCCGAGCGCCGCGGCCCCCTGGGCGGCGAGGTCGAAATCGTAGAACTCCGCGCGCTCGTCGATGCCCGCGGCGCGCACCCGCTCCGCGGCGGTTGCCAGCGGCAGGCAGAGGCGCGCGCGCCCGCCCGCCTCGGCCTCCGGCCAGAGCTCCGTGCCATGGCTCTCCAGCGCCTCGCGCCCGCTGAAACCGCCATAGCCCACATGCAGCGGCTCCGCGAGCCAGCGCTCCAGATGCGCCACCGGCAGCACCTCGCCCTCCCAGGAGAGCGCGACGCACACCTCCCCCGGCGCGCCCTGGCGCGCCCGCGGCCCCGTCGCCGTGCCGGGCTCGCCATTGGGCAGCACCGAGAGGCGCACATGCTCCGCATAGCCCATCGCCAGCAGGCTGCGGAGCAGAAGCGCGATCAGCTCCACCAGCGCAAACGCGTCGCAATGCAGGCGGATCCCCGGCGCGGGCACGATCTCCACGCTCCGCCCCGCGCCCGCCTCGATCCGCCGGCCCGCCCCGCTCCTCGGGATCGCGGGCGCCTCTGCGGCCCCCTCCTCCGCCGCTCCCGCCTGGCCGAAGCGCACCGCGATGCTGTCCAGCACATCGTTCGCGCTGATCGAGGACATCGGCCAGCTCCGCGCCCGCCCGGCATCGTAGCGATCCGCCAGCCGGCCCACCTTGGCGGCGAAGGCGCCGATCTCGCCGGCCATGCTGTCCTGCAGCCGCCGGCGCATCTCCCGGTCCCCGTCGCCGAGGCTCGCCAGCACATCCAGCGTGGTCTGCAGGTTCGCCGCCGGCCGGCGCGTCGTGTCCACGAACTCGCTCAGCAGCCGGTCGCGCTCCGCATGCGCGGCCAGATCCTCGGTGATGTCGCGGAAGGTGAGCACATAGCCGAGCAGCCCGTCGGTCACGTCGTCATCGCCGGCGATGAGGCTCATCCGCGCCTGCAGGAGCCGCGCCCCGTCCACCGTGCTGCAGAGCAGATCGCGCCCCTCGCGCACGCCCCCGCCCGCGCGGCGCAGCGTCTCCAGCCGCTCGAAGGCATGCTGCACCGGCGCGGCGCGCAGCAGCGTGAAGAGCGGCCGGTCGAGCCCCAGATCCCCGCCCGCGCCCAGGAGCGCCACCGCCTGGCGGTTGTAGAGCATGATCGCATGGGCCGGATTGCAGACCAGCACCCCCTCGGAGAGATCGCGCAGGATCGCCTCGAGCCGCAGCTTGTCTGCCGCCAGCCGTGCCGTCTCGCGCTCCACGGCCACATCGAGCGCGGTCCGGCTCTCCGACAGGGCCGAGCCCAGCGCCTCGCAGGCGGGCGCCAGATCGCCGAGATACCGCCCCGGGAGCTGGTCGAGATCCGTATCCACCCCCGCATGCGCGCGCGTGCGCATCAGCGAGGACAGGGTCTCGATCGCCCGCGCCACATGCTCGTCGAAGCGCATCCACACCCAGGCCGTGACGCCCAGGAGCGCGAAACCCGCCACCAGCCCCGCCAGCACGAAGGCCGACAGTGCTGCCGGATCGCCGAGCCGGCTGTAGCCGAGCCAGAGCCCGCCGCCGATCGCCACCAGCCCCGCGCAGCCGATCAGCGCGAAGAACAGAAAGATCCGCCGGCGCAGGCTCCAGTGTTCGAGCATGGCTCAGGCCTGCCCGGCGGCTGCCCTGTCGCCGTCATGCCCGCCCACGCCGTCATCGAGCAGCATGCGAATCGCCGCCGTCAGATCCACCGTCGAGAAGGGCTTCGGCACGAACATGTCCGCGCCCAGCGCCAGGCCCTTGCGCCGCTCCATCTCCCCGCCCTTCGCGGTCATCATCAGGATCTTCACACCCGCCATCGCCGGGTCCAGACGGATCGCCTGGCAGACCTCGTAGCCCGAGCCGTGGGGCAGCATCACGTCGAGCAGCACGAGATCCGGCCGCTCCTCGGCCAGCGCGCGCAGGGCATCCGCCCCGTCGGCCACCCGCCGCAACCGGTAGCCGAGGCGCGAGATCAGGAACTCGAGCGCGATGGCAATGCTGTCCTCGTCCTCCACGAGCAGAACGGATTTGGTCATCGTCCTTCCTCCCGTCGCATCAGGCGGTGGGGCAGACGGCGCGAAAGAGCGCCCCGCCGCGATCCATCGCATGCCAGTTCGGATCCACCACGCGCCCCTCCGCGTCGAACGCCCCGTCCACCAGGCTCGCCCGGCGCGCGCCGGCACAGTCGATCACCGCCGGCAGGCGCGAGGGCGGCACGAAGCGTTCCCAGAAATAGAGCTCCACCACCACCTGGTCGGGCACGGCCGCGTTGCGCCGCAGCCCCGCCGCATCCACCGCCGCGAAGCGGTTCACGCTGGGCGCCACATAGCTCCAGGGGCGCAGCCAGCTCGGCTCTGAGACCTGCTCGATCACCACCACCCCCTCGGGCAGTGCCTCGGCGGTGCGCTGGAACCAGCTCGCCTCGTTCCACACCGCGAAGGCCAGCATCGCGCTGCCCGCAGCCGCGGGGGCCGCCCAGCGCGGCAGCGTGCGCCGCGTGAGCGCGCCCGCGCCCAGCACCACACCCGCCCCGGCGAACCCGGCCGCAACCGTGGCAATGAACTCTAGCAGCATCGTTCCTCTCCCCGGCCGGCGCTCAGGCCAGCGCTTCGCGCCCCTGTCCGAGCGCCGATTGCATGGTCTTCACCACCACGAAGGCGTCGCGCAGATGGCTGCGCTCCAGCTCCGACAGCGTCGCCGGCGCCATGAAGTTGTCGGGCTTGGCACCGTGGCGCACCTGCTCGGCCTGATGCGCCAGCCGCGTCTCGGCGATGAGATCGTAGGCATCGCGCAGATCGAGCGCGCCCGAGGCGCTGATCACGCCCTCATCCGCCGCCGCCAGAAGCCGCGCGCGCGTGTTCACGGGCTCGAGCCGCCCCGTCAGCGCATAGACCCGGCCGAGATCCACCACCGGCACCACGCCGTTATGCTTGAGATCGAGCATGTCCTTGTGCTCGCCCCGCCGGATCAGCGCGAAGCCGCGGAAGAGCGAGAGCGGCGGCGTATGCTTCAGCGAGTTGGCGATCATATGGGCGACGAAGATGCTGTTGGCCGAGGCCATCTCCAACGTCTCCGCCTGCAACCCCTTGAACAGGCTCGTCTCCCCCGCGATCGCGCGGAGGTCGAACATCACGCTCGCCAGCATCTGCGCGGTCGGATCGGGCTTGCGGATCCAGCCCGAGAAATACTCCCGCCACACACTGAGCGGCTGTCGCCAGCGCGGGTTCGTGGCCATCATGTCGCCCGGGCAGTACATGTAGCCGGCCTTGTCGAGCCCGTCCGACACATGCTTGGCCAGCGCCGCGAAATAGGCGTCGTGCTCCTCGGTCGCGGCATCGTCGAGGATCAGGCAGTTGTCCTGATCGCTCACCCCGGTCTGCTCGCGCCGGCCCTGCGAGCCGCAGGCGAGCCACAGATAGGGCACCGGCGCCGGCCCCAGCGCCGCCTCGGCCTGCACCACCAGCCGCCGGGTCGCCGCATCGGCGATATCGGTCACCAGCCGCGTGATCACCTCGTGCCGCGCGCCGGAGCCCACGAGCTGCGCCAGAAGCTCCGGGATCCGCGCCGTCACCGCCGCGATCGCCTCCGCATCGCCCGCCCGCGCGATCTCCCCGATCATATGCGCCGAAGAGACGGCTTGGTAGCGCGTGAGGTCGGTCTGCGTCAGGATCCCCACGAGACGCCCCTCGCCATCGGCCACCGGCAGATGGCCCATATGCCCCTCGGTCATCGTCACCAGCGCGTCGATCCCCAGCGCATCGGGCGTCAGCGTCACCGGATCCGCGGTCATCACCCGTGCCACCGGCGTCTCGCCCGGCAGCCCCTCGGCCAGCGCGCGGCCCGCCAGATCCCCCGTCGTCAGGATCCCCGCCAGCCGCTCGCCCTCGCTCACCAGGAGGCAGGAGACCCCCCGGTCGCGCATCAGCCGCGCGGCCTCCTGGATCGTCGCATCCGGCCCCACGCGCAGCGGATCGCGCGTCATGATCTCCGCGATGGAGACCACCGCCAGGTTCCCCCCGCGCGCCGCCGCCGGCACCGCCGGGCGCCCGCGCGCGAAGAACTGCTCGAAAATCGGCGCCACGCTGCGCAGCCGGTCGAACTCGGCGCGGTCCAGCAGGTAGAGCGTCGCCGCCTCCACGGCCGTCGCGGAGGTCACGGCGACCCCGTCGCGCATCAGCCCGCGCTCGGCGAAGGAATTGCCGGGGCCGAGCAGCGAGACCGCGTTGCCCGCGGCATCGCGCACCTCCACGGTGCCCTCGGCGACCAGATAGAGGCCCGGCAGCACCGTGCCCGCCTCGTAGATCCCGTCCCCCGGCGCCGCATCGATGCGGCGGATGGCGGCGGCGGCACGGGTCAGCTCCTCGGGGGCCAGCGCGTCATAGGGATGGCGCTGCGCCAGGAAGCTTTCGATCTCGCTCGGTCCGGGTTGCATGGCGCCCTCTCGGTCGATGGTCGGGATCGGCTCGGCAATGCCCCCTCGGGGGCGCCCCCTGGGGGGCACCATCCGCAGCGCGCCGCGGATGGCGAGGGGCCGGCCCCCGCAGGAGCCGGCCCGGGTGGTGTCGGTTCAGTGCGCCTGGGCGGCACCGGCCCCGCGCGGCACGCGGATGCTCTCCACCAGATCCTGGATCTCCTGCGGCGGCTCCTCGGTCGCGTTGGAGACGAAGATCGCCGTGGCGAAGTTGATCATCGCGCCCACCGCACCGATCGAGAGCGGCGAGATGCCGAGGATCCAGTTGTCCGGCGTGTCGGCCAGGAACGCGGTGCCCGGGATGAACAGCCAGCCCTTGTAGCTGAAGATGTAGACCAGGGTGAAGATCAGGCCCGCGAGCATGCCCGCAACCGCGCCCTTGTTGTTCACCCGCTTGGAGAAGATCCCCATCATCAGCGCCGGGAAGATCGATGCCGCGGCGAGACCGAAGGCCAGCGCCACTGTCTGGGCCGCAAATCCTGGCGGATTGAGCCCCAGATAGGTGGCCACGCCGATCGCGACCGCCATGGCGATCCGTGCGGACAGAAGCTCGCCCTTCTCCGAGATATTCGGTGTGAGCGCGCCCTTCATCAGGTCGTGCGACACCGCCGAGGAGATGGCCAGCAACAGCCCCGCCGCCGTCGAGAGCGCAGCCGCCAGACCGCCGGCCGCGACCAGCGCGATCACCCAGCCCGGCAGATTGGCGATCTCCGGATTGGCCAGCACCAGGATGTCCCGGTTCACCTTCAGCTCCGAGCCCTGCCAGCCGGCCGCAGCCGCGGTCGCCGCAAAGTCCTCGGACTTGTCGTTGTAGAACTGGATCCGGCCGTCGCCGTTCTTGTCCTCGAAGCCGAGCAGGCCCGTCTTCTCCCAGTTCTTCATCCAGTCCGGACGCTCGTCATAGGCCAGCGCCTCGGCCTGCGGGCCGTTCGGGTAGATGGTGTCCACGATGTTGAGCCGCGCCATCGCACCCACGGCCGGGGCGGTCAGGTACAGGAGCGCGATGAACACCAGCGCCCAGCCGGCCGACCAGCGCGCATCCGCCACCTTCGGCACCGTGAAGAAGCGGATGATCACATGCGGCAGCCCCGCCGTACCGATCATCAGCGACAGCGTGAAGAGCACCATGTTGAAGGTGGAGGTGTGGTGGCCCGTGTAGCTGTTGAAGCCCAGCTCCTGGATCACCTGGTCGAGCTTGGCGAGCAGCGGCTGGCCCGAGGCGGTGTGCTCCGAGAAGAGCCCGATCGCCGGGATCGCATTGCCCGTCAGCTCCAGCGAGATGAAGATGGCCGGGATCGTGTAGGCCGTGATCAGCACGCAGTACTGCGCCACCTGGGTGTAGGTGATGCCCTTCATGCCGCCGAGCACCGCATAGGCGAACACCACGCCCGCGCCGATGAAGAGGCCGGTCGAGTTCGACACCTCGAGAAAGCGCGAGAACGCGACGCCCACCCCGGTCATCTGGCCGATGACATAGGTGACCGAGGCGACGATCAGGCAGAGCACCGCCACCAGCCGCGCCGTCGGGCTGTAGAACCGGTCGCCGATGAACTCGGGCACCGTGAACTTGCCGAACTTGCGCAGATAGGGCGCGAGCAGCAGGGCAAGCAGCACGTAGCCGCCGGTCCAGCCCATCAGGAAGGAGGAGTTGTCATAGCCCGTGAAGGCGATGAGGCCGGCCATCGAGATGAAGGAGGCCGCCGACATCCAGTCCGCCGCCGTCGCCATGCCGTTGGTCACCGGATGGACGCCGCGCCCGGCCGCATAGAACTCCGAGGTCGAGCCCGCCCGGGCCCAGATCGCGATGCCGATGTAGAGCGCGAAGGTGGCGCCCACGAACAGCAGGTTGAGAGTATATTGATCCATAATAGCCTCTTATTCCTCGTCGACGCCGTACTTGCGGTCGAGCAGGTTCATGTAGAAGGCATAGAAGAAGATCAGCGCCAGGAAGACGAGGATCGAGCCCTGCTGGGCGAACCAGAAGCCGAGATCGGTGCCGCCGATGCTGATGCCGGACAAGAGCGGGCGGAACAGAATGCCGAAGCCGAACGACACGAGCGCCCAGATGACCAGGCAGATCGTGACGATCCGGATATTCGACTTCCAGTAGCTGTCGCTGGATTCAGAAGACATGGGTTCCCTTCCTTCTCGTATTGTGAGGGATGCGTGCTCCCAAGGGGCGGCCCGGCCCGGCACATACGGTGCGAAGGGACGGCCGTTCGGCACCGCTCCAGGGCAGGAATGGCGCCTTGGCAAAGCGCGACCGTCCGGCGCCGCCAGGGCGTCGGGCATGCCGCGAACCGCCGCGTGCCGTTCGGGCACACGGGGGCCTGCCGCGCCCCGGGTTCAGCCGGGGCGCGGTGCCGTGCCGCGGAAGCGGCGTGGCGGGGTTACTTGATGGCGCGGTTCTCGATCAGATCGTCCACCACGCCCGGATCGGCGAGCGTCGAGGTGTCGCCCAGCGATCCGGTCTCGTTCTCCGCGATCTTGCGCAGGATGCGGCGCATGATCTTGCCGGAGCGGGTCTTCGGCAGGCCCGGCGCGAACTGGATCACATCCGGCTTCGCGATCGGGCCGATCTCGCCGCGGACCCAGGTCTGCAGCTCCTTCACGAGGGCGTCCGTCGGCTCCTCGCCGGCCATGAGCGTCACGTAGCAGTAGATGCCCTGGCCCTTGATGTCGTGCGGGTAGCCCACCACCGCGGCCTCGGAGACCTTGGGATGCGCCACCAGCGCGCTCTCCACCTCGGCGGTACCCATGCGGTGGCCGGAGACGTTGATCACGTCGTCCACCCGCCCGGTGATCCAGTAATAGCCGTCCTCGTCGCGCTTGCAGCCGTCGCCCGAGAAGTAATAGCCCTTGAACATCTCGAAATAGGTCGAGACGAACCGGTCGTGATCGCCCCAGACGGTGCGCATCTGGCCGGGCCAGCTATCGGCGATGGCGAGCACGCCCTCCGCCGGGTTGCCGGCGATCTCGTTGCCCTTGTCGTCCAGCACCACAGGCTGCACGCCGAAGAAGGGCTTGGTGGCCGAGCCGGGCTTGGTGGCCGTGGCCCCGGGCAGGGGCGTGATGAGATGCCCGCCCGTCTCGGTCTGCCACCAGGTGTCGACGATGGGGCAGCGCCCCTTGCCCACCACCTCGTTGTACCAGCGCCAAGCCTCCGGAGTGATCGGCTCGCCCACGGTGCCGAGGATGCGCAGGTCCGAGAGATCGTATTTCGTCACGAACTCGTCGCCTTGGCCCATCAGCGCGCGGATCGCGGTGGGCGCGGTGTAGAACTGGTTCACCTTGTGCTTCTGGCAGACCTGCCAGAACCGCCCGGCATCCGGATAGGTCGGCACGCCCTCGAACATCACCGTCGTCGCGCCGTTGGCGAGCGGGCCGTAGACGATGTAGCTGTGCCCGGTCACCCAGCCCACATCGGCGGTGCACCAGAAGACATCGCCGTCCTTGTAGTCGAAGGTGTACTGGTGGGTCATCGCGGCGTAGAGCAGATAGCCGCCGCTGCTGTGCACCACGCCCTTGGGCTTACCCGTGGAGCCGGAAGTGTAGAGGATGAACAGCGGATGCTCCGCCTCGCACTCCGCCGGCGCGCAGTGGTCGGTCACCCGCTCCACCTCGTCGTGATACCAGACATCGCGCTCGGGATTGAACGGCACGTCCCCGCCGGTGCGGCGCACCACCAGGCACTTCACATCTGGCGCGCATTTGGCGAGCGCCTTGTCCACATTGGCCTTCAGCGGCGTGTTGCGCCCGCCGCGCGGCGCCTCGTCGGCACAGATCACCAGCTTGGCGTCGCAGCCGTCGACCCGGTCCGCCAGCGCGTCCGGGCTGAAGCCCGCGAACACGATGGAGTGGATCGCGCCGATCCGCGCGCAGGCCAGCATCGCATAGGCCGCCGCCGGGATCATCGGAAGATAGAGCACCACCCGGTCGCCCTTCTTCACGCCGAGCGCATGGAGCACGTTGCCGAACTTGGAGACCTGCTCGTAGAGCTCCTGATAGGTGATGTGCTGGGCGACCTCGGGATCGTCCGATTCCCAGATGATCGCGGTCTGGTTCGCGCGCTCGGGCAGATGCCGGTCCACGCAGTTGGCGCAGACATTGAGCGTGCCGTCCTCGAACCACTTCACCGAGACGTTGTGGTAGTCGAACGAGGTGTTCTTCACCTTCGTGTAGGGCTTCATCCAGTCGAGCCGCTTGCCGTGCTCGCCCCAGAACGCATCCGGGTCCGCGACCGACGCCTGATACATCGCCTCGTATGTCGCGGCATCCGCATGCGCGGAGGCTGCGATCTCGGCCGGCACGGGCACGACAGCGGCAGTGATGGCACTCTGTTCCGTCATGTTCGGTTCCTCCCAGGCGTCGGTTTTCGGTTTGTTGGGGCCACGCCTAACATGCAGTCTGCAGCACGCCGTTGACCTAAATCAATTCTGTCATGCATGCAACAACACGCTGTTCATAAAGGATTTTTTTGTCAATACTTCAACCCACAATGTTGTCATATTGTCAATTTCCATCCAACGGCCGCAATTTTCATGCGCAATCAGGCGTTTGCGCAAGCCCGCGCCCCATGCCAAAACGCTGCCTATCGGAGGTGCGGCGACCCGCGCGGCGCGTCTGGCCCTGAAGCGACGCTTGGCCGCGACGCCCGGTCCCCACCCATACCGCCAGGGAGGAAGACGCCATGGCCCCGCTTGAGACCCCCGCATCCGTCCGCCAGACCACCGGTCACGGACGGCTCTACGAGAGCATCGTCGACACGGTCGGCAACACCCCCTGCGTGCGCCTGCAGCGCATCGCGCCCGCGCATGTGCGCCTCTATGTGAAGGCTGAATTCTTCAACCCCGCCGCCTCGGTGAAGGATCGTCTCGCGCTCAACATCATCGAGGCCGCCGAGCGCGAGGGCCGCATCCGCCCCGGCCAGACGGTGGTGGAGGCGACCTCCGGCAATACCGGCATCGGCCTCGCCATGGTCTGCGCGGCCAAGGGCTACCCGCTGGTGGTGACCATGGCGGACAGCTTCTCCGTCGAGCGCCGCCAGCTCATGCGCTATCTCGGCGCAAAGGTGATCCTCACCCCGCGCGCGGCCAAGGGCTTCGGCATGGTGCAGAAGGCGATGGAGCTCGCCGAGAAGAACGACTGGTTCCTCGCGCGCCAGTTCGAGACCCCGGCCAATGCGGTGATGCACGAGAACACGACCGCGCGGGAGATCCTCGCCGATTTCGCCGGCGAGCGGCTGGACTACTGGGTGACCGGCTACGGCACCGGCGGCACGGTGACCGGTGTGGCCCGGGTGCTGCGCCGCGAGCGGCCGGAGACGAAGATCATCCTCTCCGAGCCGGACATCGCCGCGCTCATCGCCTCGGGCCATTCGCAGGCGCGCGCGGCGGATAACAGCCCGGCCGAGAGCCACCCCGCCTTCACGCCCCATCCGATCCAGGGCTGGACGCCGGACTTCATCCCGCATGTGCTGCAGGAGGCCATCGACAACGGCTACTATGATGAGCTGCTGCCGGTCGCCGGGGCCGACGGGATGCACTGGGCGCGCCGCATGGCCGCCGAGGAGGGGATCTTCACCGGCGTGTCCGGCGGCTCGACCCTCGCGATCTCCATGCAGATCGCCGAGAAGGCGGAGCCGGGCTCAGTGATCCTCTGCATGCTCCCCGATACCGGCGAGCGCTACCTCTCCACCCCACTCTTCGAGCCCTATGGCGCAGAGATGAACGCGGAAGAAGAGGCCATCTCCAAGTCCACCCCCAGCCACCAGATGGGCTGAGCGGAAACCGGCGCGGGCGCAGACTCCAACCGCACCAAACCACCCCAGCGCCCGCGCCCTCCCACGTCATTGTTGACTCAAACCATCAAACATATCGTGAACGGAAGGCGAGCCGAGCCGCCGCATAGCTTCTCGATTGCGCTCGAGTACCCCGCCGCAGCCGGTCACGGCTTGGAAGCGCGACGCCGAGAACTGCGAGAGGCCGTGAAAGCACCGGTTCAGGCGCACTGCCATCCGCGTCTCGCGCGGATGAGCGTTCGACT